>NZ_CP019791.1:2125486-2429127 GCF_002007645.1 Anaerohalosphaera lusitana
ATCTTACCGGCCTTGGCATATCGTTCCTCTTAATTTAACTAGTGGTCGCAGACATTGTCGCCGCACTGCAATTGACCGGCGAGATACGCTTCCACGACCTCTCTGGGCTCCTGCGACGGCGCGCCCACGACCACGTCGATATTATTGGCTGTGAACAACTGTTGGGCCCGCGTTCCCATTCCGCCAGCGATAACGGTATTGACGCTGAGCCCGCCAAGCCACTGCGGCAGTATGCCGGGCTCGTGTTTGGGTGGAGCAAGCCGTTCTTCAGCGGTTATCTTCTTGTTCTCATCCGCGCAGAATAGCGCGAACTCCTGGCAATGTCCGAAATGCGGACTCAAAACATTTTCACTCACTGGTACTGCTATTCTCATCTTTTTGCTCCATTGAAAATAACGCAAATTATCACTTATTACAATTGCCAATCTCACATCATCTCATACTTACAGTCTCCAACCGAGCATTCACAGCAGGGCGGTTACATCCTCCCACATCTTTGTGATCCTCTCAGCCGTCTCGCATTTCGAGTACTCCACAAGCGTTTTGCGAGCGATCTGGGATTCCGTCACCGCTCTGTCGTACCCGATCCTGCCCACGACCGGCATGCCGATCTCCTGTGCCTCTGTCTCGATCTGTTCGCTCATAGCCTTGTTGATGTCCCACTTGTTCACGCATATCGCCCCTGGAAGCTCGAAATGTTTGACGAGCTCGGCAACTCTGTGCAGGTCGTGCAGCCCCGACTGGGTGGGCTCGGTCACGATCAGCACCATATCCGCTCCTCCGATCGAGGCTATGACCGGACAACCAACCCCTGGCGACCCGTCCACGAGCACAAGCTCCTTTCCCTGCTCCTCAGCCGCCTTTCGTGCCTCTTTGCGTATAAGACTGACCAGCTTCCCGCTGTTTTCTTCTGCGATACCAAGCTTCGCATGAACCATGGGGCCGAATCTCGTATCGCTGATGAACCAGTCACCATTGACGCTGTCGACAAAATCTATCGCTGCGACCGGACAGAACTCGACACACACCTTGCAGCCCTCGCAGGCCGTCTCATCCACCCGGTAGACGTTGTCAGCTTTGCCGACAGCCGAAAAAATGCATACCCTCGCGCATACTCCGCAGCCGGTACATTTTTCACGGTCGATAACGGCGAGCTTGCCGCCGACGAATTCATGTCGTGCGCGAACGCTCGGCCCAAGCAGAAGGTGCATATCTGCAGCATCCACATCGCAATCCGCGATCACACCGTTGTCGGCTAATGCACCAAAACACGCAGTGATACTCGTTTTGCCCGTTCCGCCTTTACCGCTTATAACAACTAATTCTTTCATCTCATTTCCATAGCATTCGATACGCTAAAATTATATGATCACCATCTTGGCCCCTCACACCATGTGTTCCAGCACCCGATCCAGAATCCGTCCAAATACCTTTCCATAGGTCGGCAGCGAATCCACGATCATCTCACCGCGCGAGTACGCCTCGGCAATCTTCCGGTCATATTCTATCCTGCCCAGCACCTCCAGTTCCTGCTCATCGACGTATTCGTCCAACGGCACGTATTCGCCGTAAGCGTTGTTGATCACAAGTCCGCAATCAAGCCTCAGCGCCCTGCACATATCAACCGCCAGCCGCAGGTCATTCAGTCCGAACGGCGTGGGCTCAGTAACAAGGATCACGTAATCCGCTCCCCGTACCGCGGCGATCACGGGGCAGCTTGTTCCCGGCGGGGCATCCACAAACCGCAACTCAGCATCAGTGTCCCCAGCAAGCACCTCATGTATCAGAGAAGGCGTCCGCACGCTGCCCAGTTTCAGCAGCCCGCCTGCAAAACGCAGCTTGCCAGCCGACCCGTGCGAGACGGTCCCGATCTCCATTTTCTTTGCGGTTATCGCACCCGTCGGGCATATCCGCATGCATCCGCCGCAGCTATGGCACATGTTTTCGAAAGTGATCACGTTCTGCCCGCCCAGATGCGCTATCGCCGAATACTGACAAAGCCGGCCGCATTTGCCGCATCCGCTGCATTTGCTTATGTCCACTTGCGGTACATCCACGTGTACTGTTTTGCTGGCCTCTATTGCGGGTTTTAGGAATATGCCGCCGTTGGGCTCCTCGACATCGCAGTCCAGATACGCGGATTTGAACCGGTCCGCCGCCGTCCACGCCAGATTCGTCGAAACCGTCGTCTTGCCCGTACCGCCTTTGCCGCTGGCTATCGCGATCGTCTTAGCTGTCTTCATGGTCGTTCCCTCATGCGTTTTAGATCGCCTTCAGACTGCCTTCATTATACGCCTGCACTGCTTGTTCGACCGTTCCATTTAGGCCGGTGTATATCTTGACGTCGCCGGACTGAAGCGTCTGCATGGCTTTGGGCCCGCATTCGCCCGTCAGTACGGCCGAGGCGTCGCCGTCTATCACGGTCTTGCCGGCGCTTATGCCTGCGCCCTGTGCGGCGTTCATGCTCGTATTCTCGACCGCCGAAAACTCCATCGTCGCCGGATCGATGAAAATGAAATACGCACACCGACCGAAACGCGGATCGACTTCGCTTTGCAGGTCCGAACCTTTGCTCGTTACACATATCATCTGGTATCCCCTAACTGATGTTTGCATACTACCGAGCCGTACCCCCCGAAAGGGGGCCAATCGCGGGAGCTGGGTGTTCTGTGCCTGGCTCCTTTCGGGATCGTCGGCTCGAAAAGACTATTTCTCTTCTTTCATGGACTTGATTCGCGACTCGAGGTCGTTCAGCGACTCGCGAAGACCTTGCGCCTGGGCTTCCAGGTCCGTGAGGTTCTCGCTGGCCGGCTCATAATTCTCGGGGTTATCGACCGGTGCGCCGCCGAAACCCCAGCCTCCGCCGGCCCAGTTGCGAAAACCTCTGCCAAAACCTCGTCCGCGTCCCGGGCCTCGACCGAAATAACCCCGACGTGGGGCCCTCCCGTAAGCATCGCCGCTGCACGGGCCCATTCCTCGACCAGTCAGCGGTCCTGCACCGTTTGGTCCTGTTCCGTCTCTAAAAGGCATAATGCCCTCCTTTCTGTGAGAAAACCCTAAATCTGACTATCAAACTTCCAACATCATATATTATGAGCATATGCCCATTACGGTTCAATGGTTTTCTCATTTTTTTCGCAAAATATTGATTTGCCGTTCCTCCCGCCGCCCCGATGCAAAGCCCCGCCGATCCCCCGATTGACCCAACGAGAATCGAGGCTATAGTTTAAGCACGCGTTAAGATGACGCGGACTCGAACGAAAACACGAACGACACCCTGGAAATTGAGAAAACGCGAGCATCTTTTCCATAAAAGGCCCCGGCGAGAAAACTCCCGGGGCTTTTGAACTTCATGTGTCACAAATCCACTTAAGTTTTCCCGCTTAGAAACTCCTTGATACTTGCGCCTCGACCTATATAATTTCGGCAGTGTATTTTCCCCTCTTTCTAACTGGACGCGGCTATAGGGTGTATCGTGGTTTGTCTTTTGGAATTCAGGATATAAGAGCATGAAACGATTTATGCGTGGCATTAAATGCCGTCTAAGGCTTACACGTTGCTATTTGTACGATTTAGCGAGATTCAAGAGGCACTCGGGTCTGCTTAACTCGTGCCATGACAGAGTCTTGGCGGACATAACTACAACTTACCATATCATCGAAAAGGGACTTTCGTTCAAGGACTGCAGACCAGGGTTCGGGGTTAAGAAAGTTACAAAACTGATGAATCTGCTTACGGAATTTGAACGTACCGGTGGTGACACCTCCCGTTCGCAATACAAGGCGGCATGCAATGTATTGAAAGCCTATGTCGGTTCGGGGCAAATACAGTCTTCAGATGACACACAGCTTCTTGTAGCTGATATTAAATCATTTCTTGAAGGAAAACCTACTGATAATTGTCGGTTTTTTGCGGGTGGCGTAAGGATTCTCTCTAAAACTGACTGCATTGAGGCAAGCAGGGGTGACTTTCGTAAGCTGTCTCAAAACAGATATTCCATTAGGACCTTCGCCGGCGGCAACGTGCCAATGTCTAAAATTTATGATGCAGTCGAAATGGCGCAGAAGAGTCCTTCAACATGCAACCGGCAGACAAGTCGTGTATATGTGTACTCGAAAAAGAACACAATAAACGAAATACTGGCTATTCATAAGGGCACACGCGGCTTTACGGAGCAAATTGACAAATTTATACTGGTTGCTGGTGATCAAAAATGCTGTTTGGGAGTTGGCGACCGCAATCAGGTGTATGTAGATTGCGGTATCTTTGCGATGAGTCTGCTGTACGGTTTGCAGTACAACCGGTTGGGCGCCTGTATTTTGCACTGGAACGTAACGCCTAAAAAAGACCTTCAGCTTCGGAAAGTTGCCGGTGTTGCCGACAATCACACAGTTGTGTGTATGATAGCTGTCGGCAGACTCGCTGAAGAGTTTAAGGTTCCTGTTTCCCAGAGACGAAATCTGAAATCGATTTGTTTTGCTATGGATTAGAGGACATGAAAAAAGTCATGGTAATTACGTTTCATTCTGTGCCGAATTATGGCGCGGTACTTCAGGCTTATGCTCTGTGCAATGTGCTGCGTCAAATTGGATTCGATGTGCATCTAATTGACTATCAACCAAAGTCTATCAGCAAGGGGGACAGTGACTCGCCGCTGCACAAAAAATTCGCGGATTTCAGAAAAAAGCACCTCCCCCTTACACCCCAGGTGTTTACAAATTTAAACCAGCTTAATGGCGTCGATGCAGATGTACTGGTGTGCGGCAGTGACCAGATATGGAACTTTGCAAAAAGTAAGGCCAGAAAAAATATGGATGCGTTCTTGTTGAATTTCGGTCCTGACTCGGCTATTAGGATTTCATATGCCGCCAGTACGGGCGGAGTCGGTTTTCCCAAGGAATACCATGACAAAATCAGTGAGTGCCTTGCATCATTTCAAAATATTTCCGTGCGCGAGAGAACTTCTTTGAAGGATGTCGGAGAAGTTACAGATAAATCGATAGACATTACCGTTGACCCAACCGTTCTCTGTGACGACTACCCGGAAGCGGATATAACATGCTATGAACTTCCTGAAAAGTATATAGTCACCTATTGTCTTCAGGCGAGCCCTGTCTTTCTAGACGCTGTTCACCGTGTAAAGACCTTGTACAACTTGCCGGTTGTTAACATTGGAGACACGGCAGCAGGTTTGGCGGATAAAAGTCTCACGAGTCTGGGGCCTGATGAATGGATATGTTTGCTTAGACAGTCTGAGTGCGTCGTCACGAACTCTTTTCATGGAACTGTTTTTTCTATTAAGGTGAAGAAAAATTTTCTGAGTGTTCCGCTGCTGCGGAAAAAGAAGAATAAAATTTACGGCTTACAGGAGAAGCTTTACCGAAAAGGCTACAGAAAAGCCTGGTGCTTGCCGGGTAATAGCATAATGCGAAACAGGCTTTTTGCAAACTGGTCATCCAAAAATGACCGTATATCCAGTTTTCTTCGCCTCTCGGGGCTAAACTCCCGACTTTATGACTATCCCGACAGTATTGATTTTGTTGGCCGGCCAATTGATTATGACAATGTAATGCAGAAGATCAAATATGAAAAAGATGAATCAATACGGTTTCTACATAAAGTTTTGAAAGGAAATTAGCAGTAGCCGGTCTCTTGTGCCGGATAGTTGCTGTTCGGGGGGCGATTCTATCATCACCAGATTGAGCCTGTAAGTAAACTGTCAGTGCTATAATGGAGGCGGGCTCACCAACACATCCTGCTTTGAACCGGTTTACAAGGAGAATTTAGTTGCCAAAAATAAGTGTTTGTATACCAACATATAACCGCAGGGATTACATCTGTGAGACCATCGAAAGTATCCTTGATCAGACCTATAAGGATTACGAGATCGTGGTCGTAGACGATGGCTCGACCGATGACACAAAGCAGGTGCTCGATGAAAAGGGTTATCCCGTTCGCTACCATTACCAGCAAAACTGCGGCGATGCTGCCGCGCGAAATACTCTCATTGACCTCGCTGATGGTGAATACATAGCCTTTCTAGATTCCGACGATCTGTACTATCCGGATACACTGGAACGAATGATCGCCGCCGCCGAGACCGAAAAGGATGACGTCATCGTTTACGGTCCCTACATGCGGATTGACGAGAACGGTGGTGAAATCAGCAGATGTAAACGCAAACTCCACAGCGGCTGGATCACGGACAAACTTTTCCAGGATATACTCATCCACTCGTGCGGCTCGATGTTCCCCGCACACATACTTAAGGGCCGAAAACAGTTTGACACTTCGCTCAGAGTATGTTCTGATTACGCACTCTGGCTCGAACTCTCGCTTGATTACAGGTTTATCGCTCTCAACGAGCCTACTTTCAATCGCCGGCGGCATTCGGGCAATCTCTCCGAGATAAGTGTTGATAATCGCCTCACAGAGCTCGAGGTCCTGAAACGCTTCTATTACGAGCTAGGCGGTAAGGAAAGAATAAATAAAACCGATGCGATGCGAAGGCTGAGTCGCGAAACATACCGGGTCGCCAAAAGCGCCCGCGCGGAAGGTAAGCCCGATCTCGCGAAAAAA
This sequence comes from Anaerohalosphaera lusitana, assembly GCF_002007645.1. Classification (GTDB taxonomy): domain Bacteria; phylum Planctomycetota; class Phycisphaerae; order Sedimentisphaerales; family Anaerohalosphaeraceae; genus Anaerohalosphaera; species Anaerohalosphaera lusitana. Next base: position 2,132,066 of record NZ_CP019791.1, read on the forward strand.
TATTTTAAGGAATCATTCAGGCTCAAACCGAACATGAAATCGTTCTGGCACTGCCTGAGAGGATAATAAGTTGTCAAACATAAAAGATCGAAATCAGGACAAGGACCTCGGTGCTTTTCTTCGCATTCTCGGATACGTCTGGCCGCAGTGGCCGCGACTGATCGGTGTTTTTGTATCAGCCGTCATCATCGGACTGCTCTTTTCGCTTAGCTTCATGACCATTGGCCCGCTGCTCAAGGTCATGATGGGCGAAGAAGGTCTCCACGGCTGGGTCGACCGTAATATCTGCGACTGGCGCTACGGCATGGAATTCTACGTTCCCGAGGTAAGCGACTTTAGGACCGGCGATGACGACTTCCGCACCTTCGTACAGATTACTGCAGTTGCCGAAGACGAACCCGCCGCCGGCGCGGGCCTCCAGCCGGCCGACAGGATCATAGGCTTCGGCTCGCAAATGCCTTCCGGCCAGCAAGCCGATGTGCCTTCGCGCAAGCTCCTCGAAGAAATGGCCACCATCGAGCAGGGTGATTCCGTGCCGATCGCGATCAAACGTACCGACTCCAGAGGCAATACGAATATACAGCGGCTGACGATCAACGCGCCGCCGAAGAAATCTTATTACAACTGGATCCAGGACACTGTAAGCGTCATACCCCGCGACGAAACCGCCTCAGACAAAGTCAAAGCCGTCACTTTCATAATCCTTGCAATGGTCGTCATTACCATCGCCCGCTGCATAGCCCGATTTTTCCAGACATATCTTGCCTCCGCAATCACTGAAACGGCTACTGCTCACGCACGATACGACTGCTTCACACACATTCTCGACATGCCGGTCGGGTACTTCTCCAGCGAGGGCACCAGTGACACCGTCAGCCGACTAATCGGCGACACGGCCAAGGCCGGAAAGGGTATTAAAGTTCTCCTCGGCAAGGCCCTCCGCGAACCCATGAAAGCCGCGGGGCTGCTGGCCGGTGCCATGCTCATATCGGTAAAGCTAACCTTGATCTTCGCCTGTGCCGCACCCGCAGCCGTCGCCCTGATGGGCCTGCTCGGCCACAGGGTCAGAAAGGCCACCCGCAAATCTCTCCAGAGCAGCGCAAGAATGCTCGGCAGGGCGGGCGAGGTCATCGCAGCCCTTCGCGTGGTGAAGGTCTATAACAGCCAGGATCGCGAAAAGAAAAATTTCGAAGGTCTGAACAACCGCTTCCTCCGTCAGACTCTTCGCGTGGCAAAGTCACAGGCCGCGACCAACCCGACAATGGAAGTGCTCGGCATGATCGCAGGCGGTGCGGCCCTGATACTCGGCGTCAGATGGGTCGCTCAGGACAATCTCGAAGCCAGCTCCTTTTTCCTGTTGCTGGTCCTTCTCGGAAGTGCTGCCGAATCGATACGCAAAGTAAGCGATGTCTGGAACAAGATCCAGGGCGCGAACGCTGCCTGCGAAAGGGTTTTTTCGGTCATCGACAGTCCGCTCGAAAAAGAACTGCCTGACGCCAGGGCGCTGCCACCTGTAAGCGACAATGTTGAGTTCAATGACGTATGGTTCACCTACCCCGGCAACGAGGCGCCGACACTGAAGGGCGTGGATCTCAAGGTCCGTGCGGGCCAGACCGTCGCCATCGTCGGTGCCAACGGCTCGGGCAAGACAACGCTCGTCAATCTCCTGCCGCGTTTTTATGAGCTGGACAAGGGTTCCATCATGATCGACGGCCAGGACATCTCACGGGTAAAGCTCGCCAGCCTTCGCGAACAGATCGGCATGGTTACCCAGAACGTCGTCGCGTTCAACGACACCGTCGCATCCAACATCGCTTACGGCAAGCCCGACGCGACGCTTGGAGAAATCATCCAGGCCGCGAAGAGCTCCTACGCCCACGAGTTCATCGAACCGCTCCCCGAAGGCTACGACACGTTCATTGGCGAGAACAATGCCGGCTTTAGCGGCGGACAGCTCCAGCGGATCGTCATCGCACGGGCGATACTCAAGAACCCGCCGATTCTTATACTCGACGAGGCAACCAGCCAGATCGACGCCGACAGCGAAGCCAAGATACACAAGGCAATGGGCAGCCTGATGAAAGACAGAACCTGCTTCGTGATCGCTCACCGCTTCAGCACGGTCGTAGCGGCCGACATGATCGTGGTCATGGAACAGGGCCAGATCGCCGCTCAGGGCACCCACGCCGAGCTGATGGAATCCTGCCGAATATATCGAAACCTCTATGAAAACCAGCTAAACGGAGCTGCGTGATCTCTTTTGCGGCCATGGAAGCAAAATTTAGGCGGGTTTTTCCCGATTTTCCCTTGCTAACGAGGCCTAATTGAGTAAAATTCCTAGCCTACGTCGCTTTGACGATGTCAAAAACCAACGGGTGATTAGCTCAGCTGGCAGAGCAGCTGACTCTTAATCAGCGGGTCGGGGGTTCGAATCCCTCATCACCCATTTGAAATGAGCCCTTCAGGCATTCCCAGCCTGCGGGGCTTTTCTATTGTCCATGCTTATCCCTGCGACTTCTTTTCAGCTCTATCCTTCCTAAACGCCCAAATCGGTATCTTTCCCAGCCGCACGCGCTAACATTGCGTTTTTCGGTGGAAATGTCGCTCCATCTCACTATAATCTCCTCCATGAAACCAATACACATAAGTGCAACGGTACAGGACAGCGGCAAGACTGCCGTTTCGCTCGGACTCATGCAGGTACTCCGTACCCGCGGGCTCGACCCGGGCTACTGCAAGCCGGTCGGCCAGCATTATATCCGCTACGACGACAGCGACATCGACGAGGACGCGGCTCTGGTACACCAGTACTTCAACATGCCCGACAAACCCTGCCACATGAGCCCAATCGCCATCCGCCGTGGCTTTACTCGGGATTTCATCAATAATCCCAACGTTAAGCCCCTCGAAGACGAGATACTCCGGTCCATCGCGGCCATCAACAAAAACCATCCTATGCTGATCGCCGAAGGGACTGGACACGCCGGCGTCGGCTCATGCTTCGGCCTGTCTAACGCCCGCGTCGCTCAGCTCATAGGTGCAGAGGTCCTTATCGTCACAGCAGGCGGCATCGGCAGGCCTATGGACGAGCTCGCTCTCAACCTGGCACTCTTCCAGAAATACGATGTCAATGTCATGGGTGTAGTCCTCAACAAGATCCGCGCAGACAAATACGAAAAAGTCACTGACACCGTTACAAAAGGCCTGAAACTGATGGGCACACGTCTCCTCGGTGCAATGCCGTATGAAAGCTGGCTGGAATCATACACTGTCAAGCAGCTTGCCGACGAGCTGAAATTCGACGTCTACTGCGGCCACGACTGTCTTTCGAATACGATCGAAAACACCGTTATCGCAGCTATGGAACCCGAGCACGTCGTAAAATACATCCAGGACAACACCCTGATAATCACACCCGGCGACCGCATCGACAACATGCTCGTTTCGCTCATGCTCCTCTCAAAGCACGGACCCCATAACGGCGGCATGATCCTCACCGGCGGCTTCGAGCCCCATAAGGAGATCATACCGTTCCTCCAGGAAAGCCACATCCCCGTGCTCATAAGCGACGAAGACACCTTCTCAGTGAGCGCCAAACTTGCGAACATCGGCTTCAAAATCCGCCCGGAAGACGGCCCGAAAATAGACGAAATGCACGAACTCGTGGAAAAATACGTCGAAGTTGACAAAATCCTCGGCTACCTCGAGGAATAGAGACAGACTTAATAAGCAAATTTCTTTTAAGGACAGGGGAATCATTTTATGACAGCACAGATCATTGACGGCAAACAGATCGCCTCACAGATGCGAGAAGAGATCAAAACCAAAGCCGCCGAGCTCACCGAAAAGGGCGTGCAGCCCGGACTCGCGGTAATACTCGTAGGCGAGGACCCGGCCTCGCAGTCTTACGTCCGCGCAAAGGAAAAGGCCTGCGAAAACTGCGGCATCTACAGCAGCGACAACCGCCTCTCAGCCGACACCACTGAAGAAGAACTGCTCGCACTTATCGACAACTTCAACAAGGACCCGAAGATCCACGGCATACTCGTCCAGCTCCCGCTTCCCAAACACATCGACGAAGGCAAGGTCCTGCTCGCCATCGACCCCAACAAGGATGTCGACGGCTTCCACCCCGTCAACGTCGGCAAAATGGTCGTCGGCGAAAAAGCCTTCCTGCCCTGCACACCGCACGGCATCATCCAACTGCTCGTCCGCAGCGGTGTCCAGCTTGAAGGCGCAGAAGTCGTCGTCGTGGGCCGATCCAACATCGTAGGCAAACCCATCGCCAACATGCTCATCCAGAAAAGCGACACTGGCAACGCCACCGTAACCGTCTGCCACACAAGAACTAAGAACATGGCCGACCACATCAAACGCGCCGACATCGTCATCGCAGCAGCAGGCGGACCCAACACCGTAACCGCAGACATGGTCAAAGAAGGCGCAGCCATCATAGACGTCGGCGTAAACCGCGTGCCTGACGACACAAAGAAAAAAGGCTACCGCCTCGTAGGCGACGTAGACTTCGAGTGTGTCAAGGAAAAGGCCGGCTTCATCACCCCCGTCCCAGGCGGCGTGGGCCCGATGACCATCACAATGCTCCTATACAACACAGTGGAATCCGCCCAGCGAGTCGCAGACGCAAAATAGTTTTAAGTTCCTATTAAATAACGACTTAGCAAAACTTACAAAGGGTGCTGGCCCTCAGGGTCGGCACCCTTTTTCTGATGTCCGTGCACTGATTTGAGCCTGATCCCTCATTTGAACCCGAGCACATCAACGCCCCAGAAATAGGGAATTTCCTCATTGCGGATTCCATGTTTGTGGGCAAAATTGAAGTTGTAACATGGTTTTTGTCACTTAAAAGGGAACAGATAATGGCTTACAAAGGGCTCAAAAACAGAGCGATTCAAACTATAGCGTGTCTCTTGCTTCTTGCTGCGGCGGTACTCGTCTCCGGCTGCAATCGATACTGGTATCAGTCCGGCATCAGCTTCGACCAGGCCGTTCAGGACTGGGAGGACTGTGAAGCCGAACTAAGAAAAAGGTCCACTCTCGACAATCGCTGGAGCAGTTATCCCGTCGAGTTCGAAAAGGCCTGCATGAAACAGAAAGGCTACGAATTGCTTCGTGAAGGCAAACTCCCGCTCACAGCTAAGCGACAGGACCCCGAATCCGTCGATCTGGTCAACTTCGGCGTAGCAGGCGAGCTCGACAATGGTGATGCCACACTAGAAGACAGCGATGAACCCGAGGGCGACCTGGACGTCTACTGAGCGTAACATCTGCCATAAAAGAAGGTCTTTAAGCTCTCTGCAGCCCAAAGCCACATACTGAACGCCGGTCCGAGTGAAAATTAGCCAAATCCAGCCATGTTTCCCAATGTTCGCTTTTGTTCTTTTCTTACCGCCTGCCGCCCATTTTTTTCAGAATCCGATTCAAATAACCCGACCATTTTACTATAACTGTATTGTTATAGAATCACTTAATCATATCGGAGTATGCTTTAGGAAGGGAATCAAAGTGGCCGAAAATTCCAGTGCAGCCCGCGTATCCAGTTCATACAATAACAAACCCACGGAAGAGCCGAAAGTGGTCCCAAGACATCTATTGGCGCCTTTCATACTGGTAACCCTGTTGTTTGCTCTTTGGGGTTTCGCAAATGACATTACCAACCCACTGGTAAAAGCATTTAAAGATGTATTTGTAATCAGTAATACTCAAAGTAGTTTTGTGCAGATGGCTTTTTATGGGGGCTATGCAACTATGGCTCTGCCGGCTGCTCTTTTCATTCGGAGGTTCAGCTATAAGTCGGGTATAATCGTCGGATTGGCACTTTATGCGACTGGTGCACTTCTTTCTATACCTGCGGCTTCAATGGTTAATTTCAACCTCTTTCTGGTTGCACTCTATGTGTTAACATTTGGACTCGCCTTTCTTGAGACCACGGCTAATCCTTATATTCTTTCAATGGGACCGGAAAAGACTGCTACCCAAAGATTAAATCTGGCACAAGCCTTCAATCCGATAGGCTCATTGACGGGAATGACAGTGGCTATACTTGCAATTCTTGGCAGTTTGCAGGTGCAGGATTTCAGAGATGATGTTTCGCAGTGGAGAGCTGAAAGAGCGGCCCAGTTCCGCAGTCAGGATCAGGCAACGGCGAATAGCGGGGCATTGGTGGATTCCATAATGGAGCTGCTAAATTTGGATCAGGATGATGGAAAGCCTGTTGATCCGAAGCTCGAAGAATATCTTGATAATTTGGAAGCCGACAGGAATAAACCATTGGACTCAGAACTGGCTGCCAAACTCCAGCTTGGTGAAATTGACATAGATCCTGAAGCTGCATCGCTGGCTGATATCAGATATGACAGCGTTTTAACAAAAGCCTTAAAGGCTTACAAGACCGGAGAGATTGAAACTTTCCGTGGAAAGCCGCACAAAAAAATGCAGGTTCAAGATCTAAAAGTTGTCAGAGCGCCTTATGTTGCTATCGGTCTACTGGTTCTGGTTGTCTTGATGGTTTTTGCCTTTATGAAGATGCCGAAGACTGGTGGACATCATAAGAGATTGCATCTGAAAGAAACTTTCGGTTCGCTACTTCGCAATAAACAATACCTTGAAGGGGTTGTTGCTCAAACGTTTTACGTAGGCGCTCAGATCATGTGCTGGACGTTTATAATTCATTACGCTACGGATCTCTTGGGATTCACGTTCGCAAAAGCTCAAGCATACAACATCATTGCAATGATAATTTTCTGTTCAAGTCGTTTTATCTGCACCTTTCTGCTCAAATTTTTCAGTCCGGGCCGTCTTCTTATGACGCTCTCGATCGGGGCGATGGGCCTAACGCTAGGGGCTATCTTTCTTTCGGGCATGATCGGTTTGTATTGTTTGGTGGGAATTTCAGCATGTATGTCTCTCATGTTCCCGACCATTTACGGCATAGCTCTGGAAGGTATGGGCGACGAAGCAAAAATCGCATCTGCAGGATTGATTTTTGCCATCGTTGGCGGAGCTCTTATGCCGCCACTGCAAGGCAGAGTCATAGACCTGGGAATGGTCGGGGGTCTGGAAGCTGTTCGTGCCTCATTTTTTGTTCCGTTTGTTAGCTTTGTAGTGATTGCATTGTATGGCTTGCGTACATGGAAATTGCATCAGGCACCAACATTAGAAAAGGTCTAGTGAACTTTTCGGAAGCACCTCGATTTTAATCAAGTTCGATCGACACAAAAAAAGCCTCCCGCTAATGGGAGGCTTTTTATTTATGTCGACTGTAATACTCTACCGGTGGTCCTTTTTATGGCACTGGAATATAATGCAAAATACTGCCAATACCACTGCAATCACAAAACCAATAGCAACCAGCAAGTCAGTGTCCATTTTCGTTGACCCCGGCAGTATTAATCAAAAAGCCCTATTATCAACTCCAAACTTCTACTTTGTATACGCAGAGACACACGGTCGAGTTTCAAAAAATTTGACTTCAGCCCCGCTTGTCAATTCTGCCCGTCCCAAAGATACATCAGCTTCGGCGTAGTAAGCTCATGCACCATTTCCGGGTCAAGATCCCACGGCGTCTTGTTCGACGCACCCAGCACACTCATAAAAGTGATCGGCCGCTTGTATTCGACAACCCTTGCACCCGAGATCCCCGCCATCTCCTGTGCCTTCTGGATAGCACTGTCAACGTAACCCACCGAATCGACAAGCTTTTTCTCCAACGCCTCCTCAGCGGTATAAATGCTCCCGTCCGCCAGTTCGAGCACCTCTTCCTCGCTCAGTACGTGACTCCGGCCTTCAGCCACCAGACTGACAAACCGCTCATATGAAGGCTTGATCAGCTTTTCCCGCAGATATTCCTTCTGCTCCTCGCTCGGCTGGCTGAACATGCTCGGCCAGTCCTTCTTCTCACCCGATTTTACGACCACCGAATCGACCCCCAGCTTCTGCTCGAGCAGATCCTTAAGCACGAAATGATTCATGATCACCCCGATCGAGCCCGTAATAACCGTCGGCTCCGCCATGATATGATCACACGCCACGGACGTATAATACCCTCCCGACGCCGCCACCGTCTGCATAAACGCGATCACGGGTATATCCTTCTCCGCCTTGAGCTGTCTGATCATATGATATATCTGATCCGAAGACGAAACCGCACCGCCCGGCGTTATCGTCCGCACGATCACCGCCTTGACCGTGTCATCGTTCCGCACAGCATTGATCTTGTTCCTGAACATGTCGCTGGTCTCGGTCGTGATCATACCCTCCAGCCGGACTATCGCGATCTTATTCTGCGCATCTCCTTCCCGCACCAGCTCCTCGCGTACCATCCCGCCCGCCGCGGGCACATACATCACCGAAATCCCGATCACAAGCAGAAACAGAAATATGTTCAGCACGATCGAAACGGTAAACAGCAACCGCCACAGCACGCGCCATCCTGACCGCTTGTCCTTCTGCTCGGGCATCTGAATATAGATCGGCTGAGCAGGATTGGCATGCGGATTCACTGGCGGCTGATCATTGCCATCCTCACGCGGCGGGTTGCCGTTATTGTTGTCGTGTTCCATAGTTAGGGCCTTTACAAATCAAACATTGATCAAGAAAAAACTGCCTCCACTTACATCATATGCGATTTCCCCCGCCCGTAAACACTAAAATCGCCGCATAAGAGATTTATTAGACCTGCCGTACGGGAAATTACTTGAATTGAGTGGGTTAAGCAGATATATTATTGCTTTACGGTTTTGCGTTCATGTGACAATATTTCGGAAAGCAGGTGTGATGATGAAGAATTGCAAGCTATGGTTCCTTCTTGCGTTTGTAGTTGTAGTACTTTTTCTCAGCCGGAGTTACGGCATAACTTTTGAGGAGTGGGCAAGGCAAGAAGGTTTGACGGGTGAGGAAAAGCAAATTGCCGATATATTTAATAGAATGCATTCTCTCGAAGGGCTTGCAGGTAACTACACAGAACTTGAAAGACTGATCCTTATTGGTTCAGTGCCCGGTTTTGAAATAATTGATGTGGGAGATTTTGCAGGTTTGGACAAGCTCAGAAGCTTGTCTTTGGAAAGCTCTGGCGTTGAGAATATAGCTCCATGGGCTTTCGCCGGCGCAGAAAATTTATGGTATTTAAATCTGAGTAAAAATCATAACTTGAAAACATCTGCCAATGCTTTCCAGGGACTATCTCATCTCGAGGATTTGCTGCTTTCTAGTTGCTATATTAATAACATAGCAACAGATGCTTTTTCCGGACTAAAAAGCCTGACAAAGCTGGATCTTCAAAGCAACAAAATTACCGATGTTCATGCACCAAGCTTTCAGGGTTTGCATAACCTGAAACTACTTAACCTTCGTTCTAATGACATTAGGTCAATCGACAATGGTGATTTTGCTGTATTCACCAACTTGCAAGAACTGAACCTTGAGCGTAACCGAATAGGATCAATTGAGAGGGGAGGTTTTAGCGGGCTCAATAATTTACGAATGTTGAAGCTAGCGGAAAATCAGATAAGCTGTCTTAAGTTGGGTAGATTTGAAGGTCTCAGTTCTCTTTTGGAGCTGTCTCTAAGAAAAGGGACCGTCGATGATATAGAACTGGGCGCATTTGCTGGGCTTACAAGTCTTGAAAAGCTCGATCTTCAAAACAATCGGATCGATAAGCTTAATGTTGGGTCATTTGCTGGCCTTGCAAATTTACGCAAACTTGATTTGACATACAATAGCATCGGTTCGCTTAAGGCTGGCCATTTTGCAGGACTTGATAAGCTGGAGGAGCTCCATTTAAGGAACAATGCGATTTGTGAAGTCGGCCCTTATGCATTTACGGGAGCTGAAAGTCTTTTGAATTTGACCATCTCAGGAACCGAGATTGAGCTCGAAAGAGGTGCTTTTGCCGGGCTTGGCAAATTGGAAATACTTCGCATGGGTTTTAATAGGATCGAATCTATGGAGTCCGGCCTTTTGTCACCGCTCGTGTCCTTAAAAAACCTGTTTGTTACAAGTGGGGATGAGATGGGGTTGCTCAATTTCGAGGGTGCCAATTTTGCTGAGCTGGAGTGGCTTGACCCCGAAAAACTGTACCGTTGCTGATTAGAGAGTATCCGTTATAATTTGTTAGTTTTTATGGAAAGGATGCTCTTATGAAACGCAAGAATCACAGTCCCGAACAGATCGTAAAGATGCTCCGTCAGGCGGATGCTGTAATCGGCTCCGGCGGTACGGTCCAGCAGGCCTGCCGTGAGCTGGGCATCAGCGAGGCGACCTACTACAACTGGCGCAAGCAGTACGGCCGCATGAAGCTCGACCAGGTCAAGCAGCTCAAGGCCCTGCAAAAAGAGAACGCTCAGCTCAAAAAGCTCGTTGCCGACCAGGCACTGGACAACGCCATCCTCAAGGAGGCGCTTTCGGGAAATTACTGAGCCCGGCCCGGAGACGCAAATCGGCCAGGCATGTTCAAAAGAGTCTGGCCGTATCCGAGCGTCGGGCATGCAAGGTGATAGGTCAGCCGCGAGCGAGCCAGCGGTATAAACCTCAGCAACAGCCAACGAACACGGCACTGACTAGCAAGATAATCGAGCTGGCAAAGGAACACCAGTGCTACGGCTACAGGTTTATAACGGCCAAGCTTCGTCAGCATGGCTGGCGTGTGAATCACAAACGAGTTCAACGAATATGGCGAAAGGAAGCGTTACAAGTGCATCACAGACGCAAAGGGCGAAAATCGAAAGGCAACAGCGACAACAGCTGCAGCGTGCAAAAGGCCGAGTACAAGGACCATGTCTGGACGTATGATTTCGTCAGCGACCAGAGCGAGGACGGGCGCAGCCTGAAGTTTCTCACGGTGCTCGATGAGTTCACGCGTGAGTCGCTTACGATAGAAGTAGGCAGGTCGATCAAGTCGGGCGATGTGGTTGAAACGCTGGAATACTTGTTTGCGGTCCGAGGCGTGCCTGGATTTATACGCAGCGACAATGGGCCGGAATTTGTGGCCCATGCGATCAAGAAGACGCTCGGCAAAAAGAACGTCGAAACGCTTTATATCGAGAAGGGTCAGCCGTGGGAAAACGGCTTTATAGAATCGTTCAACGGCAAGTTCAGAGATGAGGTGCTCAATCGTGAATTGTTTTACTCGGTTAAGGAAGCGAAAGTGATTGTCGAACAGTGGCGGATGGAATATAATAACCATCGGCCGCACAGCGGGCTGGACTACGCGACCCCGGCCGAGTTCGCCGCCTCGTGCATTGCTTCCGCTTCGCCTACGGCTCAGCTACAGCAATACACGACAGATGAGAAGGATAACTCTCTAACAGAAGCTGGTACATAATTCGGGGGCAGGTCAGGAGCTGTTCAGTTTCCAGGCTGGTTCAATAGAGAAAGCTATTTTAAAGGACATCCGAATAAGTCAGAAAGGTTTCCAATCTCTATTTAGCAATTTCTGTGGTCGCGATTTGGGCGACTATCCAAGTTTGCGAGATATGGATTTCAGTACCACCAATTTCTCTGTTGTTTCAGACTTGTCTCCTCTTCGAAATGTAAAGAGTCTGGAACGCCTCAGCTTTGCGAATTGCGTTGATCTTGATGGCGACGAAGTCGCGGAGCTGGTTGCCAATCTTGATTCGCTAAACTGGCTCGATGTGACCGGGCCCTGGGACAGTTGGAACGCGGATGTGCAGGCCGATCTTCTGGCATGGGACGCGGCCGAGGGCAATGAGCTCGTCGTGCCCGAACCTGCGACATTTGCTCTGCTTGGTCTGGGAGCGATCGCAACCCTCCGCCGCCGCAAGAGGCAATAATGCCTTCCCACTGAATGCTGCTGCCGGCTGCCGGTACGCAGACTGTATCCGAAAATAGCGGGGCTTTTCTTGACAGTCTCGGCTGGGTCGGTAGAATTGCCCGCTATGTCTGCCGAAAAGAGAAAAAAGAGAAAGAAAAAGAAAAAGCATAATCCCGTCTCGGATTATCTCACATATCTTGGGATGCGCCTCGGCGTCGCGATCATGCACTGTTTCCCCGTCGAGAACAACCTGCGATTCGCCAAAAAGCTCGGCAGCCTGATGTGGAAACATTACCATCGCGGCCGCGACCGCGCCCTGACCAACCTCCACGCAAGCTTCCCCGAAAAGGACGAACAGTGGATCCACGCCACCGGCCAGCGCAGCTTCCAGCAGATCGTCATGCTCGTCGTCGACATACTCTTCACGCCCAAACTGGTCCGCAAGGACAACTGGCAGCAGTACTCGCGATTCATCAACGCCGAACGCATCAAGTGGATGATGAAAGAGGAAAAGGGCCTTCTGCTCCTCACCGCCCATTACGGCAACTTCGAGATCATGGGCTACATGATGGGCCTGTTCGGCTTCAACATCTACAGCATCGCCCGCCCCCTCGACAACAAATTCATCAACAACTGGCTCTACGGCATACGCAAACGCAAAGGCCAGAAGATCATCGACAAAAAAGGTGCAAGCGCGATCATGACCCAGGTCGTTGACGAAGGCGCAACCCTCGGATTCATCGCCGACCAGGACGCCGGCAAAAAGGGCGTATTTGTCGACTTCTTCGGCCGAAAGGCCAGCACATACAAAAGCATAGGCCTCATGGCCATACAGTACAACCTCCCCATCGGCGTAGGCTGCTGCCGTCGCGTCGACGACCGCTTCTTCTTCGAGATGGAGGTCCAGCGGATCATCACCCCCGACGAATGGGCCGACAAGGACGACCCGCTCAAATGGGTCACCCAGGAATACAGCAAAGCAATGGAAAATTTCATCCGCAAGGACCCCACCCAATACTGGTGGCTCCACCGCCGCTGGAAACACCGCCCCCGCGAAGAACGCAAAAAAACCGCACGGACCGGCTGATGCTCGGCTCTGCGGGACCGCATACCTAAGTTTCCAATTTCGCTTCCACATCTTGATTGGGACCGATCTTCCTGCTATACTCACCAGCCGTGTTGATTTTGCAAAACAACCATGCTTAGTTGTAGAGTGTATGCTCAATGAGTAACGGCGAACCATGGCCGGCAGATTTGATCGCCAACCAGTACGGCGGCTTCATATACAGGGTGATATGTTCCAGGGTCACTGACCGATCACTGGTCAATGACGTATATCAGGACTTCTATCTCTCGCTGGTCCACAAGCCGGTTCCCCCCGACGTGCGCAAAATGGAAAGCTACCTGTACCGCCGAATTGCCAACCATATCGCCGATACATACCGAAAGATCAAGAGGCACAGGGATTTACTGCAGAATTATTCTGAATTTTTGAAAATTCAAGGCGATGAAGACACCTCCTCAAACGACTACTGTAAGGAGGCCGACCGCGTCCTCAGCAAAGCAAAGAATTGCCTCTCTCAGCGGGAATACGATGCGATCATAATGAAATATAAACAGAGCTGTGCAGTAAAAGACATCGCAAGATCAATGGGCGTCCAGAGAGAATCCGCCAGCCGGTATCTTTACAAAGGACTTCGCAAAATTCGCAAGGCTGTTGAAAACAGCAGCCTTGGTCAGGAGTGTCAGGATGGTTGATAACACCAAACAGCCTTTATGCGACCAGGCCGCTATCTATCTTTACGATTATCTGAGTAAAGATCTATCGGCCGACGTCCCGCCGGAAATGCGCACGCATATCGACAGTTGTCCGTACTGTCAGCAACAGCTCAAATTGCTGAAACAGGCTTGTGCAGCCGACATTGATGAATCTGTCGATGGCTCGCCAAACCCGAAAGCATTGAATGAGATGCTGAGCCTGCATTTTGAATTTGCCGGCCGAGAAGTTCGCTGCCGTGATGCCAAACCATTCCTGCCAAGCCTCGCTGATCACGAGCTCCGTGCCAGAATTGTTACGCCGATCACGGCACATGTCGAGCATTGCCCGCAGTGTCTCGACGATCTCAAAACGATCGCACAACTGAACTTGACCGGCGAACAGTACGGACATCTAAGCCGGTTACTCACAGGCGACGAAAACATTAAGCCGCAATCCTGCAGCGATGTAACAGAGCATATCGAAAACCGTATCTGCGAAGCGGTCCCGTATGCCGGCCTTTTCAACTCCTGCTTCGAGCATAATGAAGTTCCGGCTTCAGATCAGCCCAAGGACGCACTTACCGACCACATCGAGAATTGCCCTGCATGCCTGCAAAAGATGCACGAACTCCATAGCAAGATCGTTGCGATGGCTGATCGGCCCGATTCCGGCATAGTTACCGAGTTGACCATTGAAGACGCTGCAAATGATGAAGATGGGGCCGAGCCTGCTGACGTTTTGCCGGTGCATATCGAGGTAAGAGATGACTCGCAAAACCCCGGCGAAAAGCACTCTCGACAGCATACAGGCAAAACCGCCGCAAAACTGCAGAGGTTCAACCACGGCAAACAGCTAATGAAAGCCGCCGTATTTCTCGGTGCTGTCCTGCTGATAGGCTGGTCGCTGATCAGCGTAAACACCGCCCAGGCCACTGATCTCGAAAAAATAAAACAAGCAATGGCCAAAGCCCGCAATGTGCATATGGCCAAACATCATCCATACACCGAGGAGGTGATTTATGAAAAATGGTACTCTCAGGAGCTTGGTATATACATACTCAAAAATTCTGATGGGACAAAGCTGGTAGACCTTGAAGAAAAGATAAATATAATGATTGATTCGGGTGGGAACATTGAAAAAACGAAGGCCAGCGATGGAGATATCGAAAACGCAAAACGCCAGCTTAGAAATGGCTTTGGATTGGTCCCATTCTCCGAGACTGAAAAGGACAAAAACCTGAATTGGCAGCAAATCTCAAGTGACGAACGTACAAAAACTTATGCACGCAAATACAAAAAAGAGCAATACAGCGGCCCGCCGGTTCCATACGAAAGCAAGTTTGTTGTCGAAGCTGATACCTTGTTCCCAATTCGGTACGAATCATACAGCAAAACACGACTTGATCGCACAATGTCACTGAAAACTCTCATTACTGCTGAGCAGATCAGTACGGAGCAAATGCAAAAAGTTATAGACGACATATGTCTATGACTTCATCTGGGCAGCCATAAAGGCCGGAGATTCTTGTATTCCTCAGAATTGGGTTCCGACGTCACCTTCAGCGATTCAGCAGAGAGTTTTTCAACATGCCCGTCAACAAAAGCAGCATTTACCGTTCTATTTGAATGTCTGCCGTATACCGCATCCTCGCGGAGACCCTCATGAAGATTCTTGTATGGATTTATGCTCATGCCCGGTACATATGCTTTCTTTTCCAGCAATGGTTCTTGTTTATACGGTGGATATCGGGTAACGTCCCACCAGCCGATCATCGTATAACCGCTGTCCAGCAAAAGCACGGTCCTGCTCGGCGAAAGCACCTGATCAGCCGAAAGTGATTCACCTGCGAATTCTCTTCTTACAATGTAATCTTGCGCACTGCGGCAGATGGAGTTGTTGACACCATAATTGCCCACCAGCATGTTAGTCTCGAATTTATAAGTTGGTACGTTTCGTGCTGGACAGATCAGCACATCCTTCTCACCCCTATCTACAAACCTGTTGTAAAGGCCCAAATGGTTGAACCACCATATCCCCATTCTGTCGTAAGCTGCATTTCCAGCATATCCATTCGGAGGCGGTAACAATGATATGTTGTCGATGCCCAGTGGGAAGCTGCCGTGGTCGGAGTCGTACATCGTCATCATTACTGACAGTTGCCGGATATTTGATCGGCAGCAGACATCTCTGGCCTTGCTTCGCACTGTACGAAGCACCGGCGCGACGATAGCCATCAACAAACCCATTATGCCTATCACGACAAGTAGCTCGACTAACGTAAAACCCCTGATTTTCATGCGGGCATAATAATTGGCTTTCCCTGCCGGGTCAAAACAAAACGCCCCGGATATACAAAACAGCGTTTTGAGGGAAACCCTGGACCCGGCCAGAACGAATTATCCACCTGGCAGAATGCGCTTGCCTTAAACCCTTAAAGCATGTAAAGTTATGGGGATTTGCGCCCGGACGGGAACGTTCGGGCAATGCTTCTTTTGCTAACTCAATACGAAAGATCAGGAACTACATGGCAACAGTTGTACAAAAATTCGGCGGTACATCGGTAGCGGACGCGGAGAAGATCCGGCGGGCGGCCGGCCGTGCGATTAAGGCCTACAACGAAGGCAACAAGGTTGTAATGGTCTGCTCGGCACGGGGTAAGCAGACGGATGAACTGATCGCGGACGCTCATGAACTCAATCCAAACCCGTCAAAACGCGAAATGGACATGCTGCTGGCCACAGGTGAGCAGCAGACGGTGTCGCTGATGGCGATGGCGCTGGATGCGATGGGCCATAAGGCTATCAGCTTCAACGGCGCCCAGATCGGCATGGTGACAGACTCGGCCCACTCAAAGGCACGTATACAAAGTATTGATGCCAAGCGGGTTAAAAAGCAGCTCGACAACGGGCATATCGTCATCGTTGCAGGCTTTCAGGGCGTAGATGAAAAGGGCAATGTCACGACCCTTGGCAGGGGCGGATCGGATACTTCAGCGGTCGCTCTGGCGGTGGCAATCGGGGCGGACGTTTGTGAGATATATACTGATGTGGACGGGATTTACAGTGCAGACCCGCGTAAATTTCCGGACGCGGTCAAGCTCGAAGAGATCAGCTATGACGAGATGCTAGAGCTGGCGAGTTTGGGCGCGGGTGTGATGCACGGCAGGAGTATCGAATTCGGCAAGAAATATCATGTGCCGATACGGGTCCGCAGCAGTTTGAACGATAATCCAGGAACTCTAATTACAGATGAGGTACCACAAATGGAAGGCATTCTGGTTTCAGGTGCAACTATACAAAAAGATCTCGCTAAGATCGGCCTGCTCGGGGTGGACAATACGCCGGGTACGGCAGCACAGATATTCGCGCATCTTGCTGGTGCTAATGTAGTTGTGAACGATATCATTCAGGTTGAGCTCAGTCCTGATAAGGCGAATCTGTCGTTTACGATCAGTCATTCGGATCTGGAGGACGCTAAGAAGGCTATCAACGAGATCAAAAAAGAGGTTAACTGCCAGTCCGTATTCGTGCGGGAGGATATTGCGGAGGTTTCAGCGGTTGGTGTCGGTATGAGATCGCACAGCGGTGTGGCGAACGCGATGTTCAACGCGCTGCGTGAGGCTGAGGTAAATGTAGATGCCATAACGACTTCTGAAATACGGATAAGCTGTCTCGTCAACGAGGACCAGGCAGAGCGGGCGCTGGTTGCGGTTTGCAAGGCGTTTGAACTGGACAAGCCGGAAGAGGAACGCACTTACAACGAGGCGTAAGGCTGAAGGCTGTTTTTGATGCCGTGAGGGCTGATTTTCGGAAGTGAAACCGGTTCGTAAGGGTCCGTAAATTTAGTGCTTTTTGCGTGGTATAGGGCGTTTCCGGTGCTGGTATGTCTGTTAGGGTGTGTGTTGTAAGTTGTTTTGGGAGTTGGGTTTAGGAGAGTTTAGCAATAGTTAGATACGCTATGAGCCGTAATAAACGCAGGGCACTCATTGGGATGGGTGTCCTGCTTGTTTTTGGGGTTTCCATGCTGGATCGGTGGGGCGGGGACGGGCTGCGGGAGGTTGTTACGCGGGGTCGGCCTGAGGGGGCGGATGCGGAGAAATATCATCGTAAGTCCTTTGCTGTCAATGAGATAATTGACGGCGATACTGTGGATATCGATGTGCCTGACGGGAAGTGGCCGGACACGCGGGTGAGACTTTTGGGGGTTGATACGCCTGAGACGAAGAGCCCCAGGTACGGGGAGATGTATTACGGGCCGGAGGCGACGGAGTTTACGCGGCAACTCGTTGCCGGCAAAGAGGTTACGGTGATCATTGATACGGTTAGCGATGTGCGGGACCGGTACGGTCGGCTGTTGGCGTACCTGGAGCTGGAGGATGGGCGGGTGCTGAATGCGGAGTTGGTACGTAAAGGCTTTGCGTATGCGGACTTACGGTTTTCACACAGCCGGTATGAGGAGTACGAAAACCTCATGATAGAGGCGGTAAAAGAGGGTCACGGGTTGTGGGAGGAGGTGGAGCGGGATGAGCTTCCGCAGTGGCTGAGAAGGGAGTGGCCGGGGATATTGAAATTGCGTGAAAAGGCGGTAAAATGAGCCTGTAAGTGGGGTGAAGTGTGGGGTGAAATGCCTATAGATTAGCGGTGCATGGACACCTGGTAAATAAGACATTGGCTGAAATCGGCTGTTTTTGGGCGTTTTTCGGGGGTGAAAAGTTGGGCAAAAGTAGGGTAAAACTAAGAAGAAATGGGGTAAAAGTAAGCAAAGATGGGGTGAAAGTAGGGTGGAAATAACAGGCAGTATCCTACCTGTCAAGTAGGAGATCTTTGAGAGTAATTTCACCGCAGAGGGCACGAAGGAGCACGAAGAAAAGGTCTGGAGGGGTGTTTTGTTAATAATGATAATCATGATCAACACGGGATTGGGGTTTGGTATTTTTCGGCATGAAGTGTTTTGGAGTCGATGTATGTCTTTTTCTTTTTTAGTTTTTGGTTGTGGTGTTTGGGTGTGGTCGGCTTTGTGGGTTTTTGGCAGTTGGCTGCGCGGGGGCGGGTGTTCGGGATTGGTCATCCTGGGTTCTAAATTAAGAACTGTGTAGATCGTAATTGTAGGACTGGGAGTGGTTGGGCGTTGATTGGGTGGGTCGATCGCTCGTGCTGGCGTTGGGCCGCGCAGAATTTAACAGCCGCGCCTCCGACGTACTGTCCGTTGGGTCCATTCTCGGCGAACTTTTTTCATTAATATTATGCGGCTGGTGTGTGCGGGGGATGGTCGGGGTGTTGGGACGTTGAGTTGGTTGGATGTTTTGTGATGATCTTTTGTTTGGGCTTGACCGTTTGGGGTGTGTCGGTGGATTTCAATCATGGGGCTGCAGAGCGTGCCCAGACATGACACCAAGATGTAAATCATTGTTAAAAAAGCATTTACGAGCAATAAAAAGGTGTCTGACCCTTTTTATTTACACGACGGAATATGGATTTAAGAAAAGATGTCAGTATTCAGAACGATAAGCTAGTCCGGCAATTAAAGCATTTTACAAGCAAACCGCAAAATGATGGTTTTTCGGAAAATCTTAAAAAGGTTGACTTTGACGGCAAAGAGGCCTTGGAAGACTTGAAAACTGAATATCTAAATAAAGAAAGACCAATGGAGACAAAGGGTGATAAAGGAAAGGGGTCTGAAGATGCCAAAGCAGGCGAAGCTGCTCCTGACACAGGGCAGGAGTAATCTGGACAGCGGTCGGCCCAATGCTGCGATAAAGCTGCTGCGTAAAGCTAAAGCCATGTGTGAGGATGACAAGGAGCTCATGGCGGAGATATATCTGGAGATGGCCAAGGTTTGCGAGTATGTTTCACGCGAGCACGAAGCAAGTGTGTTCTTTGTCAAGGCTTTGAGAGCAAGCTCAAAGATTCATGAAGAAGCGATCGGTTGGGTAAATCAGATTAAAATGGGGAGCAACAAGAAATTTGCCAAGGACCTCGATAAGCTGGTGAAGGTGAAAGAGGTAAGAAAGAAGCTGGCTGAAAGGGAAGAACAGCAGAAGGCCAGGAAGGCGGCAGTAAAGGAACAACCTAGTCAAGTGCCAAAAGTAGAAACAGAAGCTCGCAAGCAAACACCGCCAGCTTTACCCATGTCCGCAATTTCTGGTCAGCATGCTATTCTGACTCTTCTCGGTGGTGTCTTGTTGTCGATTGGGGTTTTCCTGCCAATAATTGAAATGGGTGTGTTTAAATTATCTTATTTAGATTTCTGCATTGATGGTGAGGGCGAAGCTGTTGTTGAGGGATTAATAGCGATAGCAATGGCGGGTGGCGCTATTGTTATTACAGTTTCAAAAGAGTGGGAGTTTTCCTGGATTCCGGGTGTCGGAGCCCTGGCTGTGGTGGCATATCGATATTTTGATCTCTATACAGTTAAAAGGCAAATGCAAATGGATGCTATGAGCGATAGTGGGGGCGACTTTTTTAGCGAATTCGCGACTGGGATCGGATCGCTTATGGCTGAATCTATTAGTGTAGGGATCGGTGGAATCATAATCGGTATTGGCGGCGTTTTGTTGTTGGCAGCTACTGCGACTTGTCCAAATTATAAGGCGAAATCGCGGCGATAGATTGGCGGCGAAAAGTATGACTTCGTTGAGTGTGTCACCTTTGCTGCGCTGCGGCAACACACTCAATGAAATAACACTTTTCTACCTTTTGCTTGTTTTGGGTGGTCAAGCTTTTTTGTGTCGTTTGAAATGGTCGGGCGGCTTTGCTGGTAGCGATGACTATTAGAAGCGGTTTTAAAACTCAGATTTATCTTTCGGCGGCCCTTTTTCCGCTCGGCTGCGTTGTGCAAAATCGGTAATAGAATAGCTATTGCCAATTTCACACGCCTTGGGGAGACAAAAAAATTGCTCGCCGGCAAGCCAAAAGCAGTTTTGAAACAGCTTCTAGGAATGAGTCGCTTCGCGACGGCTGTTTTATGTTGGGTCAGCTTTAGGCGGATGACAGCGAGGGGCGGCGGTCAATGGAGTGACAGGTTCGGCTTTTGGTGTTTTTGCGGGGTTGTTGGTGAAGTTGGTGGGGTTGATTGTCGAAATATGGTTGCGGCTTTTGTCGTTGGATATTTTGCTATGTTATCTTGACAATTTTTAAATTTTTTTGCAGGTGGTTAAAATGGATGTTTTCAGTTCATTGTTTTCATTCAGTCCGATGGTAGTGGAGCAGTTGATGGGTGAGTTGAAGGAGAGTCTGCCGGAGGATGGGCTTTTTGTTGTAATCCGGGATGAGGACGGGAACTGGTGGAGCAGTGAGGAGAGCGAGAGCGGGGCCGTGAGTGAATTCGGCGGGGAGCTGGAGCTGCTTTGCGGGCGGATCGCGGACGGTTATGACCCGGTTGTGTGTGAACTGGGCGATAAGATAGCGGCGGGAAGACAGTTGGAGGGTGAGGAGATTACGTGCGGGTATGTTTTTGTGATGGTGGATCGGGACCAGGTAGGCAGTGCGGAAGGTGTAAATTCGCTGATCGAGATGGTGCTGAACCAGATTTGCATGGGGGTGAGGCTGATCGAGAAGAACAATCGGCTGCACCATGACAGGCTCAAGCAGATGAGCGGGGGTAAGGCTGTGGGGGCTTGAGGGTTGATTTGCGTCCTATAATGGGGTGAGTTTGGGGGCGATCGCTTTTTTTTGTGGAAAAATGGGCGGTATCGGTGCGCGCGGGAAGAAGCGGAGTTTGTTTTTGCAATTCTATACAAGGCCTGTATAATCCATGTTTACCGAATTTATGTTGTTGTAAGCGGTCCGAGGACAGCTTTTTTAGTTATTTGCGGGGCAGCAATTGAAATTTCTAGTTTACAGACGTGGTAAGGCGGCTAAAGATTTCGCGTTGAGCGGTGTTTATATGTTCGGGGTGGATTCGATACCTGTGCGGACATCGGTGCGGATCCGGTATAAGGACGGGGTGATAGACTGTCAGCGGAAGACGGACGAGACGGTTGGGATATCGCTTTTGTGGCCGGTGGACGGGTTCGGAAAGCTTATGCTTTCGACGACGCTGCTGCCTGAGCGGGAGCGCCCCTATATTCTGAACGTGGAGCTGGCGCGAGCGAAGCTGATGGAGATCACGCTGAAGCGGGAGGACTGGACGCTGCTGGAGGAGGATGAGACTTTTGCGGATCTGATGCGGGATGCGAGGCATCTGTTCGTAGAGGCGGTTCGGAACATACATGACGAGGCGAAGGCGGCGAGCCTGGCGGATGAGTCGCTGAAGAAGGCGCTGGTTTATGCGGAGAAGCTGGCGGAGAAGTATTCTGAGACGTTTCTGGCGGCGCGGTTCCGCAGCAGGGGGCTGGGCAGGCACAGTCTGGGGTGCAGGATCGATCCGGGGCTGATGGGGAACGAGGTGTACAGTGAGAAGCTTTTTGATATGTTCGGATTCGTGACGGTGCCGATATGCTGGCGTGAGATCGAGAAGGTGGAGGGGCATTACGATTTCAGTAAGCTGGATCAGTGTATAATGGGGATGCGGGGCAAGAAGATGGCTGTGTGTGGGGGGCCTTTGGTGCGATTTGCGCCGGAGTATCTGCCGCAGTGGCTGATGGAGGGGGATTACAGTTTTGATGAGATCAGGGATGCGGCGTTCAAGTTTGTTACGAATATCGTAGGGCGGTACGTGAAGAAGGTGCATGCGTGGCGTGTGGTGAGCGGGATCAATGCGCTGAACTATTTCGGGTTCAAGTTCGATCAGATGATCGAGGTGACGCGGGCGCTGTGTCTGTCGGCGAAGGCTGCGGATAAGCACAGCCGGCGGATCGTGGACGTGCTGAATTTGTGGGGTGAGTATTATTCGCGTGAGAAGGATACGTCGCCGCCGATGGTGTATGCGGATACGCTGGTGCAGAGCGCGGTGAGTTTTGACGCGTTCGGGATCGAGATGAACTTCGGGAGCCCGGCGTCGGGGATGCATGTGCGGGATATGATGCAGATATCGTCGAAGCTGGACGAGTTTTCGATGATGGCGAAGCCGGTTCATGTGTGCAGCGTGAGTGTGCCGAGCGAGTATCACGAGAGCGACGAGCTGGCGGGGATATGGCACAGGAAGTGGGATCAGGGGCTGCAGAGCAGGTGGGCGGAGCAGTTTTATAAGGCGGCGCTGGGCAGGTCGTTCGTGAGTACGGTGACGTGGGGTGATCTTGCGGATGCGGACGGGACGATCGTGCCGACGGGTGGGCTGCTGGATGAGAAGATGGGGCCGAAGAAGATTTACAAGAGTGTGGGCAAGATACAGAAGCTTATAGGCAAGAAGAGCTGAGGGGGGCGTATGGAGGCGTTTGACGAGGGAGTTGGGAGTGGTGAGCAAAGGCGGAAGCTGCTGGCGGCGTGTGTCGTCGGGGCGGTGCTTGGCGGACTGTTTTTTGCGCAGTGCGTGATAGTTGCGGGTGGGGGGACGCCTGTTGTGGAGGACAGGATCGATGTGAATGCTGCTGATGCGGAGAGCCTGGTGAGGCTGCCGGGGATCGGACCGAGCAAGGCGGAGGCGATAGTGGAGTATCGTGAGGAGGCGAGGAAGTTTGAACGCGTGGAGGATATGGAGGATGTGAAGGGGATAGGGCCGAAGACGGTCGAGAAGCTGCGGCCGTTTTTGCGATTTGATGAGAATGCAAATTAGAAATATGATTGGCGGAGCTGATCTTTAATGGCTGACTGGGAAATTAAGAAGCCTTTGGGCAAGTGCGTTTGTGACGACCAGGAGTTTGAGGTCGGGCAGGAGTATTTTTCTGCGCTGCTGGAGACTGAGGAAGGTTTTGAGAGGCGTGATTATTGTGTGGAATGCTGGGAGCGGGATCGGCCGGACGCGTACTGTTTCTGGAAGACGCGGATGGCGGATGAGAAGGATAAGAACAAGAAGATATTCATCGATGATGAGATGCTGATGGCCTTTTTCGAGAGGCTGGGCGAGGAGACCGAGCAGGAGAAGCTCAATTTCCGGTTCGTGCTGACGCTGATACTGATGCAGAAAAGGAAGCTGAAATATCAGAGCGATGCTGTCGTCGACGGGCAGGAGGTTTGGTATATGAAGGTTGCGGGGCAGGGGAGGACGGTTAAGGTTGTCAATCCGCATCTGTCGGAGGACCAGATAGAGGAGCTTTCCGGGCAGATGGGGCAGATATTGCAGGTCGATCTATAAGAAGGGGGATTTTATGCTGCGTACAATTTTGAATGTGATGCTGGTTGTGACGCTTTTGGGGGTTGTGGGATGTCCGCCGCCTGTGGAGGTGGAAGAGCCGTTGATGGAGTGCGAGCGTGATATGACGGTGGGTCGGCTTGTGGAGGTGTTGGATGCGCAGCGTGAGAATGCGGCGGCGTTGAAGGCGCGCGGGAGATTGAGTATCCGCTGGGTCGAGGAGGGGAAGATAAAGGAGGAGACGCCCGATGTGCAGGTCCGTTTTGTGCCGGAGAGCAAGCTGTTTCTGGACGGGCGGATACTTGGGCAGGAGGTGATCAGGCTCGGGACGAATGATGAGGAGTTCTGGCTGAGGATGAAGCCTGACGAGATCAGTATGTATCAGTGGGGGCGGTGGGAGGATGCCGCGAAGTGTCCGGGTCAGCAGCTTCTTAATCCGCACAATCTGCTGGAGGCGCTGGGGATGGTGCGGGTTGATGACGGGTATGACCTGACGATACGAGCGGGGGAGTATGTTTTGACGGAGGTCGATGCGAGCGGGGGGTTTGCTAAGCGGGTTTATGTCGGCTGTGCGGATTACCTGGTGCGGAAGATCGAATATTACGGGGAGGACGGCAGGGTTGATGTCGTGATCGAGCTGGAGGAATACGAAGAGGTCGGCGAGGGGCATTTTGTGCCGACGCGGATCGGTATCATCAATCACGGTAAGAACAGCAGCAAGGCAGAGTTTATGCTGAGCAGCGTGGGGGTGTATGAAGATATAAAGCCCAAGGCTTTTGTGAGACCTGAGCCTGAGGGGATTAAGAATGTTTACAGGTTGAATGAGAATTGTGAATTTGTCCGACAGACAAGAGAATAGGAAGGAATTTATGTCTGAGAGGAAACTACTCGAACGAATTAACGAAGGCGTATTCTTCATCGACGGCGCGATGGGCACCGAGCTTATGGCCAGGGGCGCGAAGATGGGCGAGTGCAACGACCATCTGAACGTGACCGAGGAGGGCAGCGCGATAGTTAAGGCTGTGCATGCTTCATACCTGGCTGCGGGCAGTGATGCGGTGATAACGAATACATTCGGCGCGAATGCGATCACGCTGAAGCGGCACGGATATGCGGATCTGGCTGGGAAGATCAGCGAGGCGGGGGCGAAGATCGCTCGCGAGGCGGCGGATGCTGCTGGGGGGGATAGGTTTGTGTTCGGTGATATCGGGCCCTGCGGGGATTTTCTGGAGCCGTTGGGGATGCTCAAGCGTGATGAGCTGCTGGCTGCGTTTCGTGAGCAGGCGAAGGGGCTTGCCGACGGCGGGGCGGATGCGATAATAATCGAGACGATGACGGCGGTCGAAGAGATCGAGGTAGCGGTCGAGGCTGCGAAGTCGGTGTGTGATCTGCCGGTGTTCGCGAGTCTGGCGTATGATCCGGCGGGCGAGGAGTACCGGACGATGATGGGTATCGATGCGGCAGCGGCTGTGGATCGGCTCGGCAATACGGGTGTCAGCGGTATCGGGTTCAACTGCGGTACGCTTGATATGGAAGGCTATGTC
Organism: Anaerohalosphaera lusitana; assembly: GCF_002007645.1. GTDB lineage: Bacteria > Planctomycetota > Phycisphaerae > Sedimentisphaerales > Anaerohalosphaeraceae > Anaerohalosphaera > Anaerohalosphaera lusitana. The sequence goes on from NZ_CP019791.1 coordinate 2,157,324, forward strand.
GGGCTGGCGAAGGCGTATGCTGATGCGATCGGGGACAAGGGTCTGGTACTGCTAGCAGAGCCGAACGCGGGCAAGCCTGAGCTGGTGGAGGATAAGGCGATCTATTCGCTTTCGCCTGATGATTTCGCGGCGGCTGGTGAGAAGATAAAAGCTGTCGGTGCGGGTATCATGGGCGGGTGCTGCGGTACGTCGCCTGCGCATATCGAGGCGCTTGTCAAAAAGCTGCGGGGATGAGTCTTCCGCGGTGAGCGTGACAATTGAGTGTTGAAATTACGAGCGGTTGTGGATTATGTCTGCAACCGCTTTTATTGTTTTTTTGGTGGCGCCCTGGTTTTCGATGATGACGTTGCGGGCGTTCGAGGCGATGCGGGAGGCGTATTCTGGTTCGGTGAAGCATTTGAGGGTGGCGCGTTTTAGTTCTTGTGCGTCGGCGACTTCGATGGCTGCGTCCGCGGCGAGGAGGGCGTCGACGGTCTGTTTGAAGTTGAATGTGTGCGGGCCGAAGATGGTGCACTTGCCGAGGGCGGCGGTTTCGATCATGTCCGAGCCGCCCATTGGGACCAGTGATCTGCCAACGAAGACGATCTTTGCGAGGGAGTAGAATTTGCGGAGGTCGCCCATTGTGTCGCCGAGGATGATGTCGGGTTTGCCTTCGGCGGAGGTGTTGCCGTCTTTGATGGTGCTGTAGCGGATGTGAGAGTAGGGGGATCGTTCGATCATTGCGTTGACTTCGTCGAAGCGTTCGGGTTTGCGCGGGACAACGGCCATGCGGAGGTTCTGGAGGTCGGGATGGGTGCGGAGTTCGGTGAAGATGTCGAGGGCGATCCATTCTTCGTCGGGGCCTGTGTTGCCTACGACCCAGAAGGGTTCGTCTCCGAGATCGATCTGTTTTGCGAGTTCGTCTGAGCCGGGGAGCTTGTCGGCGATCTGGGCGGTGTCGTACTTGAGGGAGCTGGTGACGCGGACCTTTTGGGGATCACAGCCGAGGGCGATGAACCGCTGGGCGTATTCGTCTGTCTGGGCGAGAATGAGTTCGAGCTTGCGGAACATCCAGCGGGCGGCGGGTTTTATCTTTTTGTAGACGGGGTAGCTTTTGTCACTGAGCCGGCCGTTGACGACGATGACGGGGATGTGCTTTTTGTGGGCGATGGCGGCGAAATTTGGCCAGACTTCGAGTTCGATGAGCAGGCAGGCGGAAGGGTTCAGGTTTTTGAATGCGCGGCGGACGAAGGGTGAGAAGTCGAGGGGGTAGAAGAAGACGGTGTGGTCGTCGGCGTAGAGTTTTTGTGCGCGGGCGTGGCCGGTGTCGGTGGTGGTGCTGATGACGATCTCGTGGTCGGGGAAGCGGTCGGTCAGGTCGGTGATGAGCTTGCGGGTCTGGTTTACTTCGCCTACGCTGACGGCGTGGATCCAGATGCATGGTTTTTCGGGGTGTTTACGGTCTATCCTGCCGAAACGCTGCGCCCAGCCGGTGCGGTAGCGACCCTGTTTGAAGGCGCGATAGAGGGCCTTGGGAGCGACGAGGATCGCGGCGAGGAGGTAAATTGTGTTTAAAATATATTCCATTTTAATTCTTTTCGCGGCAAAAACTTTTATATTATGTCGTAAGTGCCGCTGTGTCAAATGGATAGAATGCGTTTTTGTTGATACGGCAGGTTCTCGTAAACTGCGGTTCTATATTTGAGGATAAGGAGTCGTTTAATATGTCTGTTTATTTAGGGAATTCTTGACTTAAGGGGAAATATCGCTTATTTAGAACACTTCTGTCTCCGTAGCTCAACGGATAGAGCGCTGGCCTCCGAAGCCAGAGGTTGGAGGTTCGAATCCTCCCGGGGACGTTTTTGAGACAGCTTCCAGTCGAGGCGGCGAAGGCAGAGAGAGGGTTTGTTGGCCGTTTAGAGTTGCGAGGCAGGGTAATCAGGAGGTTTTGCTGTTTTGAGGACCGGTTTTTTGTGGGTACATATTCAAGCCATCTCAGAAACTTGTTTTGTTTTACGGGATCGCTTTGTCGTGATTTCGTCAATTTATAGAACTATCTGAACTGTGTGTGCGGTGCGCAGGGCAGGTTAAGTACGATACTATCAAATGTAAGGGAGTGTTTTCATGTCACAGTCGAACAGGTTCAACAGACGACAGTTTTTGAAGGCAAGTGCGGGGGTGATCGGGGCGTTCACTATCGTTCCGCGGCACGTACTTGGGGGCAACGGGCATGTGGCTCCCAGTGAGATGCTCAATCACGCGATCATCGGCTGCGGCGGCATCTGCAGTGCTCATCTGGGTTATGTAGCTGAAGATCCGAGGCGCAAGCTGGTTGCTTTGTGCGATGTCGATTCGGATCGGCTGGCAGGCAAGCTGGCGGGCGTCGACAAGGGCGTGAAGGGTTATGAGGATTTCCGGGATGTACTCGCTCGGCCGGACGTTGATGTTGTGCACGTTGCGACGCCGCCTCACTGGCACGGTCTTATGAGTGTTGCGGCTGCCGAGGCGGGCAAGGATATATGGTGCGAGAAGCCTATGACGCGGACGATCTATGAGGGTCAGAAGGTCGTCGAGGCTGTTCAGCGGAACAACCGCATATTCAGGATCAATACGTGGTTCCGGTTCAAGGGCGGTTTTGCAGGCGGATACCATACTTATGACGGCAGCGGCGCTGAGGTAAGGCCCACACGCAAGCTGGTCAAGAGCGGTCTTTTGGGATGGCCGTTGAAGGTGACGATAGGCAGGGCGAGCGGTCTGAACTGGAAGCAGGATGTCTGGGTCGGTAAGACCGGGCTTGTTCCGCAGTCTGTGCCGGACAATCTCAATTATGACATGTGGCTGGGGCCGGCGCCGCGCAAGTATTATCATCCGCATCGCACACATGCTTCGTTCCGTGGTTACTGGGATTACGACGGCGGCGGACTGGGTGATATGGGACAGCACTACCTGGATCCTGTGCAGTTTATACTGGGCAAGGACAATACGAGTCCGCAGGAAGTTATCGTCGAGACACAGCAGCAGCATACGGATGCTGTTCTGCCGTGGCGGCGGGTGACATACAAGTATGCCGACGGCTGCGAGGTCATACTGGACGGCGACAACCGTGACGAAAATGCAGCGTTTATCGAGGGGCCTGGCGGTAAGCTGTATAAGAATTTCAAGTCGGACATTCCGAATATCAAGCAGAAGGTGGCTGAGATGCCTGACCTTGAGCCGGTCGTTACGGACTTCACCGAGGCGGTTCTTAATCGCAAGAAGTTTGCCCTGAACGAGGTCAACGGGCACCGTTCGTGTACGATGGTGAACATGGCGAAGATCGCGGTGAGGCTTGGCAGAAATCTGAAGTTCGATCCGGACAAGCAGATGTTCATCGGTGACGATGAGGCGAACCGCATGATGCGTCAGCCGATGCGTGCTCCGTGGGTTATATAGCGGCTGCGGATCAGCGACTGGCTTAGGTAAATTTTTAGAATGACGACTGGATATAAAGGAAGGTAAGAATATGAGAACTCTGAAGATGTTATTTGGGATGATGGTTGTGCTCGGCGCGATCGCGGTCGGTCAGGCGGCTAATCCTGCAATTGACAGGATCACCGAACAGATGCCGGCGAACAGTTCTGCGATGAGGGACAGCCTGGCTGTGCAACTCGTTGGTATGACTCCGGAATCGGTTGAGTATCTTGCGGGCAAGCTGACGCCTTACGATGAGGGTCGGCCCGGAGCTGAATACGGAATAAGTGCGATGACCGATTTTATAATGGATCAGAAGAAAGATGCGATTCGCGAAGACTATGCAATGCTGCTGGCGGAGATGATCGATGATGTGCCGGACAAGCTGGGCAAGGCGTTTTTGATCGAGCAGTTGAGGCTCGTGGGCGACGAGGAAGTTGTCGATACCGTGGCGGAATATCTGAATGACAGCTTTCTGTGTGATTTTGCGACGCGGACGCTGCTGACTATAGGCGGCGATTCTGTTGAGGCAAAACTGCTGGCTGCTTTTGACACGGCTTATCCGGAGAACAAGTTGCACCTGATGCAGGGACTTGGCGAGATGCAGAGCATGGCAGGGGCGGACAGGATCCAGCCTTATGCTGCGAGCAAGAACTGGAAGATGCGTAAGGCGGCACTGCAGGCGCTGGCGAATATCGGCAAGGCTTCTTCGCGTGGTGTTTTGAAGAATGCTGTCAATGTCGATGATGCGTACAAGAAGGCGGACAATGCTTCGCTGTATCTTCTGTTCGCGCGTCGTCAGGCTGAGCAGGGCAAGTATGATGCATGTGCGAGAATCTGCAATGAAGTGGCGGGTATGTTCGGTGACGACAGTTATATCGGGTCCGCAGCGGGCGATAGTATGGCGAAGGCTATCGGGCTTGATAATGTCGATAAGATCAAGAACGCTCAGCTTCGCGAAAAGGCTGAGAAGCAGATCCGGGCGAGTCTTGCAACGGCTCCGACTCCGCCGGAAGGTTTCAAGGCGTTGTTCAACGGTAAGAGCCTGGCGGGCTGGAAGAAGCATGATAATCTGCCCAGCGGGCCAGGCGGCAAGTGGTACGTCGAGGACGGTGCGATCGTTGGTATGCAGCATCCGCCTAAGAAGGGCGGCTTCCTGGTGACGGAAGAGTCGTTTGAGGATTACGAGCTGCTGCTTGAGACGAAGATCGACTGGCCGTTTGACAGTGGCGTGTTTTTGCGTGTAGGACCTGAGGGCAAGAGTCATCAGGTTACGCTGGACTATCGGCCCGGCGGTCAGATCGGGTCCATTTACTGTCCTTGGACGCACGGCAGGGTGCATGCTGTGCCGGATTCACTGGATCTGTTCAAGAGGGGCGAATGGAACAAGATCCGGATCGTTTGCGAAGGTGAGCCTGCAAGGATCAAGTTCTGGCTGAACGGCGAGATGGTTACGGACTTCCAGCATACCGAGCAGACGACCGCGGGCATTCCTGAAGAGGGCGGTATCGCGCTGCAGGTGCACCCGGGCGGTGAGGGCTATGAGGACAGCAAGGCGATGTTCCGCAATATCTTCGTTCGCAGGATAGAGTCGGAATCGAAGATGAACGAGCTTACCGCAGATGAAAAAGAGCAAGGGTTCGATCTGCTGTTCAACGGCAAGGACCTGACGGGCTGGGTCGGCAACAAGGCCAGCTACGGCGTTGAAAACGGTATTCTGTTCTGCCGTAAGGGTACGGGCAGGAACATCTATACTGAGGACACTTATGATAATTTTGTGCTGCGTTTCGATTTCAGGCTGCAGCCCGGTACTAACAATGGGCTGGGAATCAGGACGCCTGCAAGCGGTGACGCAGCGTATGTTGGCATGGAACTTCAGATACTGGATAATACCGCTGACAAGTACAGCAATCTAAAGCCATATCAGTATCACGGTTCTGTCTACGGCGTAATACCGGCCAAACGCGGTTATCTGAACCCGGTCGGCGAGTGGAACCGGCAGGAAGTGATCGCGGACGGGTACGATATCAAGGTGATACTAAACGGCGAGACGATCCTGGACGGTAATATCAAGGAAGCCTCAGAGGGCGGCACGATCGACGGCAGGGACCATCCGGGTCTGCTGAACGAGTCGGGGCATATTGGATTCCTTGGTCATGGCGACTTTGTGGAATTCAAGAATATCCGCATCAAGGAACTGTAAACCGGTTCAAGAAGAAGATTATGAAGCCCGCTGATCTTGTGATTGGCGGGCTTTTTTGTTTTTGCGGCTGGAAAATTTGGTTATGCGCGAAAAAGTTTTGACAATTTCGCGGCAAGCCGTTAATATGTCCTACAATACTACATGTAACTGTGCGAGGTTTTTGGAAGATGAAATTAACTCCTGTTGCTAAGATGACGCTCGTGGATATGGCTGAAGGTAAGGTTCGCGAGGCGATAGTTGAATCGGGTATGAAAGTTGGGGATGTATTGCCCGGTGAGCTTGAGCTGGCCGAGCGGCTGGGGGTGAGTCGCAATGTTATGCGCGAGGCGCTGAGCCGTTTGCGGATGCTGGGGGTGCTGGAGTCGAGAAAACGCCGGGGAATGGTTTTGAAGGAGCCGGACCTGCTGGACGGTCTGGCGAAGGTGATCGATCTGCCTGTGATAAGCAAGCCGGTAAAGCAGGACCTTTTTGAGCTGAGGCTGATAATCGAGCTTGGGATGGCGGAGCTGGTGTTCGATCGTAAGACGGATGAGGTGGTTGCTGAGCTGGAGGAGATAGTGGCTGAGGAGGAAAAGGAGAGCGGTGGAGGGGCCGTGGTGGCGCCCGAGGTGGAGGTAGATTTTCATACGCAATTGTTCAAGATGGCTGGGAATGGGACGCTGATGCGATTTCAGTCGCTTTTGGGGCCGTTTTTTGACTGGAAGAAGCAGGAGGGCGAGATCGCAAAGTTTCATGAGTCCGGCGATGGTGTGACTCACAGGGATATTGTGGAGATACTGAAGGAGGGGACGAAGGCGGAATTTCTGGAGGCGATGCAGAGGCATTTACGGCCTCATGTGGAATGGATAAATCAGAAGCGGTGTGAGAGTTAATTCAATTTGAGGTATGATCATGGGCAGGCGCGTTGGATTTTTCGGGCTTTTGGCAGTTGCTGTTTTCTGGGGTGTTGCGGGTTGTACGAGCGTGAGAGCGGCTGGTGATGATCCGGTGGTTGTGAATACTTCGTTCGAGGATTTTGAGCGGGGGGATTTTTCGGAGCTGGGTGCTGAGTGGGGCAAAGTATTAGCTGAGCGAGGTGATGTCCAGATCGATACGCATCATAAGAGCGGCAGTCAGTGTTTGAGGCTAATGGGCGGTGAGGGCCGATCGGTTGTATTTGCTTTTGATGAGCCTGCGCTGGTTTATGAGATAGCTTTCTGGGCGGAGAGGTGGACTTCGCGTGCACCGTTCATGTTCCGTGTGGACGTGAAAGGAACCGGCGGCTGGGAGGAAATTTTCAACGGCGATAAGGAAGTGCGGGTCGGCAGGGCGTTTTTGTCGCATGTGGTTATCCGGCCCGACAGTAAGATAAGTGCGGTGCGGTTCAGGTCTAATGCGCCCTCGGATACGGGGGTATTGATCGATGATCTGATGATCACGCGGCCCGTCAAGATGTCGGTGCAGTCAGTGAAGGCTGATCAGATTATCGTGCCGGTATGTCACAGGAACGAGCGTAATCCGCTTATGCGGGTCAATGTGACAACCTCCGGAAATCTCGAGCCTGCGTCGCTGGAGAAGATGGTGTTTGATCTTGAGGGAACTACGCAGGTAAGTGATATAGACGAGCTGAAGGTTTTTTACAGCGGCAGCGATGCGGGGTTTGGAGCAGGAGAGCAGTTCGGGATCGCGATGGTGCCTTATGGTAAGAGGGTGACATTCAGGGGACAGCAGCGTCTTGCTCATGGGGACAACTATTTCTGGCTTAGCTGCGAGCTGGATGAGGATGCGGACCTGATGCATAAGGTTGACGCGGTATGTGAGCGTGTCGAGATAAGCGGGTCGGCTGAGATGATCAAGCCTGCTGGTGAGAAGGATGACATTCGCAAGCGGATTGGTGTTGCGCTGCGTGATGCTGGCGATGACGGTGTACGGGCGTATCGGATACCGGGGCTTGCGACGACGAACGAGGGGACGCTGATCGCGGTTTATGATATTCGCAGGCACGGGATGGGGGATCTGCCGGGCAATATCGATGTGGGGATGAGCCGAAGTACGGATGGAGGACAGACATGGGAGCCGATGAAGGTGATCATGGATATGGGTGAGCCGCATGGACAGAATGGTGTGGGTGATCCGGCGGTTCTGGTTGATGATGTGACCGGAACGATCTGGGTTTCGGCGCTGTGGAGCAAGGGTAACAACGGCTGGCACGGTTCTGGGCCGGGCTTGAGTCCGGATGAGACGGGGCAGTTTGTGCTCGCCAAGAGCGAGGATGACGGGAAGACCTGGTCGGAGCCTATAAATATTACGCGTCAGATCAAGAAGCCCGAGTGGCGGCTGCTGCTTCAGGGGCCGGGCAAGGGTATTACGATGCGGGACGGTACGTTGGTTTTTCCTGCGCAGTTCCGTGATAAAAATGGAATGCCGCACAGCACGATCATTTACAGCAAAGACCGTGGTGAAACATGGGATATCGGAACGGGTGCGAAGTCCAATACGACCGAGGCGCAGGTGGTCGAGCTTAATGACGGCAGTCTGATGCTGAATATGCGTGACAATCGGGGCGGCAGCAGGAGTGTTTATGTGACGGATGATCTGGGTAAGACGTGGGAGGCGCATCCCACGTCGCGGAAGGCTCTGATCGAGCCTGTGTGTATGGCGAGCATTATCAGGTTCGCATCGGTGAAGGACGGCGATGAGCGGAACATACTGCTGTTCAGCAATCCTGATAGGCGATCGGGCAGGAAGGACATAACGATCAAGGCGAGTCTGGACGAGGGCATGACGTGGAAGGAAGAGAATGAGCTTTTGATACATGAGCCCTATTGTGCGGGATATTCGTGCATGACGAAGATTGATGACGAGCATGTGGGGATATTGTATGAGGGCGGAGGGACCGCGCTGATGGTGTTCGAGAAGATACATATCGATGAGATCCTGGCTGAGTAGATTGATGTTAAAGAGTGTGTTTTGTATGCCGGAGAAGCAATGATATCGCGTGAGAGAGTATTGCTGGCCCTGAATCATATCGAGCCGGACAGGGTGCCATTTTTCTATCGGGATGTGCCCGAGGCTGAGTTCCATGTTTTGAAGGAGCTTGGGCTTAGCAGCCGGGATGAGCTGCTGGAGTATCTCGGTGTGGATTTTCGGTGGGTCGGGCCGGGGTATGTCGGTCCGAAGCTGTTCGATCCGGAGACAGGGATAAAGCGCGATATCTGGGGGATCGAGTACAAGTATGTGAAACTTGGTGAACGTAACGGTTACTGGGAGACGGTGAGTAATCCGCTTGCGGAGTGTAAGAGTGTGGAAGAGCTGGAGGAGTATGAGTGGCCGAGGGTCGAATGGTTTGATTTTTCTGTGGTCACTGAGAAGGTTCGCAAGTACAAGGATTACGCGATCATGACCGAGCCGGGGTTTGCGTCGCCTAGTCTGTTTCAGTGTCCTGTTCAGGGGCTGCTGGGGCAGGAGAGAGCGTTTATGGATGTGATCTCGGACAGCGAATTTTTCGAGGCGATGGTCGAGAAGGTTCTCGAGTTCCAGCTTCCGTTTATTGACATGATGCTGGAGGCGGGCGGGGGCAGGATCGATCTGTTTCGGATAGGGGACGATTTCGGGACGCAGCGGGGGTTGCTGATGAGTCCGGTGCAGTGGCGGAAGGCGCTTCGGCCTGGATTGAAGGCGATGTGTGAGCTGGCGGAAAATCATCACGCGCATATTTACATGCATTCGTGCGGTGCGGTGCGTGATCTGATACCTGATCTGCTGGAGCTTGGGGTGGAGGTGCTGGATCCTTTACAGGTGACGGCGCATGGGATGGTGCCGGCTGAGCTTAAGGAGGCATATGGTGATAAGCTTTGTTTTTCGGGCGGTGTTGACGAGCAGCATCTGCTGCGTGAGGGTGATGAGCGGGCTGTATGTGAGAGTGTTGTTGAGCTGTTGGATGATATGGCGAAAGGCGGGGGATTTTTTATTGGGCCGACGCATAATTTTGAGGCAGATATTCCGGTGGGGAATATACTGGCTATGTACAGGGCGGCGGGTGATTGGTCGCAGTCGAACTATTGAGAATGTCAGGTAAAGGGTTACAGAATGAGTTGGGATAAGGCAGCTAAATACGCAGAGGTTTACAGGAAAGAGCTTTTCGAGAGCGTAATGCCTTTCTGGGATGAATACTCTGTGGACAGTGAGTTCGGCGGATATTTTACGTGTCTGAACAGGGAGGGCGAGGTTTTCGATACGGATAAGTTTGTATGGCTGCAGTGCCGGCAGGTGTGGACGTATGCGATGCTGTACAATCGGTGCGAGAAGCGTGAGGAATGGCTCGAGGTCGCCAACAACGGTGCGGATTTTCTGGCTCTGCACGGTATGGATGGTGAGGGCAACTGGTACTTTGCGCTGAATCGCGAGGGCATGCCGCTGGTGCAGCCTTACAATATATTCAGTGACTGCTTTGCGGCGATGGCTTTTGCTCAGTATGGCCTGGCGTGCGGGAGTGAGAAGGCGATCGATATTGCGTCTAAGACATACAGGAACATACTTCGGCGGAAGGACAGGCCCAAGGGCAAGTATACCAAGGCGGTGGACGGGACGCGGGATATGAAGGGGATGGCGCTGCCGATGATACTGGCGAATCTGACGCTTGAGCTGGAGGAGGTGCTGTCGGAAGATGAGGTCGAGTCTACGCTGGACATGTGCATCGATGAGGTGATGGGGCTGTTCCTGGATGAGCGGAAGGGGATTCTTTACGAGAACGTCGGGCCTGACGGATCGCATGTGGACTGTTTTGACGGGAGGCTGATCAATCCGGGGCATGGGATCGAGTCGATGTGGTTCATGATGGACGTTGCGAAAAGGCGGGGCGATAAGGAGCTGATCGAGCGTGCGGTACAGGTTGTGCTGAATACGCTGGAGTATGGATGGGACGAAGAATATGGCGGAATATTTTATTTCATGGATGCCGAGGGCAGGCCGCCTCAGCAGTTGGAGTGGGATCAGAAGCTGTGGTGGGTGCATCTGGAGGCGCTGGTCGGACTGATAAAGGGATATAATCTGACGGGCAGGCAGGAATGTCTGGACTGGTTCGAGAGGGTGCATGAGTATGCGTTCGGCGGGTTCTCGGATCCGAAGTTTGGTGAGTGGTTCGGGTATTTGAATCGGCGTGGTGAAGTGCTGATGCCGTTGAAGGGCGGTAAATGGAAGGGATGTTTCCATGTGCCTAGAGGGCTGTACTTGTGCTGGCGTGAGTTCGAGAATCTTGGGGGTGAGGGCGAATAGAGGACGGAATGCGAATTTGTGTTAATGTGATAATTTTGATGGTCGTTACGCTTGCGGGTGTAAGTGCGGGGGCGGTGCGGCTGCCGGATATATTCGGCGATCACATGGTGGTGCAGCGTGATGAGGAGCTTAAGGTTTGGGGCTGGGCCGAGCATGGTGAAGATGTGCGGGTGAGTTTCAAGGGTAAGGTTGCGAAGGATACAGCGGATGCTGCGGGGCGATGGTTGGTGGATCTTGGAAAGTATGAAGCGAGCTGTGAGCCGGCGGAGTTGAAGGTTGAAGGTGAGAATACAGTGGTGGTTAAGGATGTGCTGGTTGGGGATGTGTGGGTGTGTTCGGGGCAGTCGAATATGTATTTTCCGTTGAAGCGGTCGGCCAATTATGAGGCGTTGAAAGGGTCATTGGATAATAAGATGATCAGGCTGATGCGGATGGTGCCGGGGGCCTATCCGAGTGGGCGGCAGTTCAGTGATGAGGAGCTGGCGAAGTGTGTGCCGGTTGAGTATTATGAGGGTGGATGGGAGAGGTGCAGTGAGGAGGCGGCTGCGGAGTTTTCGGCGGTGGCGTATTATTTCGGTGCGGAGATCGAAAGGCACGTGGGGGTGCCGGTGGGGCTGGTGCAGAATGCGGTGGGAGGTGCACCTGCTGAGGCTTTTGTGAGTGAGGGGACGCTTGCGGAGGATGAAGTGCTGTGGGATGTTTGCGGGGACTGGCTGGGAAGTGAAGAGTATGCGCCGTGGTGTCGCGGGAGGGCGAAGCTGAATCTTGGGGATACGGCTGGTGATGCGGAACAGGGGCATCCGTTCAAGCCTGGGTTTCTGTTCGAGGCGGGAATTGAGCCTTTGACGGATTTTGCGGTGAAGGGGGTGATATGGTACCAGGGCGAGTCGAATGCGCCTTTAACGGTTGTTGATGAATCAACAGATATGGTGTATAACAAACGCCTGTTGAAGACTTTAATCGGTGACTGGCGGCGAGCCTGGGGGGATAGCGATCTGCCGTTTTTGTATGTGCAGCTTCCTAATATGAATCGCAGGTGGATGGAGTTCAGGCAGATGCAGCTCGAGGTTTTGCGAGAAGTACCTGGAGTTGGAATGGCTGTGAGTATAGATGTTGGGGATCGAAGAGATGTGCATCCGCGGAACAAGCGGCCCGTGGGGAGAAGGCTTGCTTTGATCGCGAGGGCGAAGGTTTATGGGCAGGATGTTGTGTATTCGGGGCCATTGCCTGTGGATGCTGTTGTGGAAGGAGCGGAGGTTGCGGTGAAATTGGAACATGCGGAGGCGTTGCAGGTCAGATCGGGAGAAAAGGTGCGAGGGTTTGAGCTGGTGGACAGTGCTGGTCGATGGCATGAGGCGGAGGCGAGGATAAAGAGTGATAAAGTCTTTGTGCTTTCGGATGAGGTTGAGGAGCCTTCGGCGGTGCGTTATTCGTGGGCGCCGAATCCGGAGGGGAACGTTGTGAATGGCGAAGGGCTGCCGATGAGTCCTTTCATTATATCATTATAGAATTGAGAACAGACATTTGTATGAAGAGTGAGGCTTACTATGAATTCTAGATTCAGTGGCATACTGGCGGCGGTATTTTCGCCGATGGACGAAAACGGCAAGGTCAACACCGGCGTGGTGCCGGCGATCGTGGACAGTCTGGTTGCGGATGGAGTTTCCGGGATATATGTTTGCGGTAGTACTGGCGAGGGACCTTTGCTGGCTCGGGAAGAACGCATGGAAGTAGCGGAAGCGTACACAAAAGCATGCAAGGATAAGATGCCTGTGATAGTGCAGGTGGGTCATGACAGTATTGCTGAGGCTAAGGTGCTGGCTGAGCATGCGGCCGGGCTGGGTGCGGATGCTGTGGCCGCGGTGCCGCCGACGTACTTTAAATGTCCGTCCGTGGAGAATCTGGTGGATTGTATGGCGGAGATATCTGAGGCGGCTGGGGATGCGCCTTTTTACTATTACCATGTGCCCGCGCTGACGGACGGGGTTTTCAGTATGGTAGACTTTCTTAGGCTGGGCGAGGGTAAGATAAGAAATCTGGAGGGGATCAAATACAGTGCACTGACGGTGTTCGAGTGCCAGGAGTGTTTGAACTATGCGGAGGGCAAGTATAATATTCTGTTCGGCTGTGACGAGATGCTGCTGAGCGGGCTTGTTGTGGGTGTGCCGGGGGCAGTGGGGAGTACGTTCAATTTTGCGGCGCCGCTGTATAACAAGATAATGGATGCGTATAAGGCGGGCGATCTGGAGAGGGCGAGGGAGCTGCAGCTTCTTTCGGTGAAGATGGTAAATACGCTGTTCAAGTATCGCGGTCAGCCCGCGTTTAAGGCGATGATGGGTATACTGGGTGTGGACTGTGGCCCGAACCGTTTGCCGTTAAAGAGTCTGGATTCCGATGAGGTGGCTGCGTTGAAGAAGGACCTGGAAGATATAGGTTTCTTTGACTGGGGACGGACGCGGTAGCTGAAAATTGGACGGGCGTATTTGCAAATTTGAGGAACCTGGTGATTACTCTCTGGGCGAAAGATTAAAGGCTTAGAATCATGTTGTCCAAAGAACGTGTATTAGCGGCAATCGAACGGAGGCCGGCGGACCGGATCCCCATTTACGACTCGTTCTGGCTGGACACAGTTGCGAGGTGGCGGCAAGAGGGTCTGAGCGAGGTAGTTTCCGTGCAGGATTACTTCGGCTTTGATATTCACGTGATGGGTATTGATGCGTCTCCACGGTTCAAGCCTGAGCTGCTCGAGACGGACGGTGAGATGGTGACTATTCGCGACCGGTTCGGTTATGTCGTCAAAAAGGAAAAAAACAAGTCCAGGACGATGATGTATTTATCGCATCCGGCAGAATCTCAGGAGCAGTGGGAATCGGTCAAGAGAGGTTTCAATATCGATCCGGACGGCCCCGCGAGAGTAGCGAAGGATCCGTTTCCATTCAAGCTGGAGATGGGCGATTCGTGGCAGAAAGTGTATGAAGATTATTGTGATTTGCTTGAGAGCGGCAAATACATCCTCGGTTCTGCTTACGGTCCTCATGAGGCTATTCTAAGGCTGCACGGGTTCGAAAAGACGCTATACAGTCTTTGCGACAGTCCTGGTATGCTTACTGACATGGCTGAGACGTATTCTAATTTTTTGCTTCAGGTAATCAACGAGAGCCTTGAGAAGGGAGTACGTTTTGATGGTCTGTTTCTTGTCGAGGACCTTGCCGCTACGAACGGCATGCTGTTTTCGCCGGATCAGTGGCGAAATATATTCAAACCGTCGATGGCGAAAATCGGCGAATTCCTGGCGTCTAACGATCTGCACTTCTGGATGCACTGCTGCGGTAACGCTGAACCTGTGTTTGGGGATCTAATCGAATGCGGCGTGCAGGTTCTTAACCCTCTGGAGGCGAAATCCGGTCTGGATGTTTGTTGGCTCAAGGATAAGTACGGTGAAGACTTGACGTTTTTCGGCAACATCGATGCGATAAAGATGTCCGGCACGGACGAGGAGATCGAGGAGGAACTGCAAAGAAAGGTTACCGCTGCTAAGCAGGGTGGTGGCTACATCTACCATTCGGATCATTCCGTGCCGCCGGAGGTATCGTGGGGCAGATATAAGCATATTATGGAAATGGTAAGTAAATACGGTAAATATTAGTGCGGAGCTTTTTTTATGCTGAGGAAGATTTCATATTTTGTTTTGTTGGTTGTGCTGGTTTTAGCTGCAACGGCAAGTGCCCAGCAGCAGGTTGACAAGGATTATCTGGACTGGTCTCAGTTGCCGGAGCTGCCTGATGAGCTTGGCAGGGCGGGGGTATTTGTCGGTGTGCACAATGATGCGATGATCGTGGCGGGCGGTGCGAATTTTCCCAAGCCGGTGTGGAGTTCGGACAAGCAGTGGCACGACGAGATTTTCGTGCTGACGAAGGATGCGTCGACGGAGAGCGGATTTAAATGGCACGAGGGCGGTAAGCTGCCACGGCCGCTTGGATATGGAGCCGCGGTGTCAACCGAGCGGGGCGTTGTGTGCATGGGGGGCAACGATGCGGAGCAAACGTACTCGGATGTGTACCTTTTGAGGTGGGATCCTGAGGCTGAATCAATCGAAATTGAGTCTATGCCTTCGCTGCCTTCGAACTGTGCTTATAGTGCGGCTGCGCAGATAGGGAATACGATCTATGTTGCGGGCGGTACTAGCGGTCTGGGGCTTGAGACGGCCATGAAGAATTTCTGGGCTCTGGACATGAGCACAATGGATGAGCCTGAGGGATTCGAGTGGCAGGTGCTGCGTGCGTGGCCCGGTGAGTCGAGGGCTTTCAATCTTGTCGCGGCTCAGCATAACGGCCAGGCAGATTGCATTTATGTGATGAGCGGCCGGAGGGTTGGTCAGGACGGTGAGGCCGAGTTTCTGACGGATGTCTATGAGTTCAATCCCTTGCTTTATGATGCTTCGAAGTATGATGCCCAGACGCAGGATTATGCGGGTGAATCCGAACCGTGGAAGCAGCAAAAAGACGTTCCGCAGTGCGTGATGGCGGGTACAGCCATTGATGTGGGGCAGAGCCATGTGTTCGTTTTCGGCGGTGCTGACGGCAGTATGTGGGGCAGGGCGAATGAGCTTAAAGACGAGCACCCGGGCTTTCCGAAAAAGCTGTTTGTTTATCATACGATCACCAATTCATGGGTAGAATCGGACGACCTGCCGGCCAATCAGGTTACGACGAACGCGGTTCGGTGGGGAGACGATCCGGTCAAGGACCCGGTGATAATCGCCAGCGGTGAGATCAGGCCGAGAGTGCGTTCGCCTAAAGTATGGGCGGCGACACCTGTACCGAGCAGCAAGAATTTCGGGTGGATAGATTTCAGCGTGATAGGTCTTTACCTGGCGGGGATAACCGGGATCGGTGTGTTTTTCTCTTTTCGTAATAAGAATTCGGACGACTTTTTCCGAGGCGGTCAGCGTGTGCCGTGGTTCGTTGCGGGTCTTAGTATTTTCGCTACGATGCTCAGCTCGATCACGTTCATTGCGATCCCGGCCAAGGCGTTTATGACCGACTGGGTTTATTTCCTGGTCAACATGGGAGCGGTTGCAATGGCGCCTGTTGTGATAGTATTCTTTCTGCCGTTCTTCCGCAAGATCGATGCGACGAGTGCTTATGAGTACCTGGAGAAACGGTTCAACCGGTTCGTGCGTCTGTTTGCCAGTGCATCGTTTATCTTCTTCCAGATCGGACGTATGGCGGTGGTAATGTATCTGCCCGCGCTGGCGCTGGCGGCGATCACTCCGCTCAATGAGATACAATGCATATTGATAATGGGCGTTCTAAGTATAATCTACTGCACGATGGGCGGGCTGGAGGCTGTGGTATGGACGGACACGATACAGACGTTCATTCTGCTGGGCGGTGCGCTGCTCAGTCTGATCCTGATAGTTTATCGCCTCGAGGGCGGATTTGATACGCTTATAAGCACTGCATCTGCAAACAATAAACTTAATCTGGTCAACTGGGACTTCTCCTCGGTGAGTTTTGCAACGACTGCTCTGTGGGTTGTTGTCCTCGGCGCCATCGGCCAGAGCCTGATCCCGTATTCTTCCGATATGGCGGTCGTGCAGAGGTATATGTCCGTCAACTCTCTCAAGAGTGCCCGACGATCGATATGGACCAACAGCATTGCGGTAATTCCCGCATCGATCCTGTTCTTCGGCGTGGGTACGGCCCTTTTCGTTTTCTACAAATCCAACCCAGCTCAGCTCGATCCTACGTTCAAGAACGATGCGATCTTTCCTCTGTTTATTGCTCGTGAGCTGCCTGTCGGTATTGCGGGGCTGGTTGTGGCGGGTGTTTTTGCCGCGGCTCAGTCGACCGTTTCGACGAGCATGAACAGCATAGCGACTGCGACGGTGACAGATTTCGTTCGGCCGTTCAGTTTGATAAGATCGGAGCGAACCTTCTTGCGGCTTGGCAGGGTCATGACGTTTGTGTTCGGTACGCTGGGGGTGACGCTGGCGCTGATGTTCGCAACTTCAGATATTAAGTCGCTTTGGGATATGTTCATGAAGATTCTCGGCCTGATGGGCGGATCGATGTGCGGGCTGTTCTGTCTGGGCATTTTCACCACGCGAACGAACGGCCCGGGTGCTGTTATCGGGGCCATCTGCGGAGCGTTGGGGCTGTATCTTGTGCAGGAATATACTCAAATGCATTTGCTGCTATATGCAGTAGTTGGTATCGCTTTGTGTGTGATCAGCGGTTACCTGGCGAGCTTTTTGTTCCCGGCCAGCACAACATTTGTGGAAGGTTTGACAATTCACACTTTAGAATCAAAAAAAGCCGATTCAAATTGAGTGTGAGTTTTGAATAGGGAGATAGCTTCTAGGCTTCTGGTGGACGTGTGATGGTTGCGCGCCGAGAGTCGCCACGATAGAGGCAGTGCGAATGAAACAGGGACTGGTCGAAGGTGACCAGTCCTTTTTATTATTTAGACGGCAGGTCCTTTTACAGGAACTGTACCGCGAGGCCAATGCGTGCTTCTTCGAGCATTTTTTCGCGGTCGACGCGGACGACCTTGCCGGTCTTGATGCGTGCATAGCTGCCTTTTTGTTTTGCCAGGGCGGCAGTACGGGGGAAGTTCAGCTCGATCTCATGGCCGGGCCTGACGGGGGTGGTCATTGGAACCTCAAGGTAAGCTCCGCCTTTGCTGATGTTGATGCTGCTGCCGTTGAAGAACCTGCTGGCCTCGGGCAGCCAAACACTGATGGGCCAAGCCAGTTGCGAACGTGTGTCCTTACGCTGTTCGATTACTGTTGCTTCCATTGCTCCGGTCTCCGTAAATTTAAGTAGCTTCATCGTCATATTTCTTTATCGGCAGTGTTAAGCTGGGCAATTTAGAAAAAATAGGACAAAAGCGGCTCCAGTAGTAAAAACACCTCGTAACCGCCGGATATAGGGCATGGCTACATGTATTATCGGGCGTTGGGTGTAAATATTTTTGAGGGAATTCTGCGACTGCAGCGGCTATGGTGACAAGCTGAAATGCTTTAGCGGTTGCTTCAGCATTTCGTGACGGTGTTTGTGACGTCCTTAGAGTGGGCGTTATGGGACCGGTAAGAGAAAAAATACGTAATGAATTGCAAGGGTTTGGCTGGTTAACAGAGAATCAGAAATTCGGAGGTCATGCCGAAGTGTGTAAGAGACGAATAGTTACTAGAAGCTGTTTCAAAACTCAGATTTGTCTTTCGGCGGCCCTTTTTCCGTTCGGCTGCGTTGTGCAAAACCGTCAATAGAATAGCTATGGCCGATTTTACACGCCTTGCCGAGACGAAAAAATTGCTCGCCGGCAAGCCAAAAGCAGTTTTGAAACAGCTCCTAACTAGTAACATTGACGGAGAACTTAACTTGGCGGATCAAGGATTTGCAAGAATGGAGCAGTGTGCAGATACGGCCAGCGGTTTGCTGGACAACCTGTGTGCGTGCATATATTCCGCGAAAGTCTCGGATGAGGTGCAGTTTGAATTCATCTCACGGGGCAGTGAGCGGCTTACCGGGCTTGGTGCGCAGAGTGTGATGAGCTCGGCAGGGGGGTGGTTGAGCGTTGTTCATCCGGATGACCTCGAAGAGGTTGAGAGTTGTTACCGGCGGTATGCGGAAAATGGTGCAGGTGAAGAGATCGAATACAGGGTGATGCATGCGGATGGCAGCGTGAGATATGTGAAGGATGTTTCTGCTGTCCGTAACGAAGGCAGGGAGGTTTATGTGGACGGCATAGTTGAAGATATGACAGCTATACGCAGGGCCGAGGCTGATCTGGAGCGTACACAGATGCTACAGCGGATCGGCGGGCTGGCGGCAGGTATAGCACATGAGATAAACACGCCCATACAATTTATCGGTGACAATCTGACATTTCTTTCCGATTCGTTCGGCAGTATTCTCGATCTCATAGAAAAACAAAAGGAGGTCTGTGATGCTGTGTCTGGGGATATAGACGATGAGAGTGCTGCGGTGCTGGAGTCACTGGAAGAGGCCGCGGATCTGGATTTCCTCAAGGAGGAATTGCCCCAGGCGATCGACCAGAGCAGGGACGGGGTAAAAAGGGTGAGTAAGATCGTGGCGGCGATGAGGGATTTCTCTCATCTGGATGAGAGGAGGATGGCCAGGGCGGACATCAATAAAGCGTTGGAAAGTTGTCTGGTGATGGTCAGGAACGAAGTGAAGTATGTGGCGGATGTGCGGACGGAAATGGACCGTGCGTTGCCTGGGATAGTCTGTTGTATCGATGAATTGAACCAGGTTTTTATGAATCTCATTATCAACGCGGCTCAGAGTATTGAACAGAAGATCAAGGGGACGCATAACAGGGGCCTGATAACCGTGGGGACCTTGGAAGAACAGGACTCTATTGTTGTGTTTGTGAGCGATACCGGTGTCGGCGTGTCTGAAGAAGTGAGCGGCAGGATGTTCGAGCCGTTCTTCACGACCAAGCCTCGCGGAAAGGGTACGGGGCAGGGGCTAGCGATGGCAAAAACAATAGTGGAGCGTAAGCACAAGGGTAAGATAGAATTCGAGACCGAGCCTGGTCAGGGTGCGACGTTCAAGGTTTGCCTACCGAGATAGAAAGACATGTGAATGGACGAAGGATCGAAAAAGAGAATACTTTTTGTTGATGACGATAAGCACCTGCTTAACGGTCTGCGGAGAATGCTGCGCAAGATGAAGGACCGCTGGGATATGGATTTTGCTAACGGCGGTCAGGAGGCGCTGGATGCGTTGAGACTCAACAAATATGACGTGATCGTTTCCGATATGCTGATGCCTGGTATCAGCGGTGTGCGGCTGCTTGAGCATGTTCGCGAGCGTTATCCGGGCACGATCAGGTTTATGCTTACCGGATGCTCAAAGGAGCCCTTGAACGAGCATGCGATCATGTGTGCGCATCAGATGGTGGCAAAGCCATGTGATACTGATGAGCTTATTAACATGATCGAGCATTCGCTTTCTCTGCATGACGGAATCAAGTCTCATAAAGCTGCGCAGGTAATGGCTCAGATGCGTTCGATACCGTCGATGCCGAGGATATATCAGCGAGTGATAAAGACGCTTCGCAAGCCTCACTGCAGTTTGAGACGCGTAGGAAGGATAATTGCAGAAGACATAGGGATGTCCAGCAAGATGCTGCAGGTGGCCAACAGTGCGTTTTACGGCAAGAGTGGGCACATTGCCGACCCAACGAGGGCAGTTGTTCATCTCGGTTTGCGGACAGTTGAGGCACTGGTTCTGACTCACGGGGTGTTCTCGACGCTTACAGAGGAGCAGATGAAAGACTTCTGGGTAGACGGGATCCATGAGCACTGTGTTCGTGTGGGGCTGCTGACCAAGAAGATATGTAAGCTGGAGGGTATGAGTGAAGAAGAGCTGGAACTTGCGAGTATGGCAGGGATACTGCATGATGCCGGGCTGATGATCCTGGTGTCGGAATTTCCTGAAGAATACCGCAGAGCGATCGAATTGTCTCGCAGTGAGCATATCTCGATCTATGAATCTGAATGTGAAGAGATAAAGATGACGCATGCCGAGCTTGGGGGTTGCCTGCTGGATCTTTGGGGATTGCCCAATGCGATCATCGAGGCTGCGGCAATGCATCACGATCCTGGTCTAAGTGAGGGACGGGGTTTTTCGATACTCGCGGCGGTATATGCCGCGGACGTGATCGACCATGAGCTTTGCAGCAGTCCGGGAGGTGGATGGGTCAAAGGAGCGGATATGGAGTACATAGAAAAAATGGGCCTGAGTGAAAAATTGCAACAATGGCGAAAATTACATCTTCCAACCGGTGATAGAGAATTAGAGTATGTCTGATAAGCATAAGATATTGATAGTTGATGATGAGCAGCGTGTTCTGGCGGCTATGCGTCGCCGTTATCGCAAAAAATATGATGTTGTTACCGCAGATAGCGGTCGCGAGGCGATCAATAAACTCGAGCGAGAGGGTTCTTTCACGGTAGTTATCTCGGATCTGCAGATGCCAGGCATGAACGGCCTGGAATTTCTGTCGATGGTGCGGGATATCAGTCCGGACAGCATATGTATTATGCTGACGGGATTCGCTGAGCTCGATGCCGCGGTTCAGGCGGTGAACCAGGGACATATTTTCAGGTTTTTGACGAAACCATGCGGCAACGATGTCGTGGATGAGGCGATTGATGAAGCTGTCAAGGAATATCGCAAGCTCACTACGACAAGAAGCTATACTTACAGCATGCATGTGGTTGATGGTGTGCCGGGCAAATGTGAGCGCAGCAGCGGGTGTGTGGCCTTGACGGGTTACAGCAACCAGGACTTTTATGCCGATGACGAGTTGTGGATAAAGGCGGTCAGACCCGATTTTCGAGATGCTGTGGCTATGATGCGCGACGATGTTATAAACCGTCGTGATGTCAAACCTTTGGAGTTTCAGATTGAAAAGAAGGACGGATCGGTCCGCTGGGTGCGTGAGACGATACTGCCGCATTATGGAGAGGGTGGGGAGGTAGAAGCTCTTGAGGGTTATGTGGAGGACATCACAGAGAAAAAAGATTTGCAGCGCAAGCTGATAGCGAGTGAGGCACGTTATCAAAAGCTTGTCGAGAATTCACCCGGTCTTGTTTTTCAGATGGTGATGCGTCAGGGCCAGGCTGTCCGTTTTTCATTTATCGGTGAAAGCTGCCTTGACCTCTTGGGCCTAGAGCCTGAGGCGGTGATGCAGGACAGCAACGTTTTTCTCGAACGGCTGGAGGTTCAAGACAGAGCGGAGTTTGTGCGGCTTCTGAAAGAGTCAGCAGTGAGATGCAAGCCTTGGGAATGGTGGGGAAGCGGTGTGTTCAAATCCGAGAAGAGGTCCTTCCAGGGTGTTGCTCGTCCTGAGGTCGATGACAAGGGAGATGTCTGTTGGGATGGTCTTTTGACGGATATGACGCACCTGCGAGAGGTGGAACTGAAGTTGCGGAGTGTTGCGAAGCTTGCCGCAGAAAATCCCAACCCTGTTATGCGGATAGACGATGAAAATGTTATCACCTATGCCAACAATGCAAGCGAAGAACTGCTTGGGTTGTGGGGGTGCAGCGAAGGTGATGAGGTGCCAGGGGATGTTATAGACTGCATGTATAATATCCGGGCTAACAATAAGAATGAGTGTATAGAAAAGGAATGGGGCGGACGTGTCTTCTCAGTCGTATTTGCGCCTGTTTCGGAAGGTGATTATGTAAATATATATGCACGTGACATAACTGAAGTAAAGATGGCAGAACGTAAACTCATTGAAGCCAATGAGAGGCTGCGGGAGTTTGACCGCATAAAGAACGAATTCGTTTCGACGGTTTCGCATGAGTTGAGGACGCCTTTGTGCATTTTTAAGAATATTACGTCCAATGCTCTGGCGGGTGTGATGGGACGGATCAGTAAGAAGCTGCGAAAGAATCTGGAGATGGCGGATGAGATCATCGACAGGCTTTCAAGAGTTGTCGGCGATTTTCTGGACATATCGAAGATCGAGGCAGGTGCGGTTGAGCTTGACAGGGAAGTGTTCGATCTGGCTGAGCTGGTGCGTCGAGTAACAGATGCGTTTGAAGCAGTAGCTGAAGACTATGGTGTTAGGCTGGATGTGACGAGTCCCGACCAGAAGTGCCTGGTCCATGCGGACAGTGACAGAGTCTCTCAGGTTATTACTAACCTGTTGAGCAACGCTGTCAAGTTCAGCCCGGAGGGCGGAACGATACGAGTGTCTGCGTCTATCAATGACGATGAGGTGGAGATCGCGGTTCAGGACAGCGGGCCGGGATTGAGCAGGGACGATATGGAGAGAGTTTTCGAACGGTTTGTGCAGGTTGGAGATGACCGCAGCAAGAAAGGGCTCGGCACAGGGTTGGGGTTGCCCATCTCAAGGGAGCTCGTTGAGATGCACGGCGGTAAATTGTGGGCGGACAGTGTTGTCGGGGAGGGAAGCTGTTTCAGATTTGTGCTGCCTCTATATTTGCAGAAGAGTGAAAATACGAAAGATGAGCCCCAAACGTCCATTCGGCTGCCTGGCAGGGATGTTTAGATTAAATTGTGTGTGAGGAGAATGTAATAGTGCGAGTGAGAATTTTGATCGTTGATGATGAGCGTGATTATCTTGCGCTTATGCAGCTTAACCTTGACATAGAAGGTTATGAGGTGGGAACCGCTTGCACGGAAAGTGAGGCTTTGGCGAGCCTTGAGAGCAGGCGGCCGGATCTGATACTGATGGATGTTGACATGGGTGAGGAGTCGGGGCTTGATATTACATCTCGGCTCAAGAAGAACCCGGAAACCGCGGACATACCATTGATCATGGTCACAGGTGAGGACAGCGAGGAAGACAGGGTGCGTGGTTTTGAGGCGGGTGCGGATGATTATGTTACCAAGCCTTTTGAGCTGACTTTTCTGCTTGAAAGGGTGAGGGCGGTGCTCGGTGGAGAACGTATGCAGGCACCGGCCCAGTCATAGATGTGTACGAAATATTAAGTATTTGTTAGTTTTGGGCTGGAAGCCGGTGGTTGTGATGGTATAATGCCGGCATGGAAAAGATACTTATTATCGATGATGTGCTGGACCTGCTGGAGACGCTGAGCCTTGCGCTGGAGCAGGAGGGGTATGAGGTGCGAACCGCTGAGACGGGCGGGGAGGCAATGGCGTGTATCAGGACGGACACGCCCGATCTGATACTGCTCGACGTGATGCTTGAGGACATCTCAGGGATCGATCTTGCGGCAAGGTTGAAGGGGAATCCTGAGACGGCACATATCCCGATCATAATGCTAACTGCGCGGGATACGGAGGCGGATATCATTGTCGGCCTGAAGATGGGGGCAGACGATTACATTACCAAGCCTTTTAGTACTGCGGTTCTGTTAGCGCGGATAGAGACGATACTAAGGCGTGCTAAGCTGACAAGCGGGGGAATGCGCGAAATCCTGTCGGCTGGGGATGTGAAGGTGCATCTGAATAAAAGGAGCGTTCGGGCGGGCGGTAAAGAGATCGATCTGACGGAGGGTGAATACAATATTCTCGTTGCGCTTATGGAGGCTGGGGGGGCCGTGCTTTCTCGTGAGGATTTGAAGGAGTGTCTGGGCGAGCGAGCCAAGGGTGAGAAGGAACGCATTGTCGACGTGCACATAGCGGCTGCGAGAAAGAAGCTTGGTGAACACAAAGACATAATCAAGACGGTTCACGGGCGGGGTTACCGGATCGTTTTCTGATGGATGTTGCGGCAGAAGGGGGGTAATTTAAGATTGCCCACTGCCCAAGGGGCGCAGGGCAACAATTGCGGATCGCAATGTTATTTGGTTGTGTCCGTTCTGTTTTTGAATGTGCTGCCTAGAGCTTCCTGGCGGGCATCGAGGGCGGATTCTATAAGCAGGTTTCTGTCGGGCACCTGGTAGGGCTCTAGTTCAAATGTCCATTCATATTCGTCAACGATAGTTTCGGGCCATAGTACTCCGTAGAAAAAGTCGAATGGGAACTTGTCGTGCGTCGGGGCCTCCAGAACGCGGTGAGTGTCGAGAGTTGTATATCCTTCTCGTGCTATGTGGACCTTGTAGTCGCCATACCAGTTGAAGTCGACCGTTACGGGTGACTTGCCGACCTGTTCGTCATTCAGAGTCACCAGGGCACCCTGGGGTTTGGTATTGATGGTGAGCTTTCGTTCTATACAGCCGGTCAGCAGGGGGGCTGCGGTGACCAACATAGCGAAGAGCGACTTTGTGAATGTATTTCTTGCAGACATTATGTTTTGTTCCTGAGAGTTAACCAAGATTTGCGGATGCTTTCTTGTGGGACAAAAATACCAGCATTGGTGCGTTAAATCAACTATCCAATTGACATAATGGCGGGTTACTTGTAAGTTATTTGGACATTTGGAGTTAAAGAGCCGTGACGGCTGACGAAATAGTTGATGTATATGGTGGTTTAAATGAAGATTTCTCTCGATTGGCTGCAAGAATACGTAGAAATTAACGAATCCTGGCAGGAGGTGGGCGACATACTCAGCGATCTGGGCTTTCCGCTGGAAGGTATGGAGCAGTTTGGTGACGATATCGTCCTGGATATCGAGGTCACCAGTAATCGCGGCGACTGTCTGTCGCATGTTGGTGTTGCCAGGGAATTTGCGGCTGCGACGGGTCGTACACTGAAGCTGCCCGAGCTGAAAGAGTCCCAGGGTGGTGGTGAGTCGGCGGCGGATATTGTTTCGATAGACATCGAGGCACCCGAGCTCTGTCAGCGTTATACAGGCAGGATCATTAAGGGCATCAAGATCGGCCCTGCGCCTGACTGGATGGTGAGTCGGCTGGAGGCGGTCGGTGTTCGAAGTGTGAATAATGTGGTGGATGCGACGAACTATGCGATGCTGGAGACCGGACAGCCGCCGCACGCGTTCGATTTCGATAAGATCGGCGGAGGAAAGATCGTCGTCCGAAAAGCGGTCAAGGGCGAGAGGATCGTCAGTATCGATGAGACGAAATGTGACCTGCAGCCCGATATGCTTGTTATTGCTGATGCCGAGCGGCCGGTCGCTATCGCGGGCGTTATGGGCGGGCTTAATACCGAGGTCAGTGAGAGCACCACAACGGTACTGCTTGAGGATGCACAGTTCGACGCTGTGAGCGTGCGGAACACCGGCAGGCGACTGGGTATATCTTCGGAAGCGGCGTTCAGGTTCGAACGGCACGTTGACACAGAACGGATCGATTGGGCGTCGAAGCGTACGGCGGATCTGATAGTGGAGGTTGCCGGCGGCCAGGTTATCGAAGGTGTTGTTGATGAGTATCCGGGCAAGCAGATCGAGCCCGCCCGGGTCAAGCTGCGTTTCGAGAGATTGAACTCCATACTTGGCATAGAGGTTGAATCGGACACAGCCGTTGAGATATTGACGCGACTCGGTTTTGAGCCAGAACGCAAGGGCGACTCGATGGTTATCGCGACGGTACCCTCGTGGCGTCACGATATCTCTCGTGAGATCGATATAATCGAAGAGGTTGCACGGTGCTACGGATACGATCAGATACCGGTTGACCGCCGGATAAATATTGAGGTCAAGCCGGTCGAACCGCGAGAGAAGCTGGCGGGAGTGGTTCGCAATTTCATGAACGGCTGCGGTTTTTATGAGACGGTAAATGTGACTTTCGTCAATGAGAAGGTCGAGCAGATTTTTGCCGAGTCAAAAGAACATCTCGGTGTCAGTGATGAATCACGTAAAGAGGCGAACCTGCTAAGGCAGAGCCTGCTTGGTTCATTGATGGGGGTGCTGCAGAATAATCATAATGCAAAGAACAGCCCATGCAAAGTCTTTGAGATGGCGACGACGTTCAAGCCCAAGGCTGGGGCCGATCTTCCCGAGGAGAAAACACGCTTGAGCCTGGTATGCGATTCGGAGTTTCGTGTGATCAAGGGTGTTGTAGAGGGGCTGATCAGGAAGCTCAGCCGCGATGCACAGATCGAGTTCAAGCCTGCCGACGCCGGGTGGTGGACCGCTGGTGTTGATGTGTTTGTGGGCGGCAAACTGCTGGGTAAATGCGGCGTTGTTTCGGATAAGGTTCGCAACTCTTTCGGCCTCAAGGAAGTTAAGGACGTCAGTGCGGCCGAGCTGGATTTTGGGGTGCTTCTCGAAATGTTCGGCGGCGTCTCGGCGGCTAAACCCATACCGAGGTATCCTGCTGTTACGCGTGACCTTTCTCTTGTTGTTGACGAAGGTGTGCTTTGGCAGGAGATCGAAAAATGTATTCTGCAGAAGGCTCCTGCTGAGCTCGAAAAGGTTGACTTTGTCGGGATATACAGAGGCAAGCAGATCGATCAGGGCAAAAAAAGCGTGACAGTTTCGCTACGTTTCCGTGATGAGGACGGAACATTGACCCATGAACGAGTGGACGAGTTTGAGAAAGTGATTTTCGATTCGCTGCGAGATTCGCTGGATGCGACTTTGCGAACCGCATAGAAAAAGAATGAATGGATTTAAAGCCCGGTGGAAAAATTCTGCCGGGCTTTTTTCTTTTGCAGGAACAAACAAGCACAACTAAAGGTAAGGTCAGTTGGGTGTTTAAGTTATACCTCTTCTTGACAGCGATGCACTCAGTTGCTCAAATAATCTGCTGAGATGGGTCTATCAGGCCGACTTAATTTATTGCAAACTGTCAGCGAATTTTGCTCAACATCTTGATTTGATTGGCCGAATATGGTATAAGATGATTGTAGGTTAACCCCTGCGGTGTTCGTAGAGACGTAGTATTGAAAGAACCGATGCCACCCTTAGGGGAAGCCAGACCTGAAGGACTGCACATGCCTGCTTTGACTGGACTTGCAGACTTCAGCAACGGCTGCCCACTTTGTTAATAAGGGTTCCTTTCAACGTCGTTTTTACGGCACAGGCGGAGGTATCCTGCATATAAAGGTCTGTCCAACAAGGCGGACCTTTTTTTGCGCGCAGATAGCGTGAAACGCTAGGGATCAGTTGTGTTTCTCTGACTCCGACAACTGCTAGTTTTTGAAGACCATCTTTACAAGGCTTGTGACTTTGTTTACGAAGACGAAGTCGATTCCCTGCGTTGCTTCTTTGGGCAGGTCCTTGATATCCTTGCGGTTTCTGGAAGGCAGGATGACTGTCTTAATGCCCGCTCGTTTTGCACCGATGATCTTTTCCTTGAGCCCGCCAACCGGCAGCACGAGGCCCTTAAGCGTTATCTCACCGGTCATTGCTACGTCCGGTTTTATGGGTCGGCCCTGCAGCAGTGAAAGCAGCGATGTATAGATCGCACAGCCGGCACTCGGGCCGTCTTTCGGAACCGCGCCGGCGGGAACGTGGACGTGGTAATCGAAATCGGAAAACAGCTTTTCATCGAGGCCGAGCTTGTCTGCGTCAGCTTTGATGATCGACCATGCGGCCTGGGCGCTTTCCTTCATTACCTCACCTATCTGGCCTGTAAGGTTGAGCTCGCCCTTGCCCGGTGTCTGTGCGGATTCAACAAAGAGTATCTCGCCGCCTTCGGGTGTGTAGGCCAGACCTGTCGCGACGCCCGGGGTGGAAGTACGCATTGCAAGTTCTGGTTCGTACTCGCGAGGCCCGAGTATCTTCGCCAGATTCGATGCGCCGATGGTTGCTTTGCGTGACGTTCCTTTTGCGATCCGTGTTGCGACTGAGCGACAGACCGCCGCGATGGTGCGTTCAAGATTCCGCACACCTGCTTCGCGGGTGTATTTGTCGATCATCGCATCGATGGCCTCGGGCTTGATGTTGATCTGGTTTTTCTTAAGCCCGTTCTCTTTTATCTGACGCGGGACCAGGTACTTTGTTGCGATCTTGAGTTTTTCACCCTGGGTATAGCCAGGCAGCTCGATGGTTTCCATGCGGTCCAGCAGCGGCTCTGGGATCGGCTCGGTGTAGTTTGCCGTGCCGATGAACATTATGTCAGAAAGATCAAAGGGCTGGTCGAGATAATGGTCGGTGAATGTGTCGTTCTGCTGCGGGTCGAGAACTTCGAGAAGGGCGGACGCGGGGTCTCCGTGGAAGTCCTGGCCGATCTTGTCGAGTTCATCCAGCATGAAGACGGGGTTGCGAGAGCCGGTCTTGCGCAGTTCCTGGAGGATACGACCAGGCAGTGCACCGATGTAGGTTCTTCTGTGTCCACGAATGTCCGCTTCATCCCGGATGCCGCCTAGAGAAATGCGGATGAAGTTTCGTCCCATCGCGCGTGCGATAGATTTACCGAGGCTGGTTTTGCCCACACCGGGCGGGCCTACAAAGCACAGGATCGGACTCTTGCCTTTGGGATTGAGCTTTCGGACCGCGAGGAATTCGATGATTCGTTTCTTTACTTTCTCAAGGCCGTAGTGGTCCTTGTTCAGTACTCGTTCGGCTCGCTGGATGTCGAGTTTGTCTTCGGTGGAGATTGACCACGGCAGTTCGCACATCCAGTCAAGGTACGACCTGATGACGCCGTATTCCGGCGAAGCGACAGGCAGGCGTGACATGCGATCGAGTTCTCGGAGGGCCTCGGCCTGGGCCTTTTTGCTCATTTTTGTGGCGAGAATACGCTCCTCGAGCTGGTCCAGTTCCTCAGTGTGTCGATCAGTTTGGCCAAGCTCGGCCTGGATGGCTTTAAGCTCTTCCTGCAAAAAGTATTCACGCTGACTTTTATCGATGGACTCGCGGACCTGGCCGTGGATTTTGTTGCTAAGCTCGAGTACTTCGAGCTGGTCGGCGAGTTTGCGATTGATGTTCTCAAGCCGTTTTGTGACGTTCGTCTGTTCGAGGATCTGCTGTTTTTCGCTAACGCTGAGGTTTAGTGTGGCAGCTATGAAGTCCGCCAGGCTGGA
Source organism: Anaerohalosphaera lusitana (assembly GCF_002007645.1). Lineage (GTDB taxonomy): Bacteria > Planctomycetota > Phycisphaerae > Sedimentisphaerales > Anaerohalosphaeraceae > Anaerohalosphaera > Anaerohalosphaera lusitana. Next base: position 2,186,556 of record NZ_CP019791.1, read on the forward strand.
TGGGTCCTGTACGTTTTCGAGCAGAACGGATGCCTCCTCGGGCAGGTTCGGGCTCAATGCGAAAACCCTCTCGGCCGCGTGACGTGCATTGAGTACCAGTGCACGCATCTTTTTGGTCATCCTGGATCGAATTGGCAAAGCTTCAACCCGTGCTCGAAGGTAGGGCTCTTTGCCGACAATTTCCAGTATCTTGAACCTGCAAACGCCATGAGCTATCAAGTTGATCGTTCCCTGGGGCATTTTGATGACCTTTAGGACTGAGGCAGCCGTTCCAATTCTGTATATGTCCTGACCCGTGGGGGATTCGATATCGGCTGACTTTTGGGCGACCAGGCCCAGTACCGCCTGAGGCGGGCAATCTTCGACCAGCTTTATGCTGCTCTGACGACCTATTGCCAGGGGCATAACTGTGCCGGGAAAGGCGACCGTGCCCCGAAGCGGCAGCAGGGGGATCGTATCAGGCAGCTCGAACGTGCCTTCTTCGTCCTCGTCCGGGCTGTCGCCGACGATGTAATTGTCAAGGTTTACTATGTCCACCAGCTTCATATTCTTCAATTGATGCAGTCCTGTTTTGAAAAGTTTTATTTTGCTTAATGATTCTAATTGCAGCTACCCTGGGGAAACCGAAAATGCTGCGGGACCATGAACTGACAGGCTGTCCTCAGTTAGTTTCCGAGAATGTGCAGATGATACTATAGAGCGGGTCGAACTGCAAACAAGAAAGCCTTTCGGCGGTATTTGGCGTGTTTTTGGGTGCTTAAGGCGGGGTGGAAGGGGCACGAGCTGGTTGGCTTTATGAAGGCCCAAAAAGAGGAAAAAAGTTTCGCATTTTTCGGATAAAATGTTTTGACACTTCGCGGGATGTTGTTAATATACCAATCTCGTAACCGAGGGGTCGTAGCTCAATTGGTTAGAGCATCGGACTGTCGATCCGAAGGCTGAGGGTTCGAGTCCCTTCGACCTCGTTTTCATAAGTCTCTGTAAGTCAAGCACTTACAGAGACTTTCTTTTTTTTGCATCCGATGAAAAAATGCCAGTTGCGTCACTTTTGCGTCAGTCCCGAAAAGCCTTTCTGAAGCATCTTATTCATCAGCTTGCTTGCCGAGGCCAGATTTTCAGGACAAACTGCCAAATAGTATTGTCGAGTTGTGGTTATATTAGAGTGCCCCGCAAATTGCTGTACGATTTGGATTGGCAGATGTTGTGCCCAGTTAGTTATTGCAGACCTTCTTAAGTCATGTATTGAGTACTCACAAATCTTCGCTTTCTTACAGAGTGTATTGAATTTTTTTGGAAGATTGTTGATTACTTCACACTTAGAGTTCCAAGTGCCTCTATCTATCCGCTGTTTGATATGTCTCAATCTTTCTGGCGAGAGGAAAACATAAGGTGCGCATCCCGTTGACTCGAAATGGATATCTGCGAACAGTTGGGCAGTTTTCTCTGGCATAGGAATTACACGACGTTCGTGATCTTTTGGTTCCCACTCGATAGTGTGTTCCATGTGCTTTTTTGGATTGACATAAATGTATTGGTTTTCGAAATCTATGTCATTCCAAGTCAAATTCACCAGTTCGCCTCTTCTTAAGCCGCAACAGTAAGCGGCAGAGATGAACGTCTTCCACCACAAACTGTCAGTGGTGTGCAGTAATTTACGGTAGTCGTCCATGCTTACATAATTGATTGGTTTGGAAGAAATTCTTCTCTGCTTGATTTTTGCAAAAGGGTTGTCTCCTTCTTTGAGATAACCTCTGCGTTCAATTGCGAGATTGAAGATGCTTTTAAGAGTTCGGATGTCTTTGTTTGCTGTTGCTGTACTGATGCCCGAGGCCAGTCTTTTAGCGATAAAAGCTTCGGCATCGCGAGCACGTATCTCAGTTAATAGGGTGTTGCCGCCTATGAACTTTTTAAAGAGTTTGAGCTTATGCATTTGCTCAACTAATGTGGCATCAGCGACCTGTCCTTTAGTAAGGATTTTATGTTCCGCGACAAAATCTTCGAACGCTATCCTCTTTGGTCTGTCCTGCTTACCGCAGTTTACCTGCTCCTGGAGCTGACGGGCAAAATTGTCAGCCTGCTTTCTCGTCTTGAAGCTTTTTGAATACCTCTTGCGGTCAGTTCCGAACCATCGAACTACCCAGTTGTGGCGTCTATTTTTGGGCCAGTCGCTTTTGGGTATTTTCCTGCCGTTTTCTGTCGGAGCAGGTTCGAGCCATCTGCGATAAATGCCAATTTTTTCTGTTGCCATTTGGTAACTCCTTTCTGCAGTTACCACTGGCGACTGACAGAGGGATTGTACCAGATTCGAGGCGTCAGCGCAAGTGCTGTCTAGATGTTTTCCGTCTTGACGGAGAGGAAGGCCTCGAGCTCACTTTTGAGATACCATACTCGTCTGGCGTATTTGGTGGCACAAAGTTCGCCTCTGTCTCGCCAGTAATTGAGTGTCCTTCTGGCTGACTTTGGTGTGTGGCCTGTCTGGTCGAGCCGCAGGAACATTGCAGCTTCGACCGGAGTCATCAGCTCAGGGAAGACATGCGGCCTTGGGGGCCAATCGTATTCATTTTGTTCTCTTAGATCCATGTTTTCTGCCGGCTTTTATTCTGTAATAGAAACAGCTTTCTTTACTGCAGTATTTTTGCATGACCGGGTGGGTGCACCCGGCAAAGCCGGGGTGCTGATGTGCCCAGAATGCGATCCTTTTGATAAAGTCGGGGTCATCTATGGGTTGCCTGCTGTCTATGGTGCGTATTCGTTTGATGATCTGTTCCGGGTGCATGTTTATCCATCTGTAAAACCGTGCCAGAGCAAGATATGTCTGGTGCCGGATTCCGTCTGGCAGGGTGGTGCTCTGGATGTTTTCAATGCAGGGAGGGATTCGCCAGCCCTGTTTAAAGTCAGAATTGTCCTGCGTAGTGGCCGTGGTTTTGCAAGCTGCTTTTGCAACAGCCCTGATGGCTTTTCGATACCACAGACCGGCTGTGTTGCTGTATTTGGCGGTTACAAAGCTGTCTTCGGATCTTGGGTGTTCGGCCAGTTTTGCGATCTGGTCTGCACTGAGATGCAGCAGCTCCTTGTGGAGAAGGGGGATTTTATATAGCCCGCTTTTACTGTTGATGGAGTTTGGGATTCGCCAGAGCCGCCTGTGGGTGTAGACGGTCCTGTCAATGGTTTCGATGCCGTAGCTGCAGGCTTTAAGGGCCATCTTGTTATAGAGCTCCATGATGTATCTGGAAGGGAAGGCATCGAACACTTCGGGAGGTATGGTAACGTGAAATCCTTTGCTGCCGCTGAAGTAGATTTCGAGCATGTCGGTGCCGATTTCGAGTCTGTCTGTTGTCAGCTCGCAGAGCTTGAGAGTGTCGGACCTGGCTTTTTCCAGGTCATCAGGCGAGTCGATATCGAAGAAGACCGGAGCGATGAAAGCAGAGTTAAGATCATCTTTTTCGAAGAGCTGGACCGTGGTGAATATGTTCGTGTTGCCGTACTTTTTACGCCAGTTGTTGATGGCTTCAAGGTTGTCCCTGCCGGCCAGTACGCCGCGGACCATCTTGCCACCGGGCAAAAGGGCGGCAAGTTCGATCCAGCGAAAACATCTTTTTTGAAGGAAGTCATTCATTTGATTTACCTTCTTTTCAGCACGATCGGCACGTTTTGGACATTAGCTGTTGTCTTACCCATAAAGAAGCTTGTCGCCCTCGGCTTCGGGATAGATCTCGATGCCCTTTTCCCTTACAAAAAGGCGGACGCAGTCTCCGCTAACGCATGAAATGTGATCCCATATGTAGCTCGGAAGATTTATCCTGGCGTTGCTGCTGACGGACACCGTCTTACCGAATACTTTGTGGTCTACATGTAAGGAACCGCCTGAGTTGTTGCTAAGATACTCTCTCGTTTCTTCGGCGGCACCGGGCACTGCAAGGAGAATGTGCAGCTTGGGAGAGAATGCGAGGAAAGCTACGAGCTTCTCGGGGTGAGCCATAATCGCTAAAAGCTCTTTGCTTAAACTTATCCTCGTTGTGTCGATGAATCTCGTTGCTGTATCGCGTACCGGACCGGCCGGGTGGGTTGGTGTATTGGTTGTACCCATGACTAACTCCTTTCATAAAGAATAGACCAAAAAAAAGGTTCATCACGGAATACCGGGGAAATAGACATCAACGGCAGTACTTTGTAGCTTTTAGTTACCCGACTATTAGCTCAAAGGAGACTGCCGTTGACTGGACAACATCTTATCAAAAAACTCGGCCAATGGGAAGGATATCGTGTTGGAACTGTTGGGCCTGCTAAGAAAGGCCCTGAATTCTGGGTCGAATTGATACCTGAATATGGCCATGGAATTTGCGACGGCTGCGGCCAGGAATGCAGCAGCGTTCACGAGACCGTCCAGCGTTGGATCCGCGATCTGCCGGTCTTCGACAAGACTACCCACCTGCTCGTTCACCGAAGGCGTCTGCTGTGCCCCAGATGCGGGCCGAAGCTTGAACGAATCTCCTGGCTGGACCGTTACAGCCGCCACACTACCCGGCTGGTCGAATCGGTCGCCAGGCTGTGTGATGTGATGAGCATAAAGCATGTGGCCGAGTATTTTTCGCTGTCCTGGTCGACCGTCAAGGACATCCACAAGCGGCATCTCAAGAAGAAGCTGGGCCCTGTCGACCTGTCGAATGTGGAGCTGCTGGCGATGGATGAATTCGCCATTCAAAAGGGCCACAGATATGCAACGGTTATCATCGATCCGACCTGCAAGAAAGTGCTCTGGGTGGGCCGAGGGCGTTCGAGAGCCTCTATCAGGCCATTCTTCGAAATGCTCGGCGACCGCTGCAAAGACATCAAAGCAGTAGCAATGGACATGAACGCCAGCTTCGAGCAGGAGGTTCAGCTGCATTGTCCGCAGGCAGAAATAGTTTATGATCTGTTCCATGTCGTGGCCAAGTACGGCCGTGAAGTGATCGATCGGGTCAGGGTCGATCAGGCCAATCGACTACGAGACGACAAGCCCGCCCGCAGGGTGATCAAGGGCTCGCGCTGGCTGCTGCTTCGCAATCGTGAGAACATCGAAAAGCCTGAGGACCTGGTTCGCCTCGATGAGCTGTTGGCCGCCAACGAGTCGCTGATGACGACCTACGTGATGAAGGATGATCTCAAGCTGCTGTGGAATCTGAGCGATCGCAAGGCCGCCGAATCGTGCTGGGGTCAGTGGCTCGATCGAGCCATGCAAAGCGGGATTGAGCCGCTGATGAAGTTTGCCAAAAGGCTGAGCAAATACGCCGCCGGAATCATCGCACACAGCAGATGGCCGCTGCATACGTCACTGCTGGAGGGGATCAATAACAAGATCAAAACCATCAAGCGACAGGCATACGGCTATCGAGACGATGAATATTTCTTCCTGAGAATAAGAGCAGCATTCCCCGGTATTCCGTGATGAACCAAAAAAAAGGGCCGCAACAGAAGGTCTCTGTTGCGGCCCTTGGCTTTCACCGTAACCATTAAAACTAGATTTTAAAAATCAATCTAATTTAAAAGTCTAAATTGTATTTTGTCATGTGAATTCCAAAAACAAATTTGAACTGAATCATAATTTGCTTTAGACTCCTAATTGAATATATCCATATAAAGTGCCGCTGTCAAGTAAAAATCTCGATTGGCAGTTATTTTTTTATAAAGTATTATATTACTTATAAGGCTTTTTGAGTCTCAGGGAAGTGTTCTGGAGATAGAGCGTTGCCTGCCTCCTGGATTCAAAGACAAAGTAGCTGCCGCAGCGATTACAAAGTGCGGCATGGATACTGGAGCCTCTTGACTTCGACTTGTTCTGCCAGATGATTTTGGTGCCGTTGGGAGTGTTCAGCTTGATTTTATTGGAGCAGAAATAACAGTTGTTCGGATAGCTACTCGCAGAACGTTCCGGATATATGAACACGCCTGATTCCTGGATGAAGATAGGTTTTCCGTCGATGCAAGGGTAGCCGTCGGGGATTTCGATCTCGGGGTCGCTGCAAACCAGAACATGCCTGAGATAGGCAATTATATGCCTTTTATGCGAGAGAGCAGGCATGCCCACGAGTCCGCTGTCACGATTAAACACGTTTACCAGCTCTTTGGAATTTATCAGGCTGGCTGCAGCGCGGTTATTCTTTTTATGAAAAGGACTGTGAAAGGGTCCGCCGAATTGCACAATAGCCAGGCCAACCGGGTTCGAATCGATTGCCTCCTTAATCTCCCAGTTCGTTCCGTTCTTGGCGATCGTATATGCAGAATGAGTCAATTTTGAGGTTCTTGAGATCATTGTTATCTCCCTTCAGGACTTAGATTTCGCTTTTTAGGGCAGAACCTGCCAATCATGAGTATTCCCGTCTTGCCGTCAACCAACTCAAGCTGGTGCTTTTCCCTGCCGTCATAGACATAAACATGTTTCATCGGCTCTAGCAGCAATGGGAAAACCGTATCCTTGTACGTGAGCTTAAACTTGCCTTTCACAGACAAAACAAATTCAACTCCATGTGTGTGATCATGAAAACCTATTCGGCCATTGTGTTTGAAATCGTAACGGGTGGCCACGAAGTGGGGGACTCCGAAATAGACAGTCCCGCTGCAGTTGTGCAGTTCTAGATAATCGGCGGCATCCTTAAGTTTTAAGAAATCAAACAGAAGAACCGGTTCATAGGCTTCGCTGGATTTTCGTTCGAAGATTTCGCGGATATTTTCAAATGGGTAAGATTTATTCATCTCCCGAATAAAGCTCATCAACTTGAACGGCTTGGCATTAGCCAATTCTTCGAAGCTGTTGATGCCGTTGTTTTGTGCCACTTCCAGTATCTCGCGTATAGGAATGCCGACACTGGCACATGCATAGGCCATCCAGGCATGTCCGCCGAAAAGCTCTGCGAGGTACTCCTTTTCAGTGGGACTTGGGCGTAAAGTTCGCTCGTAGACCTCTTTTCGGTATCCTGAAGAAGTTTCAATCTTCCAGTCCATCAGCAGTCTGGAGGCCTTGACTGTGTCGATTTCAAGGTGCTCAAAGATCTTTAGCAGAGTTCTCTCAGATCCTATTCCTTTGGAGCACAGTCTGCTGATAACCGAAGGGGTGACGTCAATATCATTCGCCAGTTGGATCTGGCTTATCTTTGCTTCTTTGAGGAGATTGCGGAGGGTCCTGGCAAAATCTGGTGCCTGCAGTTTAGTTTTGCTTTCAGCCATGATATCAGCTCCTGACAAAACCTCTTACTACTTATAGTATACAGCAATATATCAATTTAAGCAAGCAAAATTACTATAAATGCAATATAATAATTGAATTAAAAAATATCGTAATTGCGGTTGACCTTGGTGTGCTAAATTGTTATAATGTTTGCTTGATTTGGAGGGGCGGATTTTTTTGGGGAGCTTGTTTAATCTGTTTGCTGCTGAGATGGGGGTGCTGAAATTGCGGCCTGATTTATGGGTTTACGCTCTGATAGAATTTTTTCACGCTGGGTGAAAGCAGCTCATGTATCCGGCAGTCCTCAAACCTGCAGCTCGAGTCGAAATACATTCTTGCGGCATCTGTATCGCCCATCTGATAGTGTATAGCTCCGGCAAGGATCTTGCTGGTACATTTGTCCGAGTGGGACATCTTTGCGGAATGGATCTGTGATGCAGCGAGCCTGAGGCATTTTTCCCAGTTGAGGTTTTTGTAGGCGGCGATGATTTCTTCGGTCCTGTAATCGTTTTTGTTGGGAGCGGATCGTTTTGTTACAGTCGGCACCTTTGCTGTTCTTTTTGCTGTCGATCGACGGATGGGTCTTGAATACTGCTTTGTGTCGCTGGTACTCGCCGATGAACTGCTGCTTGAAGGCTCGTAAGAATCCAGAAGGGGCTTGGCAATGACAAGGGCCATGTATGCACCTACAATCTCGGATCCTGTACAGCCTGCAAGCGAAGGCAGGATTGAAAGCAGTATGCTAAAGACCGCTGTTTTGACTTTTGTTGACATTGTTATGTCCCCCTGAAATGGTTACGGTTTCGTTTTGGAAGTTGGCCCTGATGATCGTTTCTGAGTGACGACTTAACGTTATATGTTTATCGAGGGTTTGACCGGTGTCGGTGCGAAGTTCAAGAACATGCTCGCCCTCTCTCAGGTAGAAAGGTTCGGCCTGCCCGCTGACGCCGAGTTCTTCGCCGTCTACTGAGACATGGCACCAGGGTACGGCCAGGACCCGTACCTGGGCGGTTGGGACTTTCATTGCGAGCATCAAGACAACAGAACCAACACCGGCAAGCGAGACAGAGATCAGTGATATACAGGCGAGGACATTGCAAACTGCGCTGTATCTTATCGAGTTTGAAATGCCCGCAAAGAGTCTGGCCAGCTGCTGAGAGATAAAAACGGTCGGGACCCAGATGAATTTGAATAACATGTGCAGTATAAAGCCGGCAGTTTGACAGAAGCTGACAAACTGACCCCATCCGCTGCTCGGGGTGGACCGGTGAGGGTAGTATGATTGTGTCGGGGTTGGCTGGACATTGCCGGAGGAGAAGGGTTTGGGCTGAGGCGGTGTGGAATTAGCGAAGTTTGGCGGCTGCTGAGATGCGCCGGAGGTGCTGTTCTGTGAGGCTGCAGTTTGTCTTATTGTATCGATGGCCCGGGCGATCTGGCTGAGTTTGTCGATGGTTTCTTCTCTTTGCTCGGGTGTTGTGCCGGGCATGTTGAGCCTGTTTTGCAGTTTCCGGCGTAGTTTTTTATATGCATCTTCGGCGATCAGAAGATCGTTAGTGTTGATCTCCAGCAGGGATTTTGCCTGTTCGACCGTCATGTGATACGCCGGGTTCATGATATGATCTTAAAATTATCCGGTACCTTTTTATTTCGGCACAGGTGCCTGTATATGTTCTTTATGGCTGCCGCCCTGGAGATGTCATCGCCGCGGTTGGGCAGCAGTTGATTGCATACCTCGGCGAATTGAGCGTATGAGCATTCCACGCCCATCGCCTTGACAATGTGGTAGATTTCGGTATGCCGGTTACTGAGTTCTTTTTTGGCATCCTTGGAATCTTCCGATGTCGTTGTTTTTTTGTTTTTGTAAAAGACAACGGGCCTTCCTTCTATGTCCACACATGTTTCTTTGATCGCTTGGCACTTTTGCACAAGTTCGTTATCGTAGTATGGCCTGTTGTTTGCAGGATCGCGAAAGGGCCTTGGGAATACGCCTTGATCAAGCAATTCGTAAAATCGGGCTCTTGAAAACCCCAGCAGTTTTGCTGTCTTTGAAACCGAATATTTTTCTTTTTCGCTCATTTTGATCCTCACGCTAGACGGTATTTTTCAAATGGATGCATCCTTTGTCCGTGATAGAAAGGCGGCCGTGCGTTTTTTTGATAAGACCTGTTTTCAGCAGGAAAGGCTCGCTCCTTTCGGACAGATCTTCGATATCAAGTCTTGTCGAAGATGCGATTTCGCTGATAGAGGCACTTTCTTTCAGCTCCAGTATCTTGAGCAGGCTGCGATCGGTTTCATCGAGTCCGAGGCTGTCGATCTTGAGCTCTCTGAGTGTTTGAGCGACATCAAAAGCAGTGATCAGGTCCCTGTCTTCGGCCCGGACCTTTTCGACGGCAGTATTGGCGATCCGATCTATTGCGATCGAGGCGGAGTTTTTGCTGCGATCGGCGATTTGCCTGGTAAGTTGGGGATGTTCGAGTTTCAAGCCATTTCTGTGGAAATAGTCATTTATGATTTCTGCAAGCGTGTTTGCCTGGTAATGATCAAACTGCAAAGATGTGCAAAGGTTTTGCTTTAGCCTGTCGATGATGTTATGCTCGTCGGTGGCTGTTAGAATCAACGTAAAAGGTTCGACTGAGAGCGAATAGGATCTGGCGTCTGGGACGTTAGGCGATTGAATAAAAGCCTGCGAAAGGGCGGTTGAAAGCATTAGCTGGAGAGGCTCTTTGAGCTTCTCTGCGTTGTCGATGAGAAGCGTTGACCGATCGTGGTGGTCACGGCAGAGCATGAATCTGTACAGGTCACCGGTTTCTATACTATTTGCCGCGGCAAGATAGAGATGATGGTTGCCGAGGGAGTTGTGATACGCCCTTGCGCAGAACTTTTTGCCGGTTCCACGGGGCCCGCAGATCAGAATGCCCGTGCTCGAAGGTGACCGGCTGTCGGGGATGGAACTCAACTGCTGCAGTGCAGAGACGGCCCCTGGTCTCCCCGATACATCCGAAAGTGTGGGCCAGGGCTGTTTCTGTTTCTGTTTTGGAGGCTGATTAGCTGTCATTTTCAATCCTCAGTCCCGCTGCAAGGTTTTCATAATGTCTTATTAGTGTCTCAGAGTCGTCAATGAAACGATAGTGGATGTAACCGTCGGGATCGGTGGTTGCGATATCTTTAAGGAGCTGTTCATCCACATCACGCGGCTGGCCGCCGATGCCGATGGTGTCGATCACTACGCCGCGAGATTTGAGTGACTCGGCGATCTTCATGTGTTTTGAACTCATCGAGATGTGACCGTCGGTCAATATTATCAAACTTACCTTGCATCCGTGCTTGCGATAGTGGTCGGCATAGTAATTTGCGGCTTCAAGGCCCGCACTGCGTGTGCCGCCGCGAGGACGAAGCGACTTAACCGCACTGCGGATCGCATCGATCCGGCAAACCGGTACGGGTTCGCAGAAAACACGTTCTTTATTATTGAAGCCAATCCCCACGAACAGATCATCCGGGTTGATGGCAGTACGCGTTTGGCAGAACGCCAGAATGCCGTCCTGTGCGGATTCCTGGCGTGTGCTGCCATTGCGGTCGAGTGTGCCAGAGCTTCCTGAATTATCAACCGAACCCAAGAACACTTTGGGTCTCGTTGATGGTAAAACGGTGTGTGATGTCATCTTTAAATCTCCTAAAATAGTTACAAGTTATGATGCTGGCTTAGACAGACTTGAAAAACCATCCCTGGTGCAAGTGCCAAGCTGCAATTCGATGTCCACGGGCTTATTGAGAAGGGTGTCAACGGCAGTGATTTCAACCAGGCCCTCGTCTGACATACTGACGGTGACGTTTATGCGGTTTGCGTTCTTCTGCTCGGTTTCGACAGGCTGAACGCTGAGCTGGGCCGACTTCAAAGGCGTGTGATTCTCGCTGAGATCGTTCGCTCCGCCGTCATAGAGCTTCACATTGACCACTGAAGCACTGCGGTGACTGGGGGTGAACTTAAAGGATTTTGAATACGGCAGTACTGAGCCTGAGGGAATCAATACGGAATTGTATTCACGCTGGTCATCGCCCTTCATGGCGGCGATACACAGGTCAGTAGGGCAAATATTGGTTACGGCAAGCTGACTGGGTAAAAGCGTCTTACCGGCAACCTCAAGAGGTGTATGGTCGTCACCGAATTTCTTTGCCGCATAGATCGCAGCTCCCATGGCAACGACTTTGTCCATCTCGACATCGCGCCGAGGTTCCTGGGCAAAGATTTTGCGGATGATGTCGGGAACAAAGAAATTGTTGCTAGAGCCGCCTGCGAGAAGCACCATATCGATCTGATCCGGTGAGAGATTTGCCTCATCGAGAGCCTCGCGACAGTATTTTTCTATCCGCTCGATGATCGGCTTTGCCAGTTCTGTGAGCTTGTCACGGCTGAGACCGACCTTGCAGATCTTTTCGCGGTTGTCTACTGCAATGTTGGTCTCCTCTGACATTGACAGGGTTTCCTTTGCATCACGGCAGCGATCCTTGAGTTCATAAGCTATCTGAAGGTTGCTTTCAAGGTCGATGGGGCAGCCCTGCTTTTGTGCCTGGTCAACGGTGTATGACAAGACAGCGTCGTCAATGTCTTCTCCACCGGTGTCCCTGTCGCCTGAAATAGAGAGCACACTGAACTTGCCTGTCCCATCGAAATCGATGATCGAGATGTCAAAAGTTCCGCCGCCGAAATCGAACACGGCAGTCTTACAAGGACTGTCACTTTTGGGATCATGAGCCAGCTTTGCAGCCACCGGTTCCGGGGCAAGCTTAATCCCGGCAAAGCCGGCCCTCTCAGCAGCCCACTTTACGGCCCTTTTTGCTCGTTCAGGGTACTTGGCCGGTACGGTTATTACAACATCGCTGACGGATTCGCCAAGGTAGTCCTCTGCGCAAGACTTTAAATATTCAAGGATGGCGGCTGCAATCTGCTCCGGCGTGTAGTCCGAAAGTACAGGCAGGGAATTGCCGTCGGAATCGACTTTGCCCATGTGCCGCTTCGATGAATCAACAAAGTTTTCGGGATCAAACTGCCGTTCGTTAAGAGCAGCCCGGCCGACGATCAGTTCATCGCCTTTGAGATAGGCACATGAACGTGTCAAAAAATCGCCAACATTGTTGGGGATGATCTTGCTTTTTCCTTTTTCGATAATGGAAACCAGAGAATTCGTGGTGCCAAGATCGATTCCTATGGCTTTTGTTTCTGAGTTCATTATTTAACCCTTTCTGTTAAACATCGCTGGAGTTATAGCGAAAAACTGCGGCCTCCGCCGGCCGAAGTTTTTTGTCCTTGTAGATCAAACCGGCTTTGTAAACCTCTGCGATTTTGCGGTGAAGATCTTGGCGGTCAGTGTCAACGGCTGCAACTGCAACGTGGAGGTCCTGGTCAAATTCGCTGCCCTGTTCGGGGATGATCAGATCAAGGTGAACCCTCTTTTCGAGCTTTTCGAGAAACGTCTCCAGGTAAACCGAGATTCGCCTGGCTGATTCGGCGTCTGTCTCAACAAGGCCCTCGTTTACTTTCAAAAGATTCATGGTCAGTGATGCTACCTGCACGAACAAAGGCTTGAGGCTTGACTCAACGATATACTCTTCAATCAATCTGCGAATCTGAGCCATTTCCTGTGCAAGTACCTTGTCGTTGGCCTCGAGCAGAGACAGCTTGTGGTCAAGCTGAGCCAGTTTGGATTCGATGGGCTTGATTTTCTGTGAAAAATCGTCCCCCTTGTCTTCACTGTCGAGCCTCACTGCGAGCTTTAGAACATCTTCTTCTGTGGCACTTTCCAGGAACTGCTTTAAAAGCTTGTTAATTCTCATTTCTATCTCCTTGTAATTAGATATAAGGCTTTTACTATTATTGAAACAGATTCTGGAAGCGATTAAAATGGAACTTGGAGGTGAAAGTAGGTATCGTCTGGGACTTGTGGGATTATCGCTTTATATAGTCTGCAACGAGCGTGCATCTTAGTTTCTGCCTCAGTTTTTTCCATTCGGGCCGCTTTTTAAGCAGGGCCAGGAATTGCCTTCTAAATCTTGTGTCCCTGCATACGAGGATAAAGCTGGTGTCTGCAGTATTGACAGATGCAAGGTAATCCAGAAAATGCCGCAGTTCGTTCTCGGCACGTGAGATGCCGATATTGATAAACACCCTGTGCCGGCTTTGGATGTTGGTTGCTGCGATATCTATCCTGAGAGATTTTGATATCTTGACTTCATAGCCGAGATGCCAGATAGCCTTATCGAAATCGCAGCCGACCGCGTATGCGGCCATCTCGTGCTCGGGACCGCCGTTGGTCAACGGACGATGCTTGTGGCCGATAAGCTTTTTACCCTTTGCGGTGACGATCAGAACGCTGAGCATGCCGCCGGCAAGGCCCGTGGAATATTTAAACTCGCGTGCAAACCCATTGTCTGTCAGGTGCTTTTTGGTCCTCACTCCCTGTGCAGCATTAAGGCCCGCCTTTCGATATAATGCGGTTACCGAAAGGTTTGGCTGGTTACAGACTGCTTTGAGCATGTCCGTTGCCGGCTGAGGAATTTGACCGGTGCCGGCAGAGCCGGATGATTGAGTACCGTTGGCCGGGCCGACCGCAGGTTTTATGTGAACATGCTGAAGGAATTTTTGTAAAGACTTTTTCCGCTGAGTCTCGCTGAGTATGTTTTGACAGTGAAAGGGCGGGTACTTAAAAAGGATTGGAAGGTCAAAATGCCTTGGATTGTACAAAAGCGCCTCATTTTGAGGCATGGTTCTGAGGTAATCCAGCTGCTCATCGTTGATATTCAAAATGTTTTTAAGCTTATAGGGCGATTCGCCTCTGCTGGCTGTGACAGCGATAAAGCCTGCGTTCTGGATGATCGGCTGTGAGGTGTTGTCCAGGCTGTGCGGTATCACGATTGTTCCCTGGCCGGCGGACCGGCTCATGGTCATAATGTCGCCGACAGGGCCTATGCCTCCGGCAGCATTCTTATCCGCCTGCATCTGAACGCATGGTGTGGCGTCATCGAGCACGAATAGTGCTGGGATTTGTGAAAGACTCTTTCGACCGAAAAACTGAACGCAGCTGTACCGCCAGTACATCAGGTAGATTGATAAAAAAGCAAGCACCTGAGGATCGATGCCCTCAAGTTCGAGGATCGCCAGGCCGGGTGTGCTGAAAAGTATCCTGAGCATATCGGAAGAAGAATAGTTCCACATTTCTGCGCCCAGGTTGTCCTCGATGGCCTTTAAAGAGGTAAGGCAGCTTTCTCTGAGCTGCTCGCGGCGGTAGTTGTATTTATATTTTTCACCATTCCTCTGTGAAACAAATTCGATGATCTGACTCAGCGTAGGGTATGCACCCTTGGGCCGGTGGTGCACTATTTGATGGAGCTTTTCGTTGAGAAAATTCTGCGCAGCGAATTTATTGAAACTAAGAGCAATTACTCTGCAGAGCATGTTGATCATCTGCTTGTGGTATCCATCCTGCCATGGCTGCATTATCGAGACGGCCAGGTCGTCGGCTGTAAACGTCTGGGTCAGAGGTGATATCTCAGGCACGCATGCCAGGTGGCGAAGCTCTTTTTTGCGAACGATAACGACCACTCTGTAACGGTAAAGCAGATCGGGTTTGGTGAGCAGGTGTTTTAATACGGTTGTCTTGCCGCTTCCGGTCGGTCCGCTTATGATGCCGTTTCTGCAAAGCTGATCCAGATCGATTCCGGCGGTTATGTCCGTGGATGTCTTGCCGAGCTGGATAAAGGATGAAAAGGCCGTGGGCGGGTTGCTGTGCGGATAGTTGCCGATGAACGGATCATGAGAAAGTTTGAGTATGGCGCTTATCTGATCCATGTTCATTTTATACAGCGCCTGGATGTGTTCATCTGCGGTGTCCGTCAACAGCAGTGAGGCGAGCCGGGCCAGCTGAGGATTGTTTTTGACAATGTTTTTGATCTGCTGATTGCTGAGCTGGGCCAGGATCTGCTTTTGGCTGTATCGGTTTTTGCTTTCTTTTTCGCTGGTCATGGTCAAGCCTTAAACAAGCTGTTGAAAAATCGTACGATTGGATTGTTTCTCTTGGCGGCGTGTTCTGGACACAGCGGGATACGCTCCTCGTTTTCTTCTGTCAACGCAGCATCCTGCATGCACAGGATTCGGCCGCAATCATGGCAGCTTACCGTCTGGGAAGCAGTGAAAAGGCCCTCGCACTCGGAGCACTCTCGTACATCTTCGGGAGATTCAGGCTGTATGCCTCCGTCAAGTGGTGGGAAAGTGACCCTGTCTTTGTAGGTCCTGCAAAGGCCCTGTGCGTCAGTGTGAGTGATTTCGTATACGAGGAAGTAGACTTCCTTGCCCGAAGGCAGAATATGTCGGCTGTAATCAACCAGCTCCTTACCGACTATATTAATGTTGAGAGGATTGTTGCTCATGTTATCACCATGGCTGGGACAGGTAATGGTTATATATCCAGATCGCCGCACGGTAAAACGTCAGGCCTATCAGCCAGCAGATAAGAAGTGACGTAAAGACAGCAGCGACCCATATCGGAAGCTTGGCAAGCGTCAATACAAACTTGCACAGCTTTGCTGCAAAACTTGTTTCCCTTGGCATTTTGATTCCTTCCCATTAAAAGCTTGCATAAAGCATTTTACCAAGTGAACATTCTGCTTTGGATGGGAAATGCTGGTAAAGCAGGGGGTGGGGAATAATCTGTTCAGGTGCCAGGGTGTTGAATCGCCGGTTCATCAATAGCAGCGATAAGTGTGATTCTGGCAGTGCTTGCGCATGGAAGGGGCAGGTTTATTCACTTTCGGCGGGGCCTGGATGATCTACTGGGGAGTTGAATTTTTGCGGAAAAGGAGCCCGTCATAGATGGCTGTGAGGCGGTCAATGTCTGGTACGGACCTCAGAGTTATCGAACCTCTGCATGTTCCGAGGGTGCTGGTGAGCAGGTTGTTGCCGCCTTGCTGGCTGATAGAGATGATTACGGAATTGAGGCCCATAAGACCAGAGACAAAGCCAGTTCTAATTGAAACCATTTGGATGCCGCTGTTGGGTATCATATCTATCGTACGGTGAAGTATCCCTTTTGACGCGAAAGTTGTCACTTCAGTTACCATATAAAAGCGGTTACGCCAGCGAAGGAAAATAGCTGCTGCCAGGGTCAGAAAACCCACAATAAATGCTATGAAAATCACTTTCTGGAGGTCTGCAGGTTGGTGGAACAGCAACATGTTCAGAATTATTGAACCGAGGACCAAATAATAAAACCCCGCCGCAACCCATCTTAATCCTAAATCTCGCAGTGTAGGTCTGCAAGCGTACAAAATGACCTCGTCGTCACGCAGGAACTTCTTGAAGCGTTTAGGGATCATCCAGCGGTAGGCCTGCTTGTGCGTGGAGGATATTACATCATTGCTATACTTGTTGGTCTCACTCTTAGAAATGGTTTTTTGCATGGTTGTCTCCTGATTTGGATCTTTCCATACACGGCGATCCTGGTCAATTGCCTATCAGTATAAGGCAAAGTTCTTAAATTATGAAGATTTTTATTGACTTTATTGTTATTGGCCTGTAAACATCGACATAAGTTAAGGGTGGAACCGAGCTCTGATATTCCATCTCCCTCCTAAGCCCTTTTGACTGATTGAATATTAAAATTAGTTGAAAGGTTTCTACATGTCTTCGTCTAAAGTCACTTTTAAGCAAAGCTTGATTGGGGGGTATTTAAGATGAAGTTCTATGCACACACAGACCCGCAACAGCCCGAGACGCTTCCCGAGCATGGGGCCAATTGGCAATCTCTTGAAGATCATCTTGTTGGTACTGCAGATTTGGCGGAAGAATTCTCTGCTGTGTTTAATGCCGAACGCTGGGGACAATTGGCTGGATTTTGGCATGATGCAGGCAAGTACTCACAGGATTTTCAGAAGTATTTACGTGCATGTGCCGGTAGTGAAAAAGGGGTGAATAAGAAAAGTGTGGATCACTCGACTTTCGGAGCAAAATCTGCGGCAAGCTGGTCGGACCAGGAAGGCAAGCTGTTAGCATATTGTATAGCTGGTCATCACGGAGGCCTGCTCGATGGCAGGAATAGCGGAAACAGCCTCAAACGAAGATTGAGCAAGAAAGATCTTCCGGAGGTCTTTTTACCGGACAATCTTTTTGATGCAGAAAGACCATCGCTGCCAATCAAGCTGCAACAAGATCGCCCGCATATACAGATCAGTTTCTTCACTCGAATGTTGTTTTCGTGCCTGGTTGATGCAGATTTTCTTGACACTGAGTCACACATGGACCGCCGCAAAAGCCAGCTAAGGGGCGGATACCCCAGCCTTGAGGAGCTGCAGATCAAACTGGAAAATTTTCTTGCCAGCCTGGACAAAGAAGCAGAAAAAACACATGTAAATGCTATCCGCCGGCAGATACAGCTCGATTGCCTCAAGGCGAGTGAACTTGAGCCGGGGCATTTCTCGCTGACAGTACCGACCGGAGGAGGCAAAACTCTGTCTTCGCTCGCATTCGCTCTCAAGCACGCTATCAAATATGGGCTAAGGCGGGTGATATACGTCATTCCTTACACCTCGATCATAGAGCAGAATGCAGCAGAGTTCCGCAAAATACTTGGCGTCGAAGCTGTGTTGGAGCATCATTCAAACTACGATGAAGATGTCGACCGTGATGGCGGGCAAACTATAGATGCGATACGGCGACGGCTGGCGTGCGAGAACTGGGATGCACCGGTGGTCGTTACTACCAATGTGCAATTTTTCGAGTCGCTGTATTCCAATAAGCCCAGCCGGTGTCGTAAACTGCACAATATTGCAGGCAGCGTGGTTATTCTCGACGAGGTTCAAAGCCTTCCCGCTCCTTTTCTACTACCTTCGCTGGAGAGCCTGCGTGAACTTGTCCAATCATACCATTCTTCAATTGTGCTTTGCAGTGCGACTCAGCCGGCGATAACCGTAAGGGAAGATTTTGAGCTGGGCCTGGAAAATGTCCGCGAAATGGTCACCGATCCGCAAACGCTTGCTGCGAACATGAGGCGTGTCGACAGCAGTTACCTTGGCAAACTGGACGAAGCAGAAGTGGCAAACCGTGTCATCAATCATGATCAGGCACTCTGTATTGTGAACACCCGCAAACGGGCGGTTTCGATATACGAGAAAGTGCGATCGGGATCTAACGGCAATGTATTTCATCTTAGTGCCTCTATGTGCCCAGCCCATAGGCGAGTCGTGCTAGATCATGTGAAATCTGAGCTCAAATCCAAAAGACCCTGCAAGCTTATCAGTACTCAATTGATCGAGGCGGGCGTCGATATTGATTTTCCCGTTGTTTACAGGTCAATGGCGGGGCTCGATTCAATAGCCCAGGCGGCGGGGCGTTGCAATCGTGAGGGCAGGCTCGATAGGGGACAGGCGTATGTATACGAACCATCAGAGGGTCTGCCGCCCGGCCACTTCCGACATACAGGCCAGACAGCTCAATCTATAATTGAACGGTTTCCCGACGACATGCTAGGCCTGAAGGCTATCGAGGAATATTTTCGCGATTACTACTGGCTTAAGTCCTACTCAGGTGGGCTGGATGAAAAGCGAATCCTAGACAAATTGCGAGAGGGTGCTAAGCAATGCGACTTCCCATTTGAGACGGTCGCAAAGCTGTTTCGGCTGATTGAAAACGATATGCAGCCGGTGATTGTGCCTTATCAGTCTGGCGGAACGAAAAATCTGCAGGCGGAAGATCTGATCGTAGAAATTGAAAAAGCAGACGACCTTCGCAGCTACCATCGTAAGCTGCAAAAGTATACTGTACAGGTTTACCCAGTTTACTGGCAGGAGCTGGTCAATTGCGGGGCTATACAGATCGTGCGGGATATATTCCCCGTCCTCTGGCAAAGTAACCTTTACAGTGAACAAACCGGTCTGGTGCTGGATTACCGGTCGGACCCGGAACAATATATTTGTTGAAAGGAGAGTTTATGGGAGTCAAATTAAAGATATGGGGCGATTACGCTTGTTTTACTCGGCCGGAGATGAAAGTCGAGCGGGTCAGTTACGATGTGATCACGCCATCGGCGGCCAGGGGAATTCTCGAAGCGATCTACTGGAAGCCTGCGATCCGCTGGGTCGTTGACCGAATCCACGTGCTCAGACCGATTCGCTTTATGAACGTCCGACGTAATGAGCTGGCCGGCAAGGTCTCACCTGCGAATGTCAAAAAGGCAATGAAGGACGGCAAAACGCCTTTATTACAATTCATAGAGTCAGACCGCCAACAGCGAGCGGCTATGGTTCTTCGTAATGTGGGCTATGTGATCGAGGCACATTTTGAATATGCCAGTGATGAGGATCGCAATGACGGCAAGCATCTCGACATTTTTAACAGGCGAGCCCGCGACGGCCAATGCTTCATGCAGCCGTATCTGGGCTGTCGAGAGTTCCCAGCGAATTTTCGCCTTATCGAGCCCGACGAACCTGTACCTGCATCCGAATTGAAAGGTGAACAGGACTTGGGCTTTATGCTGCACGATATAGATTTTGCCGACGATATGCAGCCACGGTTTTTCCGCCCCACAATGGTCGACGGGATAATTGAAGTTCCACCTTTCAAAGGAAGCGAGGTGAGGGCATGATTCTGCAATCGTTTTATAGTTATTATGACCGCCTTGCCAGTGAGGATAAGGTTCCCGCATTCGGGTTCAGCAGGGAGGGTGTTAGCTTTGCACTTGAGATAGACGAGGAAGGCAATCTTAGTCAGGAATTGGATCTTAGAGAGAACGTCAACAACAAACCACGGCCGATTTCCATGGAAATACCGTTTTCGAATCAAGTGAATGTCAGGTCCAGTAACATCCAGCCTAATTTTCTGGTAGACAAGGCCTGCTACGTCCTCGGCAATGACCAGAAAACAAAACCCAAACGACTGGCTGAATGTCAACAGCAGTACGTCGCTTTACTCGAAAGTGTCGCTGAATACGACGATTCATGTTCTCTCAAACCAGTGCTTCAGTTCTACAAATCATGGCGACCGGAGCTGGCAAAGAGCCGACTCGAGCTTTGGAAGGATATCGGTTCGGATACTGGTGGACTCATATGTTTCAAGATTGCCGGCAAGCGAGAATTTCTTCATCAGAATAAGAATGTTCGCAGGGCATGGCAGAAATTTCTTAAGAACAAAGAGGGATCTTTCCATGGACCGTGTTTGATATCTGGTGATCCCAATGTTCTACGGCAGAATCTCTGCGCACAGTTCAAAGGTATTGCGGGCGGCCAGTCTTCTGGTATGTCGCTTGTGTCCGTAAATATGAGTTCGGCAGAGTCTTATGGTAAAAAGGAGACATCGAATTGTCCCGTAGGAGTTCAGCCAGAATTTAAAAGCTCCACTGCACTGAAGTATCTCATTCATGAAAAAAGTCAGCATCTCTATATTGGCGAGGCTTATACGGTTTTCTGGACAGAGCGTGCATCATCAATCGAAGGCATGTTCGGGATGATCCTGAACCCTGCACAGGCGACAGAAGGGGACACTAAGCAGATACGTGAATTTCTTGCTTCTGTTAGGAGTGGTAGACAGCCCGAAGAGATCGATCCCGACATAAAGTTCTATATTCTTGGTCTTTCACCAAATGCAGCCCGGCTGTCGGTGCGTTTCTGGCATGTGTGTTCAGTTGGTGAGATGGAAGAACGTATCGGCCAGCATTACCGTGATCTGGAGATTGTCGGGCTTGGTGAAAAGTTGCAGTACCCGGGCATTCGGCGGCTGCTGTGGGAGACGCACAGTAAGAAGTCAAAGAAGGAAACCGCTTCTCCGCTGCTGGCAGGCGCTTTGATGCGGTCGATCATGGAAGGGACTGCATACCCGCAGAATTTGCTCACAGCGGTGCTTAACCGCATTCGGGCGGATCAGGAAATAAACAGTGTTCGTGCTGCTATCATAAAGGCAGTGATCAACAGAAAAAATCGAATTTACAATACAGGTTTGGAGGCAAAAGTAATGTTGGATACGGAAAACAAAACGCCGGCATATCTGCTCGGCAGACTGTTTGCAGTGCTTGAAAGAACACAGCAGGCAGCGTTGGGCCAGAACATCAATTCAACCATTAAGGACCGCTATTTTGGTTCAGCGTCGGCAACCCCCTCGGTGGTCTTTCCTCAACTACTCCGGCTGAGTCAGCACCATATCAGCAAGACCGAAGCAGGTGGTTACTTCGAGAAAGAGATTGGGGGCATACTTGAACATGTTCAGGCATTCCCGCCGCACCTTACGATTGACCAGCAGGGCGTTTTCACTCTGGGCTACTATCACCAGCGGCAGCACTTTTTCAAGGGCAAGAACAAAACAGAACAAACTCAAAACTAATCAACTGAATATTTCAGAAAGGAAAGAATAAAAATGTCTAATCCAATCGAAAATCGGTATGAATTCGTATATCTCTTCGACGTTGAAAACGGCAATCCCAACGGCGACCCGGACGCAGGCAACATGCCCCGGATCGACCCCGAGACCAGCTACGGCATCGTTACGGACGTTTGTCTCAAACGTAAGATTCGCAATTTTGTTGAGATCGCACACGACGACAAAGCACCCAATTGCATATACGTGAAAGAGAGGGCTATTCTTGCCAGTCAGCAGGCAAAAGCTTACGAGGCTCTCAAGCTCAAGAACGATAAGAAAAACGGTGACGGAATTGCTCAAGCACGACGGTGGATGTGTCAGAATTTTTATGATGTTCGTACATTCGGTGCCGTAATGAGCCTACAAAATTACAACTGCGGTCAGGTTCGAGGCCCTGTGCAGATTAACTTCGGACGGAGCATAGACGCTATCGCCCCAAGGGATCTTTCGATAACACGCATGGCTGTCGCCACCGAAAAAGAAGCTAAGTCTCAGGGCGGTGACAACAGGACGATGGGGCGCAAATCCATTGTTCCATATGCTCTCTATCGCACTGAGGGATATGTTTCAGCATGCCTGGCGGAAAAGACAGGCTTTGGTGAGGATGATCTGGAGCTGCTCTGGAACTCTCTTGTCAATATGTTCGACCACGATAGATCCGCAGCACGGGGCAAGATGTGTCCGCGGAAGCTGATTGTTTTCAAGCACGACAGCAAACTCGGCAACGCCCCCGCACACAAGCTGTTTGAAACGGTCGATGTCAAACCGTGCGAAGGCAACCCGCCTCGTGGTTGGGACGATTACGAGGATGGTCTGTCATGTCCGCCTAGCGGCTCGCTGGACGGTTTTAACGGCGTCGAAGTTATGCACATACTTTGATCATGTACTCCGAAGACGAGCTTATTTCGATCTCGGCATTGCAGCATTATGCGTTTTGTCCGCGTCAGTGCGGCCTTATACACATAGAGCAGACCTGGCTGGAAAATATGTTCACTGCTAAGGGACGTGTGCTGCATGAAAAAGTTCACGAAAGTGACAACGAAGTCCGGTCAGATTTGCGGATCGTACGCGGCCTGCGAATAAGGTCGCTTCGCATTGGTCTTGTCGGTCAGTCGGATGTCGTGGAGTTTCTTCGAAGCGAAACGGGAATTGTGCTGCCGGGAACAGAAGGTCTCTGGCAGCCTTTTCCGGTTGAATACAAGCGCGGCAAGCCAAAAACTGATTCATCCGACAGCATTCAGCTTTGTGCACAGGCTATGTGTCTGGAAGAAATGCTGAACGTTAGTATCGAAAAAGCGGCAGTATTTTACGGCAGACCTCGCAAACGGTTTGAAGTCGATGTGACAGACGAGCTGCGAGAGGAGACGGTGACTGTACTTAAGGCAATTCGTACTATGCTGACGACAGGGCAGACGCCAAAGGCCAAATACAGCCGAAAATGTAAAAGTTGTTCGCTTTACGCTCGCTGTATGCCCAGAACCACAGGCATTAGTAAACGCATTGGTGCATATATCAGCAAAGCTTATGAGGATCCAGAGGAGGTGCCGGACTGATGAAGCAATTGTTAAATACGCTTTTTGTGACTACGCAGGGGGCATATCTTTCCAAGAAGGGCGATACGGTTGTCGTTAATGTCGAACACAAGCCGGTTCTGAGAGTGCCCGTTCACAATATCGGATCCATCATATGTTTCGGTAACGTAATGTGCAGTCCCTTCCTGATGGGATTATGCGGGAAACAAAATGTGACACTTTCATTTCTTACAGAAAACGGTCGTTTCCTTGCTCGTGTACATGGGCCGGTAAATGGGAATGTACTGTTGCGTAAAGAGCAGTTTCGCAGGTCCGACGACTTGAATGCCAGTGCCCGTATCGCTCAAACAATGGTAACCGCGAAAATCGCCAACAGCAGAATAGTGCTGCTGCGACACCTTCGTGATAGCTGCAGTATTGAAGGTGTTAACATTATTCGTAACGCTGTTGAAAATATGATGGAGCATCTGCAGACCTTGCAGGATGAATGCTCTCTGGATACAGTCAGGGGTGTCGAAGGCATGGCAGCGAATGCATATTTTGACTGCTTTGATCATCTTATGACGGCGAACAAGGATGCGTTTGTCTTTGCGACCCGCAGCCGTCGGCCACCTCTTGACAACGTAAATGCTTTGCTCTCATTCGTCTATACTTTGCTGGTGCGTGACGTTGAATCGGCCCTGGAAAGTGCGGGGCTGGACCCTGCAGTGGGCTTTCTTCATCGGGACAGACCCGGCCGTCCCAGTCTGGCTTTGGATGTAATGGAGGAATTGCGTGCGTACCTGGCGGATCGCTTTGTTCTTTCGCTGATCAACCGTCAGCAGGTCAGGCCTTCGGGCTTTACCAGAACCGAATCCGGTGCGGTTATGATGGATGATCAGACTCGTAAGGCACTGCTGGTCGCCTGGCAGAAACGAAAACAGGAAGAAATAATGCACCCATTTCTTAAAGAAAAAATCTCGCTGGGATTGCTCCCTCATGCACAGGCAATGTTGCTTGCCCGTTATCTGCGGGGAGAGTTGGAAGGATATCCGCCGTTTCTTTGGAGATGATTGAAAGGGATATAAGATGATGGTTCTGGTGGCTTATGATGTCAATACTGAGACAAAGGCGGGACGGGGTCGTTTGAGGCACGTTGCGAAGCTCTGTGAAAATCGTGGTCAGCGTGTGCAGAATTCGGTGTTTGAATGCCTTGTTGATCCCGCTCAATGGGTCGAATTGCGTCAGGCTCTTGTCGGCGTAATTGCAGAGGATACCGATAGCCTGCGGTTCTATTTTCTTGGCAAGAATTGGAAAAGACGTGTCGAGCATGTCGGGGCCAAGCCTGGATATGATCCACAGGGGCCAATGATAGTCTGAATGTGCCATCGCGAACCCCAGTTGCACACGGTTTTGCCGGGAGGTTCGCGATTGATGTAAATGCTTTTTGGCAAGTGAATTATGGAAACGAAATATATCTCTGTTCCGGAAATCCCCTTCGACTGCGGAAGGTTCGCGATAAACCCTTGCTAACTTCTGCAATGACAGTATTATATAACCCTTACCGTCGCTCCCATCACGGGAGCGTGGATTGAAACATCATCTGCACATGCGGCTCAACATCCACCAACGTCGCTCCCATCACGGGAGCGTGGATTGAAACAGCGTCTCGGTCGTACTCTCCGCACTCATCCTCGGTCGCTCCCATCACGGGAGCGTGGATTGAAACAGGGTAGCGAACGCCTTACCGAACTTGTTAAGATGTCGCTCCCATCACGGGAGCGTGGATTGAAACCACACTGTCACAGAGATAAAGGAGGTGCTGTAATGGTCGCTCCCATCACGGGAGCGTGGATTGAAACGTACTGGTTCGGGTTGGTCAATTCCCGATGCAAGGTCGCTCCCATCACGGGAGCGTGGATTGAAACATGTAGCCACACACCTTGTGGCGTGATTCGTAAGGTCGCTCCCATCACGGGAGCGTGGATTGAAACAGCATCGGCGGGTGTATTGACATCAAAGAGCAGTGGTCGCTCCCATCACGGGAGCGTGGATTGAAACATCTAGCCAGCTCTTAACACGGTCGATATCCCAAGTCGCTCCCATCACGGGAGCGTGGATTGAAACGGTCGGGCCTTATTTAACCCTTTACGGAGGTCTGTCGCTCCCATCACGGGAGCGTGGATTGAAACATAAATGTCGCGCCCTCAAATGACTGCGTTACCAGGTCGCTCCCATCACGGGAGCGTGGATTGAAACGTCGCCATTATCGTCCTCTTGTATTGGTGCAGATGTCGCTCCCATCACGGGAGCGTGGATTGAAACAACCTTCTTCATCCCCTCCTTAAATTCCTGATACGTCGCTCCCATCACGGGAGCGTGGATTGAAACTATTTCGGCGAATAGTCTAGACTAAAAGGGGGCCGTCGCTCCCATCACGGGAGCGTGGATTGAAACGCCGACACTGTCTCACCGCAATACCGGCAAGCAAGTCGCTCCCATCACGGGAGCGTGGATTGAAACGATTTGCAAGTCATTACTCGTCAAGTCGACGCCGGTCGCTCCCATCACGGGAGCGTGGATTGAAACGCATTGTCCGATCATCCCACCATCCAGGAGATGCGTCGCTCCCATCACGGGAGCGTGGATTGAAACCATGCTTAATCGTTTATCCGCATTCCGCTGCCATGTCGCTCCCATCACGGGAGCGTGGATTGAAACTATCTTATATCGCACCAAATCAAGACCAGACCAAGTCGCTCCCATCACGGGAGCGTGGATTGAAACACTGAGGATTGCTCCTTCCTGCACGCTGGCTGAGCGTCGCTCCCTTATTCTTTTACCATCGTCTTACTCCGACAAATTACTCAATACACTGAGTAATTTTACTTTATCTACAAAACAGTGTAAGGCTTTGCCCAACAACGGCTTGTAAATGCAAAAAGCCTGCCGAAAAACCTTCAGCAGGCTTTTTGCACTTGTCCGCTTATGAACGAAAGTAGCTATTCAGTCAACTTATCAGTAGTTAAAAAATACCAACAACACCACTGATGTCAGCATTGGGTCGGATCAAATCTGTTGGGTTTATTGAGCCCAGTCGTTTGCAAGCTGTGTAAAATCTAAGAGATCAATTTTCTGATCTCCATTTGGAAGTGGAGCTACATCGACAACAGGATTTGTGTTGTAGTTGAGCCAGGCTTCACCCAAAATAAGCAGGTCGGCGATGTCGATCCTGCAGTCTTTTGTGAAATCGGAATGATAGGGAGTCGTAGCGAGGTCTGCATTAGTTTTCTTTACATCAACAGCTCCTTCATTAACTTTTGCTTCATTCAATTCGACTGTCACGGGCGTGCAATTGAGCGGCCCCGAGGCAAACTGAATGTCAGCCATCTTGCCGTCATACTGCATCGGCTGAGCGCCTGCCAATGCAAGTTTAATCGTTCCCGGAACGGCCGTATTTGAAATAAAGCTGAAGTTGTTCAGCCCAACCATTTCGCCCTGAGTTACTATCGGTGTACCAAAAATTGAGTGGTCGTATTGAACCGTGAGATCAACAGAATAGATTTCGGTGCCGTCCTCAAATGTAATATGTATAGGCAATGTGCAATTCTCATGAGGTAAATATGTTTTGTCTGTCAGAGACACCGCTGTTGAAGGATCGGTATTACTGTTCAAATCACTCATGGTCTGCTGTGCCATAGAATCGCTCCAGTTGCCTGATACGTCACCAACAAGAATGCCCGTGAAATTCTGTCCTGGCTGATCTGTATTCAAAAGAGGGAACTCTCTTTCTTCCGGCACGAACGTCCAGATTTCTTCACTGCCGGGGAACGGAACCGATATCAAATCGACCGCTTTTTGTAGGATATATGATGCATCCATTGCTGAAACAAGCCCATTCCTGTTTACATCTGCAGCGATTTGCTGGTTCTGTGAAAGGGTCCGAAGTCCCGCGTCGGCCTGTAAGATGAGTGATGCATCGAAGGCTGTTATCTCTTGGGCATCGTTCGACTTAGCAGGTTTGAGGCGATAGCTGCCAACGGGAATGTCTTGCATTGAGTAAGACCCGGTTCCTTCGCTAACAGTATCAATGGGATTGCCCACGCCCGAAAGGGTCAGAGCAGTGCTGGGTATTCCAGCCAGGTCGTTGAAATAGCTGACTGTGCCGCTGATCCCGAACAGGCCGTTGACGATGACGCTGCCGTTGTCGACCGCATGCGATATCGTCCCATCGTTAAGGACCGAACTGTGAATAGTCAACGGCGAAGTTGCCGGAGGTGGTGCAATGATCTCAAATTTTATGACAGCTAAATCTCCAGTGTCGCTTACAGAAGCAGCGCCTGCTGTAGATATTCGGATTTCTCCAGCCGTAGCAGTGTTTGCTGTAAAGGACCAGTCAGGGATGAGTCCACCTTTGTTTACACTGCTGATGTTCAGTATGCTGCTATCATATTCAATGGTACAGCTCGCAGCCAGAAGCCCCTGGACATCGGCCAGTGTGAGTGGGACAGTAACAATGGTTCCATAATCACCCACAGCCTCAGGCAAGGAAATGACGATCTGTTCATCGTGGAATGTAAATGCATTAGTTAAACTGCATGAAGTCATATCAGGGTTGATCAGCTTCACATCCACGAGTGCAGGGTCGTGGGATGGGGTTTTACAGCGGATTTGTGACGAACTCAAGTATTCGACGTCAACAGCTTGCTCTGTGCCAAACATAACGGTCGCCCCTGTCTGGAACATGCTGCCGGAAAGCGTTACAAGTGTCCCCCCATCTGCTGAGCCGGTATTTGGACTGACTGAATTAAGTGAAGGGGCATTTTCTACATTTACTGTATGCGGCAAAGCAGGCGTTCCGTTATAAACTGTGCTGATGCCGTCGGTTGCTGTGATGTAGTAATCAAGGCCGGGGGGCACTACTGCTGAGCCTGAAATACTCGCACTCCACATGCCTTCGCTTGTGTTAAGCATTGACAGTGACCGGAAAACTTCTTCACCTATTGCTCTATAATACAGTGTTACGGATTCCACTGTGACATTGTCACTTGCAGATGCCGTGATGCGGAGATTGGTGCCCCCAACAGCCTCAAAAACAGGGGTATGCGTAATTTCGGGAACTATAGTATCCAGGGGCGCAGCTGATGCAACATTCGAATAGTTCGACTCGGTGTAATCTGTTTTTAACACGGTAAATTTGTAGTAGAGCGGCACTGCTGGAACAACGTCTGTATCAGTGAAGTATTCACGGCCGACCGGAATGATAGTGTCATTGATTTTTTCGTACGTTCCGTCTAAAGTAGTACTCCGATATATGTTGTAACCGGCCAGCATGTCAAAATCATCCTGCTGCCAACTTAGTTCGATTCTCCCTTCACGGCCTGTTGCATGCAGCGTCATGGCTAGTATGCCCATTGTTTTAACTTCGAACCGGAATCTACCAACATCATGACCAGTGACTAGCCATGGGTCATCTGCGGCAACAGCTCCGGATATGCGTATGCAATGGTAACCGTCTCCGGTCACTGGGACTACCCAGAAAGAGCCCTCCCAGGTGCGCGCATCGATCCAGCCGGCATTGTCGTTATCTATTGGCTTGACAACGAAATCTGTGTACGGCGAGGTTGGACCGAATGTCACAAATGGAATATTGTTTGGATCGGTGTTCATGTCTCTGTTGAAAGTGACGCGGAAAGTAGTTGGACCCATGCCAACCTCTGGAATAGATAGGGCGGATTGGCCGTTAATATACAGGCCATCGACAAAAGGATAAGTGGACTCATATCCACGGGCAGGGGGCTGGCCGTAAACAACTTTTGCCTTGGTGAAATCATCGTAATAATCATAGATCAGATAATCGATGAGTGTCGATGAATCTGTTCCCCAGAAATTGTCTTTCATGGTTACAATGTTCTCATTATTCCCTGGTGCTTGTATATGCATCCAGTTATTCAGACTTGGATCCCAATACTTGTTCAAAAATGCATTAAATCTAAAATGCCCTGTGTCGGCTTGAGTCACGTAATCCAATGCCTCCTGAGATCGCAATTTAGTAGTCAATTCGTTGGCAGTCCATTCTCCCGGCAGCTTGAGAACAAAGTTATCGCCGATACGGTACCATCCGCTGAACCCTGAAAAGCTCTTCCAGTCAAATCTTGTACCAAGGTTCATGTCGTAGTATGCGTCTCCAAAATACATATGCGGAAATGCTCCGCCTGGAGTTCCGCCAAAGCCATTGTAAGTGTATACCAATTCATTACCGTCCAGCCACACCCATTCTCTTGGAAACCCCCTCGTCGTGAGGCCAAAATGAGTTCGCATGTAACGGTTGTTTGCAAGCTTGGTTTCCATCAACTGCTGCTCATCCTCTGACAAAATTGAAGCTATGTGTCCGCCCATGAATTGTGCAAATCGTTCAACCATATCAAACTCAACACCCGATGCGTGTAAACGGGCATACGTCAAATCAGAAGCGGCATCATAGTACGCATAATCAAAAGAATAAGCTGAGGAAAGCACTTCAGGGATCGTTGTAGCCCGGGGTGTGAAAGTTACAGGCTTGTTATTCTCTATATCCATTAAAAATACATTGTCCACAAATTCGAGAGAGTTCGAATGAGGCCATGTCCATCCGCTATTGAAAAGGCAACTCTTGTAATATCCGATATTTAGTGTGCCCTGCGGCCTTAGCCGGTGGAAAATACAGTATCCCGCTTCTCTTGCATGGATTACCGGTGTTCCATAGTCCTGCTCAAAATAGCAGTGATCAAGTGTTCCCATCCCGCTATGAATTTCCGGGTTGCGGACGGTGGTGTATTTCATGTTAGCGGTTCCCCCGTTAAATGTTATCTTTGTTGTCTGTCCTGCAACAAGATAGCTTGGAAACATGTTTAC
The DNA here is from genome assembly GCF_002007645.1 of Anaerohalosphaera lusitana. GTDB lineage: Bacteria > Planctomycetota > Phycisphaerae > Sedimentisphaerales > Anaerohalosphaeraceae > Anaerohalosphaera > Anaerohalosphaera lusitana. The sequence continues at coordinate 2,216,554 of NZ_CP019791.1, forward strand.
GGGTTTGTCTTGAGTGCCCTGAACCTCAAGCTTGCCTTCCACAACGAAGTAGCCATTCTGCGGACCAGGATTATAAGGATCATCGCTGACTGATCCAAATTGAATCTGACTTCCTTCCGCAATCGTTAGCGTAACTCCCTCTTCGATCAGTACTGGTCCGCCGACAATCCAGAATTCATCTGAAGTTAAAGTCATATCCTGTTCAATTACTCGCGGTACGTTTTTGCCTCTCGTCACCACGTAATTCCAACGGCTTATTCTAGTGAAGCTTTCAGGGTTGTCTGGATCCCAGCCATCGTTAAAGGTTATAGTAAGTTCAAATGGAATCACATGTTCGTTCGGACAGTTCGGAGCCACTCTAAACACAAGCGGGTCATCGACACCTATGATCACTCCGTCCTGGTCATAAATGAGCCCGTTGTCGTACATACTCCATGGCCCCATTGCGGATATGCTGGACGTTCCGTCGATTATCTCGACATATGGGTCATCTATCATCGAACCCTGGGCGCGGGCACGTAAGGTCAAATCTATGTTCTCAGCCGCACCACTTCGGTTGATCAGCTCGATGCCCATATGAATCGTTTCTCCGGCATCAACCGAACCGTCAGCGTCATTTTCATCGGATATCGCTGGGTCGTCAAAGATCCAGTTGTCATACATAGTTACACCTGGGGTCGGCGGAGTCGTAACGGCAACATAAGCGTCACAAACTGTACCACTGCTTACGATGCTTGCCATCAAAAACCGATTGGAATAAATGTCCCGCTGCCAGAAGAATGATCGAAGCAAAGCTGCTGTACCTGAAACCACAGGAGCCGCCATGGATGTTCCGCTCCATTCTGCATAGCTGTTGTTCGGAAGCGTGCTTAGGATGGATTCGCCAGGAGCCATTATATCTCCTGGGTTTGAAAACCAGCTTTTTTCGCCGTCAGTATTACATGAAGCAACACCAATCACATAGGGATATTTGGCTGGGTAACAGGGAATTGGTGCGCTGTCGTTTCCGCTGGAGGCTACCAGAACCGCCTGACTCAGTGCGACTTCTAATGCATCGGTAATTATCTGGCTGTATTGATAACCGCCGAAACTCATGTTTATAACTTCCGCACCATTTTCAGTTGCATATATGATGCCCTCGGAGATGTCCTGAATAGTTAAAGTTCCCGTGTACTGAGCAGCACGAATTGCCATGATCTTGGTGTTGAATGCTGTCCCGATTATACCTTTGCCATTGAACGCCTGCGCAGAAATGATCCCTGATACGTGCGTTCCGTGCCCGTGCATATCCATGGGGTCACCGGAATGGCTGCGCGGGTCAGAAACCACGTTGCAGCCGTGAATGTCATCGATAAAACCATTGTTGTCGTCATCGATCCCGTTGCCGGGAATCTCAGCGCTATTGACCCACATGCTAGCCTGCAGCTCTTCATGTGTGTAGTCAACACCGGAATCGATTACTGCAACGGTCACGTCACTGTTTCCCCCGGCACAAATGCCGTTTGTGTTGATGTAGTTCCAGGTGGCCTGTATTTCTGCTTGAGTCAAATACCACTGCTCGGGGTACATTGGGTCTGTGGTTCCATCAGGTAGGTTCTCTATGGGTGGATCAAATCCCCAAGCCATCTTCCACTCATAATTCGGTTCTACGTATTCAATTGATTCATCTTTGGTGAGCTGTTCGATGAGCTGCTGTATGTCCACATTCTCGTCCGTGGAATAGTGATACCAGCGGCGTAGATTCTTCTTTTTCTGCTCAAGCCCGTTTCGCGAATTCAGTTTTGATATCTGCTGGCTTCCTTGCTTAAAGGCATGCTCAAATACTCCCCGGCCTTTTTGTAAGCCGCGGCCCTTGAGCTTTTCTTTTACTCTTGGACGGAGCGTTCGTGCTGATCTTTCAGTTTTGCCGGCTGACTTGACTTCAACCAGGGCAGATTCCTTGAATTTGATCAGAATCTCTCGCGGTTGGTAAGAGTCTTTGTACTGGGCTGAACCGCGTTCGGTGAGCTTGCCGGCTTTAGTTTGAGCGCAGATGGCGAACAAAACCAGCGACGCAATTAAGAATTGCTTAAACATTTTTTGCCTCCTGGATCAACGTACTTACATTTGCAAAGAGCGGGATATGTAGCAGATCCAGGAGTTCTCTCAACCTACCTCTCTGTTTAAGATACAGAGATATAGTAGCATTTGACCATAAATTGGCAAGAGAAATCCTATTCCAAATTATAAGCCATGCTTTTGATATAGATCCCCCCGCAGATCTGAACCATTCATGAATTCCATTTGTTTGCAGGCAGCTCAATCCAGCCTGCTGAGCTTGTCCCCAAAACTGGGTAGTAGTTTGAGATGAAATTGTTTTCGGGTATACTGAGTTTGTGACTTAATTAAAGAACTGTAAACAATGGCATGAGAAAGATGGTGATTTGCGGCGGAATTCAAGGCCCGCGTTGTGCGGGCGGCTCTTCGTGAGGACAAGACGCTGGTCCAGTTGGCAAGTGAATTTGATGTGCACCCCAACCAGATCACCAAGTGGAAGCGACAGGTACTGGATACTTTGCCGGAAGTCATAATCTTGCAGACAGCTATCGAACAAAACAATAACATCTGTCAGATGGAATAGTGGCTAGCATTCACGTTTGGGGATCCTCAAGATGCATCCCACTGTGATCCAGTGTCAGGCCGCAGTGGTAACATATAAAAGCTTCGTATCCCAGGGCGCCGTCGTACCATTTCAGTTTTCGGCCGCAGAAGGGGCAGCGGCATTTTCTAATGATTTCTGTAAATTCTTTGAGCTGTCGACTTCGATTTGGCTGTGTGTTCTCGTGTTTTGTCATGGTATTCACCTGTTATGCTTTTTGCGGTGTCGGCCCGTTTCACCGCAAAAAGCGACAAAACGATAGAGCTGACGCTGGGAGGCATGAAAAAAGCAGCCAAAACCGGCTGCTCAAGAATGTAAGAGAAAAGATAAGCGATTTATTTGCTGACTCAGGCTTTTGAGGGGTCGATTTTTTCGATGTTGTTTTGTTTTGGATTACCGCTGATTATCCAGTCACCGTAATAGCATCCTGCGTAGTAGATCATATCTTCGATGATACGCAGCATGTCACAGTTTCCGTTTTCATCGATGAGTTTTATATAGCTGGTGTAAGTGACGTGGATGTTTTGGTAGGGTCCCAGCACGGGCCCGTCAAGACCCCAGTCATCCATTTGCTGTGCGGGATCTTTTCTGCCGTGAAACATTTTAATAAAGACCATATTAGTGCCTCTTGTTTGTGAGCAAGTAAAGCTTAGCGATAGCCGTTTTTCTGGCGTACCGCTAAGCTGGTAGTATTACTCGGTTACACTGATTTCCGCGGCAAGCAGATTCAACTGGATATCAGCTTCTGCGGGCATCTGCCGCAGGAATTTTGTAAATTGTGCAAGCATAAACCCGGCCGCTATGTTGGCACAGTAGATGGTAGTCTTTGCGGTGCAGGCGCCCGCATACGCCCTCTGAGGCGTAAAAAGGGTCCGGGGGTAATGCAGGCGTGATGATTCGTCGGCAGCTGTTATTACCCTGAGACTCTCAGCGGTCATCCTGCCGTCGACAAAGAACGTGGATCTGTCTTTGACCGCCTGCCATATCAGCCTTCGTGTATGGATAGAGTCTACCGCACAAAACACACAGTTGCCGATCTCTCCGCTGCGTTTGAACCTTTGTTCGACCGATACTACCTCTAACTTGCTATTGATCTGCCTGCACAGTCCTGCGGTGGCCCTTACTTTGGGCTTGCCCAGATCGGCTTCAAAATATCCCTGGCTGGCAATGTTAGTTACTTCGATTAGGTCGTGATCGATCAATTGAAGCCACGGGATGCCCATAGCTGCAAGCTGTAAAGCTACCTGCCTGCCTATGGCTCCAACACCGATAACCGTTGCTCTGCAGGACGCAATCCGTTCTGCCGGAACAATGTCCTGTTGTCTAGAATATCTCGGGTTCATATGAACACCTCGCTTTCGTCGTCCCATAGATCAGGTCTTTGTGCCAGCTCATCCATAACCGAGCGGCGTGTTGCCGGATCGAGCGCCTCTAGCTGGTCGATCATATCATTTGAAACCACCAGATCATCCCAGAACTCATCATGTTCGGAGCCGGCAAGGTTCAGCGCATCGGCAGATGTTGACGCCCAGGGGATCTCGATGACGTTTTGTTCGTATTCAGCGTCCCAGCTGTCATGATCGGTTGGACCGAACTGACAGCCGTAGTCAACACGAACGGGAATGAGCATGTCAGCGCCTGGCCCCACATTAAAACGCAGCTTTGCAAAAGTGTTGTCGTCCTCTGCCAGTATGAACATGACCGCCCACTGACAGGATCCAAAGACCCTTGCAAACGTCTCGTTGTCGGTGGCACTCGGTGTGGGTGAGTCGGATGGATGTGTATGCAGCCAGACGCGGGCGAACTGCTCGGGTCTTTTGCCAGCATCGACCTGCCTGTCAAAATAGTCCGCCACGGCTTCGTCATGGAAGCTGACAGTTACCGATGTTACCTGCTGAGTGATGGTGACAAACTCTCTTACGTACAGCAGGTCATCGGTATCGGTGACCGCAAAGCCCGCCACCTCATTATCGCTTTTGTCGCGAAAATACAAAAGCTTTGCCCATGCGGTGGGGCTGAATCGAAGAATGGGGTTGAAATTTTTACTGCGTTTTTTCTTTTGATTTGATTTAACTGTTTTCGATTGTGATCTGGTCCTGGCTGTCGTTTTGTTTTTCTTGGCCATTTTCATTGCTCCTTTCTGCCAGGCAGTCCCGGCAAATATCTTCTCCAATACACTTGACGCAAAAGTTGTCGCCGCATTCCGAGCAGGTTCGTGTGCAGTCGGGGCATATGGTATCTCCACAGTCGATACATTCGTCCTGACACGATATACAGGCGGTGATCTGACGGCAGCACTGACAAAACATTACGCAGCCCTGGCAAAAGTCGTAGCCGCAGAACTCGCAGTATAAGGTGTGATCGGGATCTGTGATAAAGCCGCATTCGTAGCAGGATATACCCTCCCAGTCCTCTATCGGTATGTACGGACTCTCAGGGTTGTAGACCTTGAGAATGCTTTCGACCATGCTGAAAAAATCAGCAAACCTTCCCTGCTCAAGTGCCTTTCGGATGGGGACGGTTCCATCGCCTTCGCAGACCAGCTCATTGCTGATATGCGGATGGGTTACGGCCGATTCCGAGGCGGCAGGATGCGGATCCAGGGCGGTGACATAGTATTTGCTGCGGTTGTCACTGCTCGTGAGCCCTTCGATGTACAGCGATATCTCAAAGGGCCCCAGATAAACCCCTTCAAGCGTGATCGGTGCGGTGGTCACAGAGAGAGTGTCCCTTGGCGGATCAAATCTAAAGCCGCCGCAGTCGGCTTCGATCTGATCGAGCTCTTCGATGAGCTGTCTGATAGTCGGTGTTTTTGTCCTGGGCGGTGCAAGCGTCTCTTTGTTTGCACTTATCCAGTAGTTAATCTCCAGGCAGAGCCTGTCGATTCTGCTAAGACATTTTTTTGCGGCCCCGTGCCAGCCCCTTACGGCGGCCAGCTCGAGCTTGTGCGAGTTTTTCATGATGTGTGCCGCCATATCCGCAAACCTCTGGGTCCTGTGCGATGTCTCGATGAGCCTGTTGCAGCGGCCGGTGATAAGGGCCTGCTGGAGCCTGGCTGCGATTTTGAGTTTTTCTTTTGTTGGGTTCATAGGTCTGTCCTTTCGAAAAAGAAGGGCACCTGCCCGCTGGTGAGCAGATGCCCCTGGTGAAGTTGACATTGTTACTTTGGTCGCGCGCCCTGGACCTTTGTCGGTGTAATCGTAATCCTGTCGTTTGGCTGGAGGATATAATCACGCGGTACCGGCTGACGGTTGACCCGGATCAGATAATCTTCGGGGCTGTCGGCCGGCATCTTCTTGTTGAAAAACTGCTCGACAGTCGTGTTTTCGCTGATGTCGATATAGTCGGCAAAGCCGCCTCCTGAGTTGTTTACATAGAGAATACGCATTGTTTGTCCCTTTCATTTTTGGTTCTTCAATTATTAGTAAATGTCCTTTTTGCTCCCGTAACTTTGTCGGTCTGCTGTCGGCGGACCGCGCGCAGTGGCAGCTGTGTGTGTCATAATTTGATTGTTCCTTGACTTAACGAGATTTGACGGTTATCCGTTTTGGGATGATTTGAACATCTCAGGCGCGATCTGATCGAGCGTTGTGGGCCTAAAGTACAGATCCCGCTCGACCGGCAGTCCCAGAGGACCGCGAAGTTCTTCGAGCTCTTGGAGGCTTATATAGCCCAGCTCCTTGCAGTGACCCTCTACCAGGCCGAACATCTGGTAGTCGATGACGTTGCCTGCCCTGTCCTTTACCGGCTCGGCTTCGAGTATCCACCAGGTAAAAGATGAGTCGGGTGTAAAGAGCTTGCAGTGTGCCAGGGCCTTGCCGCCTTTGCCGTCCTGGCTGCCTAAAGGAGGCAGTTTTTCACGAAGATCCTCTGTCAAAAGCTCCATGCCCCGGATCCTGTTGTTGGCCTGTGCCCTGGTCGATGTCTTCTCGGTTGCTGTGAGTATCTCGGCTGTGCTGCTGACAAACTCCGTGAGGTTTTGGTTCTGCTCCTTGCGATCGATCGGATCGGATTCACAGGCAGGTATAGGTCTTGTCAGAAGCTCGACCTGGTCGGGATTGAGTTCTATGACCACCCGGCCGTTGTCCTGGGAATACCACTCAAAGTACGGGTACTCGACATAGTCGGCCGGCTGCAGCCCTGCGGTCATGTCTCCCGCCTTGCCTTTCTGGGTCATAGAAAAGCCCTGCATTCTGCTCGTTGCTTTGCCGCGATCGCATGCTTCTCCGTCACCGCGAAGCAGTACCTTTGAGCCCCTGATATCCCTGTGGAAATTGCCGTCCAAATCAAAGGTTACTTTTTCCTCGATACCGGCAAACTTCATCCAGCCGGTGATCTTGCCCTGTCGTGTGTTGTCCAGTACGCCTTCAATAAATTGTTCATTTGGTCTCCATGCCATTTGTATCACCTTACCTTTCTTTTTGCGTTTTAGTTTTTCGTTTTCGTTTCAGTTCTGCTTTGCTTCTTGCTAAATAACAAAGGCACATCTGCCGCTTTGAACAGATGTGCCTTACGAGCTGATCTTTGAGAATAGATCCTGCGTTTACTGCATAAGTTTCCTTTCGAATAAGACTGTTTGACGGAACAAAGAAACGACTATGTAAATCCGGGACGGTTGACGTTAGCCCGGTCTGGACGCGGCTTTTGCGCAATGGCCGGCATTTGATCGTGATGGCTCTTGACCCTGGCAGGCCCGCTCTTTCACGCGGCGGCTCTTGCTAAAAAGTGTGATCAATGAAATGAACTGTGTGGTGTAAAGACGGCGATCTTTATAAGGTTTTCGGTTCTGCTTTTTGGGCAAAGCTGACAGAACCGGGATCCGGAAAAAATTACAAAAAGCACTTGCGCTCTTGCCTGCTTTGCGCTAGGGTGGGGCATGAAAGGAGGTGATAACAGTGAATCTTACCCTTAGAAAATTTTTAGTAGTCCTGTTGATCGCGGCCGTGTTGGTGCTGGGCAACATCGTGGTCATAGCCCACTGGCTGGACGAGGTCGGTGTTTCGCCGCTGGCCGAAAGGATCAGTGACGATTTTTTGACGCCTACCGCGGTTACCATAATATCAGCCCTGTTGATACTGCTAGTTGGTCCGTCTCGCCACGCAGGCTCGACCATGTCCTGCCCGGTATGCCGAAGCCGTGTGAGAAGGGCTGATAAGTACTGCCCGGAGTGCGGGAGCAGGATTTAGAGAAAAATTAAAAGGGGCAACCCTGCTAATAGCAATATAGCCCGAACAGATGCAATGAGCGGACCGGAAAATCAGTATGATTTTCTAAATAAAATATTTTGCACATGCCCCGAATGAAAAAAGGATTAGAGTTTGCCGGATCTGTTCAGCGAGTAGTAGTGGCTTTTGTTGAAGATAACATGATCGCAGAACCTGATCTTTAATAGATCCGCCGCCTCGCGTATAGCTCTTGTGGCCTGGAGGTCCTCATCAGAAGGATCCAGGTGGCCGGAGGGGTGGTTGTGTGCCACCAGAAAGCCCGCAGCGTTATCGAGAAGTGCTTTTTTGAAGATTATCCTCGGATCCATGATAACGGTGTCGATGCCGCCTTTGAACAGCACCTCTGCCGAGATCACCTGCTGTCTGGCGGTGAAGGTCAAGATCAAAAAGTTTTCCTGGTCAAAATCGATGTCGATCGATGAGACCCTCTCAAAGACCATCGCGGGGCTTGTTATGGCCCCGGCAGGTTCTTTTAGATGGACTATCTGCTTCACGCCGACCACCCCGAAGGTGTTTCTCTCAGCTCGTCAGGACGCAGTGTTTCCTGGAGATTCCGGATGTTCCGAAGTTTTCCGGTTCGGCCGTCATATACAAAATCCTCTCCGTCGACGGTGACGATCTCGCCGTCGAGAAGGCGTCTGTTGGGTACTATGATCCTTTGTATCGGATACGAGTTTACGATCTGTTCGAGTCTACTCATAGCGTCTCACCTCCTTTTGTCCGGCAAAGCCGTTGGGCACCATGTAGTCAAAGGCTTTTTGCATGCAGTGTATGGCCAGTGGCAGATCGTTTCGTGAAAAAGTACTGGAGGATTTCCACTGACCGTCCTTTGCCTTGAATCGCCGCTCGATCGAGGCCCTCAGTGCCCTGGTCGGTTTGCCGTTGAACTCAAACTCGTTTTCCCAGACCGCAACCGTCACAGAGCCGGCCTGGAACCTTGCCTTTGGTCTGTTCATTTTACCATTGATCTGTCCATTCATCCGTTCATTCATTTGTGTATTCATACTATCACCTCGTTTTCTATCGGCATCTTGGTGTCTGGTTCAAGATGCCGGTTGAACGAAACCGCTGTATGCGATTTCGAAGCTGCAGACTGCGCCTGTATTCGCTTGCGAACATCCGTGTGTCGGGATCTGCGATCTCACTGATATCCGCTGCCCCGCGGGCGGCTGATATTCCCCGAGCCCGCTGGGGCCTGGTAAGTTTTTCCTTCAGGATGGCCAGCAGATTGAGCCTGTCGCTTAGCTTGCTCTTGAGCCAGTTTAGAGTTCGAATCCTGTATGCGTATTCACGCATGCCTGGAAACATCCTCTCAAAGTCCCAGCTGTCAAACGCTCCGCCTGCAATATCGGGCATAAACGGCCGGTCCTTTTCCGGATGCGGTAACGTCAAAACCGGTTCGAAGAAGCGAAGATATGCCATCCTCTCAAGCTCTGCCGGGTCGGCAAGCTCATAACTATCCAGTCCTTCTACTGTCCCGTAACGCTCGGCCCTGACCGGCTGCACCGTCGCTCTTAGTGGAACCTGCTGGTAAACAACTTGTTGTGTCTTCATAGTAATCACTCTCCGGCTCGCCGCTCTTAATGGCGGTTCGCCCACCCGGTAGCGAACCGTCCATGGCCCGGCCAAAATAGGGGCCGGCGGCTCGTGAGCGGACCTTTCGATAAAGGTTTGACCCGAAGGGCAAAGCTTTACGATAGAAGGTCTGCGTGAGCAAACCGGACAAGCTCTTTGAGAGTTTGAAATGAAAAAGGAATTGAAATTGAAAATGAAAATGAAAAAGCGAAATGTTTATAAACATGCAATAAAATGTATACAAATAGAAAAATGCAAACCCGATGCAACCCCGCAAAGGCATTTTTGTTCCGACATCTCGATGAGGATGCAAAAGATGAGATTGATAAATCTCTCAGATCAAGATCATTTCCCGAAACAAACGAGGAAATGCTAACGCTAACATCTAATTCTGACCGAAAGCTCAACAGGCTGCTGGCAAATACCAGCAAAGAAAACCTAAAAAGGTTCGAGCCCTCAGCAGCTAACAACGAAAATCAGCAATACTGAATATGCTGACAACGACCACAGGATCCAACTGATTCTAAACTGCAAATATGCAGAAAAACAAACAGATGAAAAAAGCAAAGCAAAACAAAGCAAAAAAGACCCAACGCATAAACTCCGCTGTGCGGACGAAACCAGACAGTGAAACGATAACACAAAAACAGACAGTCCAACCTCTAACAAAACCAGACACCGACAAAAACCAGACACCAAATACAACACTAAAATCAAAAACCACCCCACCCCCACATTCAATTAAAATGGTCGAAAGTGATTCGTAAGTCCTTGTCTTTAAAGGATTAAACTGATTAAAGTGATTCGGGCCAAAATCGGACACTGTTACTTCCGGACAGTGCTCAAAAAAACGAAAGATTTAAATAAATGCAGTGTCTACTTTCAAGTAGCAGCAAAAATGCAGGTGATAAGAATCGACTATGCCAACCCGAACTACATGTCCCCAAACTATGTCCCGGAGTATCTGCACCAGGCAGTGCCGGTGTATCAGCAGGGCTGTTATAACAGTGCCTGGTCGGTCGATGATATCGTCAGTTCTCCGACGACAAGACCGTCTGAAAATAGTGAGGAAAACATCTTTGCCGACAAGCAGAAAACCTCTTATCTGGCCCTTGAAAATATCGTGGCTCAGATCCGAAAAAGGTACGAGATTTACGACTCTAACATCCGTGTTCTCGAGTACAGCAAGATCAAGCTCAAGGAGCATTTTTACCAGTGGCCCCAGCAGCTTGGTCTCTGGCCGCCGGGTCATAAGGAGATGCTTTCAGAGCAGATGAACCAGCTCTATCAAAAGCAACTCGATGAGAAGGTCAGCCTCTGGAAGGACGTTTCGAAACTAAAGCTGATGCTGCCCCAGTCGCTCAACGACTATCTGAGCATCAAGCGAAAATCGGACATATATAGTGGGGGTGTTCCGGACTGAGAGACGACGGTGTAGCGAGGTTATGTATGCGGCTAAAGCCGATACTGGGTAAAAAGATAGACTCGCTCTGGAAGGCCTACCTGCTCTCGGAGGGCAGGGACGAGAAGGCGGATATACTGCAGACTCTTGAAATCCTCGCCGAAAAACACCTCGGCTCATCGATCGACAACTCATCGGATCCTTTCCCGCCGCCTGATAAGGGTTCGGTTGCCGCCGGTGATATAGAGCTTGGGACAATCCGGTATGCCGGCCGCGATATATCACCTTTGAAACTCAAATCAGACAGACTCAAAGAGCACCTTCTTGTCGCCGGCAGAAGCGGGTCGGGAAAGACCAACCTGACGTTCGTTCTTGTCGACAGTGTCATTCGAAGCGGTATAAAGGTACTCGCACTTGACTGGAAGAGGGGATATCGCGATCTAAAGCAGGTGCATCCGGATTTAAAGGTCTATACGGTCGGGCGTGATATTTCTCCTTTCAGGTTCAATCCGCTGATACCGCCGCCGGGCTGTGAGCCCAATATATGGATCAAGCTTATCGTGGATGTGATCGCGGATGCATACCTGGGCGGTGAGGGAGTGATAAGTCTTCTTGTCAGCGGACTTGAGCATCTTTACAATGAGTTCGGAGTCTATGAAGGGATCGGTCCTAGGTGGCCCACGATAAAGGATCTGCTCGGCTGGCTCAAAAATGCAAAACTCAAGGGAAGGGCAGCTCAGTGGCAGGCGTCCGCTCAGCGTATCCTGATGGCGATGACCTATGGTGAGTTCGGCAGGGTAGTCGAGACCCAGGACAACAGCGATATTTTAAAACTGCTCGATGAAAACTGTGTGCTGGAGATGGACGGGCTCTCTGCCAATACCGATAAGGTGATGTTCTCAGAGGCCCTGGCGCTCTATGTTTATCGCCACAGACTCGCCCAGGGTCCAAGGGATAAGCTGACCAATCTCCTGGTCATAGAGGAGGCACACAACCTCCTGCACGCCAAACAGGCAGGATCCAGAGAGTCGGTCCTGGAAAACTCAATCAGGATGGTGCGCCAATACGGACTTGGATATGTGTTCGTCGATCAGTCGGCGTCGCTTTTGAGCAAGGTGGCGTTTGCAAACTCTTATGCAACGATTGCACTGAGCCAGAAACTGAGATCAGACATCACCTCACTGACCAGCGCAATGAATCTCGACGACGATCAAAAATCTGCCCTTTCCCAGCTTGAAAGGGGCGAAGCGATAGTAAAGATCGCAGACTGCTCACCCAGGCCGTTCAGGGTCAAGCTGCCTCTTTTCGAAATAACGGAAGGTGAGATTACCGATGCGATGCTCAGATCCGACCGCGACGGCGATTCCGCCCGGTCCGGTCAAACCGGGGGCAATTCTGCCGGGTCCGGGGCTGTTTCGGACGGTCCGGAAAAGGAAAAGGAAGTTGATAAAATATTGAAGATACTCGACGAGATAACAGCTTCCCACCCACCCGCGGACCAGGAAAAAGATAAACAGTCGCATTCAACGGAACAATCCCACCCACCCTCCATGATAATGACAAGAGAGATGATAAGGTTTCTGGACGATATAGTGCAAAGGCCGTTGAGCTCGACTGTAAAACGATATAATCGCCTGAGGTTTTCAAGGCGCAGGGGAAACGCCATCAAAAAAGAGCTTACAGCAGCCGGGATCATAGACGCCGTCTCCGTTCCCACCCGCACCGGTCAGGTGGTCCTTTTACAGATATCCGACAACGCCCGGGGCCTGTGCATCCGGGAGGGGATATTCCCGCCTCGCAGGCGAGAGAGCATCGAACATCTTTTCTGGAAGGAAAAAGCAAAAGAGTATTTTGCCGACCTTGGCTATGACGTCTCGCTCGAACACTCGGTCACAGACAACGGAGTCGTCGACCTTGTCGCCAAAAATCACCGCGAAAAAATAGCAGTCGAGGTCGAGACCGGCAAATCCGACATAGCCGCCAACATCAAAAAGCTCAGTGATACTGATTTTGATAGACTGGTGCTCGTAGCGACGAATGCGTCGGCGGTCGATAAGATTGACAGGGCGATTGCCGGCTGTGATAACCCGCGGGTGCCGATTGAACGTCTTTGCTGGCTCGATATTTCATGAGCTTATCTCCCAGGTTGGACCGCCAGTTCTTGCGGTAAATATCTTCGGGGTAGACGAACAGGGCCTCGAGTCCGTTGGCCCTGTAGAGTTTTTTCTTCTTGGCTATGCCCCTGTCGTAATCGGGATCGTTTTTGATGCCTGCGTATTCCAGGATCAGGCCGTTTTTACCGCCCAGCCGAAAATCCGGGTACCATACCCTGAGCTTGCAGTTTAAGTCGTAGACCATTGTCGGCGGTTCATATTGAAATCTGATCCGCTGAGAGCTCAGATAATCGGCGATTCTCTGCTCCCCTTTGGATCTGTAGCTGTTCTTTTGTTCGTTGGCTGTCTTGTATCGAATCATCGGTTATCACCTTTTATTTCCTGTTTTGTGTAATTTCTGCTCTGGCTCTGTTCAAACTGATCGTATTGTCCGATCAGCTTTTCTTTACTGCGCTCGATCACGGTTTCGAGCTTCTGGTTGTGCCGCTGGAGTCGCCTGGCCCTATCGAGCATCCTGATAAGACCTGCAGTGTCTCCGGCATTTAAAAGCTGGATGGATCTGTTGAGACAGTCCCTGACCCTTTTCTCCGTCTCGGCGACCGCGTAGTCGAGTCTTTCAATGCGGTCATCGAACTTAAGCTCTTTGTAGGCCTTTTTCATGTTTGCTGCGACTGCGGCTCTTTGCTCGGGCGGCGTACGCATCAGGCGCATGCGGAGTTTTTTTATACGCTGCAGCTGGCCGTTCTTTACGAAGGCCGCTTGCTTCCTTAACCGGGCCATCTGATCGGTCAGTGCAGAGGTTTTGGGCAAAATATCCTCGATCTGCCTCTGCAGTTGGCCAATATTCTGGGGATCGTTTTCCAGGCGGGTTGAATTTTGCTCCGCCTGGCAGATTTGCTTTTCTATGGATGCGCTGAGCTGTGCTGGTTGTCGCTGTTTGTCTGGACTGCTTTGAGGCGGTGTTGACTGAGGATAAATCCTGGGCTGGCCGTGATTTGTCAGGACCATGTATAACGCTGCAGCGACTATTAAAAAGGCCACCAGTGCGATCAGGTCATGGCTGATGGGCGGATTAAGGCCCGGTGACAGGGCCGTCACCAGGCAGACCCCAAACGATAACATGGCCGCCGGTAAGCTTCCGACCACCTGCCTGAAAACACCGAAGATCACAACGGCGATGACAACAGCAGCGAAACTGACCGCCAGAGGACCGAGATCTGCAAGACTGAAGTTGTTTGCGCTTTGCCAGAAGGTAAGCGATAGAGAAAGTGCCAGGCCGATTGCAGTGCTTGCCGCGGCAGCCGGACGGTGGTGATTGAGTCTGCGGCTCAGTACCGCATAACAAACAGATGTAAACAGAGTAAACGATATCACAAAGTCCGTCCATAGACTGTCGGCAAGCAGCCAGAAATCATCCGGCAGATACAAAGGCATAAACGCTAGGGGGACGGGGCTGGTTTAAATAGTTTTTGGTGTTGCTACTTTCCCGATACACGAAAACATTAAAAAAGCCGCGGTTTACACGTACCCCGGAGTTGATGCGTACATGGATTTAACCGAGTATGTGCAAAGACAAAAACACGTCGTCGCTCAACAGAGCAGGGCGGTCAGGGACTTTACGGTCTTTGACTACAACTACATCCCGGAAAAACCGTTTATCAGAAGCGAATCAAAGCAGATCATCGATGCTATGCTGCGGTTTGACGTTTCCGGCATTGCGACTAATTTTGCGGTCATAGGCTCTAGAGGTTCCGGAAAGACGCTTACCATGAAATACCTGGCCAGGGTCGTTCCGGCCCAGACCGATCTTAGCATGCGGTATGTCAACTGCCGGCATCACAATACCAGCTTCAAGATACTCGCAAGGCTGCTCAACAAGAGGTGTACTGGCCTAAGTCTCGACAAGCTCTTTGAGATGTTCAGTGAATCGATCACCGGCAAAACGGTCTTCGTGCTGGATGAGGTCGATCTTATGAGCGCAAAGGACAAAAACCGCGACATCCTCTACCTGCTCAGCAGAAGCGAAAAGCCTGTTATGGTGATAATGCTCTCAAACAATCCGCATCTTTTAAGGGAGCTCGATGCGGCTTCTAAAAGCTCGCTTCAACTGGTGCAGATGCATTTTGCCAATTACAACGCTGAGCAGATAAACGCTATCCTGCTGGAGAGGGCACAGAAGGGTCTTGTCAGTTACGACTATACAGAAGTCTCTGAAATCGCGGCAATGACCACCAAAAAGACCAACTCCGATACTCGGGTTGCGATAAAGACGCTTTACTATAACGTCACCGAACCGCAAAAGTCGGTCGAGTCGTGCTTTGAGAATGCCCGCAAGGACATCGTCATCGATGTAATAAACGATCTGTCCGATCAGAACCTGTTAATCCTCACTGCCGCCGCACAGAATAAATCCGATCTCACCAAGAACATTTATGACCTGTACTGCAGGTTGTGCCGCAGTCAGTGTGAAAAGCCCTTCAGCTATGTTTACTATTATTCCAATCTTGGCTACCTGCAGTCGATTGGGCTGATTGCGCTGGTCTCGACGAAATTCGGCAGGACGTATACCAATCGCGTGGTCCTAACCTTCAACCACAGCATCCTCTTCGACACCTGTCGGCTGAGGTTTTCAAGAGTACCCGCACCCCGGAGTTAATGCGTGCGGTGATATTAACATAGCGTTGATACATTAAATTGATGCAGCATAGAATGATTTAAATCAGCAGATACACACAGCCATAAGTAAAAGCTGACGTGTAAACTGCGGGGCGGGTCCTAACCTCTAGCTTTGATGTTGAAGAATATTCATAGGGCTTCACTGGGAGCAGTTTGATTGCATCTTGTTCTGCCATCAGGCATCATCTGATCCGCTCGGTGATATCTGCGATGAACCTGCGAACTTGGCTGTATGCTTTTGGGCCTGCTCTGGAACATCGTATTTCCCATCAACAAGGAAATGTGGACCAGTTCGTTTACCGTCTTCACTGCTGGTCTGAGCTTTCTGCTGCTCGCAGTCTTCTACAGCATTATCGACGTGATAGGTTTTAGCCGATGGGCTTTCCCCTTTGTTCTCATCGGCCTCAATGCCATTACCATTTATCTTGGTGCCCATCATGCAATCAACTTCGGCTACACGACCAATTTCTTTTTCGCAGGTCTAGTAAACAAGGTCGGTGGGGCAACTGGGGCCATTTCATTTGGGCTTTCGGTTTCATCCTTATTGAACTAACGTTCTTGTACGTGCTCTATAAAAAGAAGCTATTTTTGAAGGTCTAGGGCACGAAGGTGTGTATTTCCTGGGAAGTTTCTTGTCGGATGATTGACAGCTCTGAGTAATAGCCATTGGTGAAGCCCAGGGAGGGAAATGTTAGAAATATTTTTACAGGATAGTGAACGACAGGAGTTTTTTGAAGGTGTAAACTGCAGGTATGGACGATATTACACTTTCAAGACGTGATAACATTGTGCGGGCGATCCGCTTTGACGGGACCGAGTATATACCGATGACGTTCCATATCAATGAGGCCTGCTGGGAGCATTATCAGGCGGAATTCCGGAAGAGCTTATGGTGGAGCATCCGTTTATGTTCCTCGAGGCATGGAGAAAGCAGTCTCGGCCGTAATTGGGACAGCAGATGCCTGAGTAGATAGACAGGTCTCATGTAGATCCGCTTGGCTGCAAGTGGGAGACGGCGGTCCTATGACTCTTCTTGTTTTCAGAGTTGGTTCCAGTCGGGGATTGAAAGCATCTGCTCGGACTTTTTACCGTGGTAACCTAAATAACCAGGACACAAATAAAACCAACTGGAGTTCAAAGATAAATGAGCCAAACGCAAGAGGCACAAACAATAAATGTCAAGTCCAAGCGTCTCGTATCACTTGATGCACTTCGCGGTTTCGATATGTTCTGGATCGTCGGCGGTGATCGGCTTCTCAAAGCTCTGCTGTTGGTTATGGGCCTGGAAAGCGCGCATGCCGCAGTCAGCAAGCAGTTCATACACGCCCCTTGGCACGGCTTCACCGCTTATGATCTCATATTCCCGCTTTTTCTGTTCATTTCTGGTGTTACGATGCCTTTCTCCCTCGGCAAGCAGATCCAGACCGGTACCCCGCGAAGCAAAATTTATCTCAAGATATTCAAACGCGGCCTTCTGCTTGTGCTGCTTGGCTGCATCTATAACGGCATGCTCAGTCTGGATTTTGCTAACCTGCGATACCCCAGCGTTTTGGGCTTTATCGGGCTATCCTGGATGTTTGCTGCTCTTATCTTTGTAAACACCACCTGGAAATCTCAGCTCGGCTGGACTGCCGGTCTGCTCCTTGTTTATTGGGGCGCAATGACATTCGTTCCCGTTCCCGGCCATGGGGCAGGCGATCTTTCCATGGAAGGCAATCTTGTCGGCTACATCGACCGCCTGATCTTGCCAGGCAAACTCTACCGCGGTGTTTTCGATCCGCAGGGCACCTTTTCGCTTGTCACGGGTACAGGTACCGCGCTGATCGGCGCACTTGCGGGAACGATGCTGGTGGGTAAAAACAAGCTCTCAGAAAAATGGCTCACTGTTGGTCTGCTGGTTCTCGCCGGCATTGGCTGTGTGCTCCTGGGTCTACTCTGGAATATCGTATTTCCCATCAACAAGGAGATGTGGACCAGCTCGTTCACCGTTTTCACTGCAGGTCTTAGCTTTCTTTTGCTCGCAGTCTTCTACAGCATTATCGACGTGATCGGTTTTAGCCGATGGGCCTTCCCCTTCATTCTCATTGGGCTCAATGCCATTACCATTTATCTTGGTGCCCATCATGTAATCAACTTCGGCCACACGACCAACTTCTTTTTTGCAGGTCTAGTAAACAAGGTCGGGGGCAACTGGGGCCATTTTATTTGGGCTTTCGGTTTCGTCCTTATCGAACTAACGTTCTTGTACGTGCTTTATAAAAAGAAGCTGTTTTTGAAGGTCTAGGGCATGATGGTGTGTATTTCCTGGGAAGTTTCTTGTCGGATGATTGACAGCTCTGAGTAATAGCCATTGGTGAAGCCCAGGGAGGGAAATGTTAGAAATATTTTCACAGGATAGTGAACGACAGGGGGTTTTTGAAGGTGTAAACTGCGGGTATGGATGATATTACACTTTCAAAACGTGATAACATTGTGCGGGCGATCCGCTTTGATTGGCCCGAGTATATCCCGATGACGTTCCATATCAATGAGGCCTGCTGGGAGCACTACCCGGCGGAATTTCTGGAAGAGCTTATGGCGGAGCATCCATTTCTGTTTCCTGAGGCACAGAGAAAGCAGGCTCGGCCGGAACTGGAGCAGCAGGTGCCGGAGCGGGTGGGTAGGCCGCATGTAGATCCGTGGGGGTGTGTGTGGGAGACGGCGATGGATGGGATCGTGGGGACAGTGAAGGAGCATCCGCTGGTGAACTGGGGAGCGTTTGCCAGCTATGTTATGCCTGATCCGGCGGTTACGGACGGCAAGGTTGGGATAGACTGGGGTGAGATCAGCAGTGCGATCGAGAAGGCAAAATCGGCGGGTGAGCTCACGGTGGGCGGGCTTATACATGGGCACACGTTCCAGCGGCTGGTCGATCTGCGGGGTTATGAGAATCTGCTTTTTGATATGTTCGACGGTCATGTGGATCTGCACAGGCTGATCGAAATGGTTGAGAGGTTCAATTCCGAGATAGTCCGGCGGTATGTCGATCTTGGCGTGGATATGATGTGTTATGCCGAAGATTTGGGCATGCAGAGCGGGCCGATGATCTCGCCGGAGATGTTCAGGAAATACATCGGGCCTGTGTATGAACGGCTGATGGACCCAGCGAGGCAAGCGGGCTGTATCATTCATATGCACTCGGACGGGTGTGTGCGTGATCTGGTCGATGAGCTGCTTCGGGACGGCGTGGATGCTGTCAATATACAGGATCTGGTCAATGGGATCGACTGGATACGGGACAACCTTACGGGACGGGTTTGCGTGGATCTAGACATCGATCGCCAGGATATCACTCCGCACAGCACACCCGCTAATATTGATGCTCTGATTCGTGAAGAGGTAGAAAGGCTGGGGTCCCGTGAGGGTGGTCTGATGATGATCTATGGTCTGTATCCGGGTGTACCCAGGGAGAATGTTGTTGCGCTGGCGGACGCGATGGAAAGATATGCGTTTCACTATTCGGGCTGAATCTGTAAAATGGGAATCAATAACGGTTATGGTTTGAGAGGATAATACAATGGTCAGATTTGACAGACGCAGTTTTATAAAGGCGAATGCGGGGCTGGTTGCGGGGTTGAGTATTCCCGGTTTGGCGGGATCGGCATTTGGTGCCGAACATGAGGGTGACATGCCATTGCGTATCGGTGCCGTAGGTACAGGCAACCGTTGCCGATATTTGATGAGCGTGGTTCTTGGTCTGGGCGGTGTGGAGATGCCGGCAGTCTGTGACATCGATCCGAAGGCACTGGCGGCTGCGAAAAAGGTCGTAACCAACGCTGGTCAGCCGGAACCGAAGGGATATTCGGGCCCGACCGATTACAAGAAGCTGATGGATCGTGACGATCTGGATGCGGTGATAATAGGTTCGCCGTGGGACCTGCACACGCCGATGTCGGTTTATGCGATGAAGGCGGGCAAGGCAGTCGGCTGTGAGGTGCCGATCGCGTATACGATGGAGGAATGCTGGGAGCTTATCGAGACATGGGAGAAGACTGGTACGCCTTGCATGCAGCTCGAGAATTGGAGCTTCCGAAGTGATAACCTTGCGATCCTGAACATGATCCGTGAGGGGCTGTTTGGGACGATTACGCATGCCCACTGTGCGTATTCGCATGACTGCATCGATCACTGGTACTTTGAGCGGGGAACAGGCGACAGCAGATGGGGTGCAAAATTTCTTGTCGAGCACAATCGGGCGCAGTATCCGACGCACCAGCAAGGACCTGTACTAAGCTGGATGGACATAGGATGCGGCGACTGGTACGATACGATCACGTCGACGGCGACTGATCAGTTCGCGATACATGACTATTTCAAGCGGAACTTCCCGGACCATCCTAACGCAAAGCGGAAGTATAAACAGGGCGACATCGTTACGACGGTCGTAAAGACGAAAAAAGGTAAGACGATCGTGATCAATTTCGACATGCAGTCGCCGCGGCCTTACGATAACAGGTGGATGGTACAGGGGACGCGGGGTATTTACAATGAGCAGCGGAA
Organism: Anaerohalosphaera lusitana; assembly: GCF_002007645.1. Classification (GTDB taxonomy): domain Bacteria; phylum Planctomycetota; class Phycisphaerae; order Sedimentisphaerales; family Anaerohalosphaeraceae; genus Anaerohalosphaera; species Anaerohalosphaera lusitana. The sequence goes on from NZ_CP019791.1 coordinate 2,236,723, forward strand.
TGCACTGTATGTAACGGGCAAGAGCCCGCAGTATCACAGTTGGGAGCCGTTCCCGCCTTACCATAATAAATATAAGCATGAATGGGCTAAGAACGCTTTCGGCGGACACGACGGGGCAGACGGTATCATGCTGACGCAGTTTATAAAGTCACTGCGCGAAAATAAACCCTTGCCGCTGCATCTGTATGACGGTGTGCTGATGGCCGCGAGCGGGCCTTTGTCTGAGATGTCGATAGAGAAGAATAATCAGCCGATCGAAGTGCCGGACTTTACGCGGGGCAAGTGGAAGACGCGCAAGCCTTACTTTGCAATGTAACATAAGAGGATGGCGGCTTGCGGGTCGTCATCCCTCAGTTTTCACGTTCTTTCGGTATATTCGAGGGGAAAGTCCTGTCGAGCGTTTGAATATGGTCGCGAAGTATTGACTGGATGAGTAGCCGGAGGCGTGGGCGATCTGGGTGATGGTCTGATCAGTCTGTCTGAGCAATTCTTTTGCATGGGCGATTCGCAGTCGGGTGAGGTACTCGGTGGGCTTTTCGTGCAGTTGCTCTGCGAACTGTTTGTAGAACGCAGAGAGGTTCAGGCCCAGTTCGCGGGCGATTTCTTCCATGCGGATCGGCTGGTTGAAGGCGGCATTGATCATGTCGCATGCCCTTTGGATTGTCGGTGATATCTGGTTCGCATGTCCTGCCTGACATGCTCTTGCAACTTCAATAAGGAGTTGGGCAAGAGTAGTTTCGACTTTTGCACGCGCGAAGCGGTCTGGTTTTTCGTGTTCTGAGATCAGGAAAGCGAATGCTTGTTCGATCTTTGCGCTGCCGGTGAAGACGCGGCACTGTGCGTCAATGAGCTCCAATTTTAAGGTCTTCAACTCGTCTGGTTTCAAACCGCCGATGCCGGTATCTGCTTGCAGTTGGATCTGCGCCCAGTAAAGTTCGCAGGGATTCATGATGTCGTTGAGGCCGCCGTGCGACTCGCCGGGAAGGGTGATGAACAGGTCGCCGGCTTTTGCGTTGTATATTTGTCCCTCAACCCACCATTCAACATTTCCTGATGCGATGCAGCATATCTCAAAGGTATCAGGGTGCACGTGTCTGGGTAGATTTTCACGGTCGCGGACGGGTTTTGTAAAGCTGGCCCAGCCCAACTGACGCAGTCGGTCGGATAGGCACTGAACCTGTTCGAATTTCTTCCTGATGTTTCCGCTGAGATCCGTCATTAGGGCCCATTTTATCAAAACGTTATTATCATGACAATTCATTGTACATGTTTTTTTTGTTCAGCCCGCATCTAAAGGGCCTGAGAAAGTTCAATATTTTTTCACAGGATAGTGAACGACAGTGCTTTTAGAAAATTGTAAACTGCTGTTATGGAGCGATGCGTACCCTCAAAATATGAGAATACTAGTCAGTTGGTCTTTTTGAATTTCTAGCATCTGGGCATCTGCCTGGACAATCGGAAGCCTTTGACTGAGTGGTCGACATAGTTAGTTCTTTTGAACAAATGTGAAAAATTGGCAGAATTTATGCAAAAAACTAGTTCTGCTGCGATTTAAAGCAAACCTTCGGCTAAAAACTGAGAATGCCGCGATGTATGGGAAATAAACGAACTGAAAACTTGAGAACTGAGAGCTTTCTGGAGTGTTTACTCCCTGCTCAGAGCACGATACGCTCGTATATTGCAACGCTGGTCCCTATCGCTAGCGATGTTGACGATATTTATCAGGAAACGATCACGATCGCCTGGCGTAAATTTGACGAATTTGAGCCCGGTACGGATTTCGCAGCGTGGGCTGTTAAAATTGCGTTTTACAGGATACTGAATTATAGACGCAGTCGCGCGAAGCAGCATTTGCAGTTTAAGGATGAAATTTTCGAGCAGTTCGCTGAGGTCGCATCACGAAATGCTGCCCGGACTCATGAGTCGATCGCTGCACTCAATAATTGTATCGAGAAACTACCTGAGAGCGAGAGGAAGCTTTTGAATCTGCGATATACACAGAACATCCCAATTAAAAGTATCGCTGAAAGATGCGGTCGAACTGCAAACTATATTTATCGTTCCTTCTCACGCATACACTGTAAATTGCAGCGTTGTATTAAACAAACTCTTCCACAGGAGATAGTCTGATGATCCTCGATCCGAAAAAACAACTTCAGATTACTCGGCTGATCCTGGCATTGCAGGATGAGATGATCTCCGCTGAGGAATTTGACCTGTTGCAGAACATGCTCGAAGGTGATTCTGATGCAATTGAGTTTGCCGCTGACCTTTTCGGTTCGGCTGAATTTCTTCGCGAAGGGGGACGTACTCCGACAATCGAGGTGCAAGGCTCAACTGGGGAAAACGATCCACTGAGTTTGCATGATTCAGTTACCAGTGAGCTGTGGCTGGCTCTGGCTGAAGCAGAAAAGAATGCGGAAGCTGTGCCCGTTGAATCGAATGAGCCTGTTAAAGCACTGAACCACGAGCATCGAATAGCGTCGCAGCGAGCCGCAACTGAAAAGGCGCCGGTTTCCAAGGCTCTGCTGGCGATTTCGGCATTTTCCAGTTTTGCACTTTTGTGTATTCTCGTACTGGTGCTGGTGGACCCTTCCAAGCCGCTTGTCGGTTACGTCACTGAGAGTGTCGACAGTGTTTGGGTGGGAAAGGATTTCAAAAGCGGTGATCCCGTCAGAGAAGGTACTGCCGAGCTTCGTTCCGGCTTTGCAAGCATAACGCTCAACAGCGGTGCGGAAGTGATCATTGAAGGGCCCGCTGAAGTAGAGTTTACCGGCGAAAAGGAGATGGCACTTCTTACGGGTAAGGTGTTTGCCAGTGTTCCTCCGTCGGCCATAGGCTTCACGATCCAGACGCCTGGAGCAAACGTAGTTGATTACGGCACTGAATTTGGCGTGTTAATAGATTCGGCAGGGAAAACCGAGGCCCATGTATTCAAGGGCGAGGTAGAATTACGGCCCGGTTCCGATCCTTTGGTTTTTGATAATCCTACGCGACTGACAGAGGGCTATGCCGCAAGTTTTGATCCATCCTCGGGGACGACGACAAAGGTTCATATCAAAGATCGGGTGTTCGTCCGGCAGGTTGATTCATCGTCCAATTTTGTCTGGCGAGGGGAGCCGATCCATCTTGCGGATATCATTGGGCACGGCAGCGGGTTTGGTACAGGAAAGCTTAATAACGGAATCGATCCGCTTACGGGTAAGCTATCGAAGGATATAGAACTTTGGGCAGTCTATGGGGAATCAGAATATAGAAATGTTGACGAATCCGAAATGATTGATGGTGTGTTCATTGCGAATGCTACCAACGGCCCCGTGCAGGTTTCTTCCAAAGGACACCTTTTCAGGGAGGCACCAGTTACAACCGGCATGTATTGGGGTGGTGTATTTAACGGCGCGATGCATGAGGCAAACGATTGTCCTCGTCACAATCTCGTTCTCGACGGCATTGAATATGGTCGCAAAGACGGCCCGTCTTCTTTCAGCCTTCATTCGAATCTGGGTGTTACTTTTGATCTCGACTCAATTCGAAATAACGCAGCTTGGTCCGAAATTAAATCACTGACTGCAAAATGCGGCATATCCAGTACGACTCTGGAAGTGTTCAATCAAAGTGCAACGGCTGATTTTTTCGTACTCGTGGACGGTCAGGTCAGGTACACCCGAAAAGACGTCACATCTGAGCAGGGGGGAGAAAATATCGATATCAAACTGAGTCCCAGGGATCGTTTTCTCACGTTTATAGTGACCGATGCAGGTTCTGAATATTGTGACTGGGCGCTTATTGCTGAGCCGTTTTTACACTTTGAGGACTAAAATATTAAGTTAGGCCGTGTTGGCTGTTAGAGTTTAGTTTTATTATTTTTGTTTGGAGGTTAGTAAGATGAAAAAGTTGGTGATGATTGTAATGATGTGTCTGGCTGTTGTGAGCGGTTCAAGTGCAGGGCTCATTTCGAACGGCGATTTTTCAGCCGGTCCTGACGGCAGCAATGCCGACAACTGGGCGAAACTTGACGGAGCCACAAGCGAGGTCTACTATCAGGGAGGCTGGGAAGGTGACTATCCGGACACTCAATACGCATCTGGTAGGGCTCTTTCCATTCAGGCAGTCGAGACATATGGTGCACAGCAGGTTCTCGGCGCGGTAGTGGGCCAGTATGAGGTTTCGTTCGCGGCAGGATATCGAAACGATGCAGTCACCGGTGGTGACATCGATCTGCGGGTGTCCATTTGGGATACAGTGAGCGACTTTGAACTGGCAGGTGAAACTATCACGATAGCTGATCCCGGACTGGCTGCCGGCGGTCTGAGTGATGCTGACTGGGGCGCATTCAGCGAAAAAACACTCAGCTTCAGTTTTGATCCGTCAAATGTCTCCGAAGCTGCTCTGCGTTTTGTAAACACTTCGACGGGCAGTTGGGCTCAGACGGCGCTGATCGATAACGTTTCAGTAACGCCCGAACCTGCTACTATGATGCTGCTTGGCCTTGGTGCATTGACTCTACGGAGACGCAGAAAAGAAAAATAATTGCATGGACGCAAGAAATCCCGAGGCATCGTGCCTCGGGAGTTTTTCCGATTTAAGTTGCAGGAGATTGAGTTATGATGAAAAACGGCTTTATAATGTTGGCGATTGCAGTCGCAGTATTTTGCGGCACAGCGAACGCCCAGATCAAAAACGGTGATTTTTCGGCCGGTCCTGATGGCGGCAATGCTGACAACTGGACAGTAATTGGGGGTGCCACAGCAGGCCTTGAGGTTTATTATCAGGGTGGCTGGGAAGGTGCATATCCGGATACGGAGCTGGCATCCGGCAGGGCTCTGTCTATTCAAGCTGTTGAGACTTACGGCGCCCAGCAGACTCTAAATGATGTGGTAAGCGAGTATGCGGTATCTTTCGCTGCGGGCTATCGTAATGACGCAGTTACTGGCGGAGATATCAACCTGCGTGTTGCCATCTGGGATACAGTGAATGACATCGAGCTGACTGGTCAGACTATTGTTATTCCAGACCCAGGTGTCGCAAGTGGGGGGTTGAGCGATCCAGATTGGGGAGCTTTTGAACCGCAGACCATTACTTTGACCATCGATCCAACGGATGTTGAAGAAGTTGCTTTGCGTTTTATAAACGAATCTGCGGGTAGTTGGGCTCAGACGGCGCTGATTGATAATGTTATCTTAGACTCTTATCCATCGCTGGTCAGCCCGGCCGACGGTTCCCAGGATCTGCCGCTGAGTACTACTCTTGAATGGGCCGCACCGACGGCTTATTCGCCGGACGGCTTTGATGTTTACTTCAGTGATGATCCAAACACAGCTACTTTTGTAAAAGTCGTTGACAATCAGCTTGTTACGACTCACGCTCCAACCCTTGATTTCGACACGACTTACTACTGGCGCGTCGATACTTACAAGGGCACCGACGTTTATACCGGTTCGGTATGGACCTTCGAAACTGCTCCCGCTCAGCCGCTGGTCACAGTTGATCCGCAAAATGCGACAGTTGAGGCGGGCGGTTCTGTCACATTGGAAGTTGAAGGCCTGAACGAGACTTCTTATGCATGGTATCGTTCTGATGACAGCGTTCTTGAACCGGCGGGCGATGTATCTGTCGGTACTGACTCAGCAACTCTTACGCTCCCCGATTTCCAGCAGACACCTGATGAAGGTTACTACTACTGCGTGCTCAGCAACGACGCGGGTAACGCAACTTCCGGACCGGCATATGTAATGACAGAACGCCTGGTTTCGCAGTGGACACTTGACGGTACGCTCGCCGATGCAGTTGCAGCAAATGACGCCCAGATGCTTCCGGATCCTGCTGTAACATACGTCGATGGAGCTTTTACCGGTTCAACGAATGCTGTCAGCTTTGAAGCAGGCGATCCGAACACAGTGGTTATTCCATATTCACCGGATCTGGACAATGGGACGGCTTTCACAGTTTCGGCGTGGGCCAAACCAAATCTCTCTGGAGGCAGTTGGCGCGCTATAGTTTCAAACCGTGATGACGTACCGGATCCAGATAAATATTCAGGAGGTTATGTCCTCTATGCCGGATGGAACGGCTATTGGTCCTTCTTTGTCGGGACCGGCACTGGCTGGTCGGAGGCTAATTCCCCGCAGCCAGTTGCAGCAAATGAGTGGAGTCTGATAACAGGAACCTATGCAAACGGCGTTCAGACACTGTATGTCAACGGCGTTATCGCAGCACAGGTTACAGGTGTAGACGCAGCACCTAACAATGTTAATGAGATACTCATCGGTGCCGGCGCAAATGAAACAGAAGGGTACGACTTCTTCTTCGATGGTGCGATCGACGACGTCAAGGTTTACAGTTATGCACTGACCGATGTCGAAGTTGCCGATCTGTACGCGAGCGCAACCGGCGAATCCGTTTGCACAGAGTTGCCTGAGTTCGACTTCAATGAAGACTGTCGTGTTGATCTGAGTGACTTTGCTGCATTCGCAGCCGGTTGGCTTGAGTGCAACCTGGTACCCGATTGTCAGTAATTAATTAGACACTCTTCAATAGCTGATGGAGTCCGGACTGAAAAGTCCGGGCTCCTTAGCTGCTGAGTTTTCGCCGATTGTGCAGGTATGCCTTTTCAGACTTTATTTTTTCTGAATGTTCAAGCAGGATGCTAATTATGAGTAAATTCCCGGTTATTTTTGCAATTATCATATCCTTATTCTTGTTTGCGGCACCCGTCTCAGCGGGTCCGCTAGATGCGGCTCGCGGCGTGATCTCGCGGAACACGCCCGACCATGTAGATCAGTTCACGCTGGAACTGATACCGGAGGTGGATGGCCGAGATGTTTTCGAGATAGTATCTGACGCTGATAATGGCAAGGTCGTTCTCAAGGGTTCGTCGCCTGTTTCCATATGTTCAGCATACAACTGGTACCTGCGATACGTCGCAAACTGTAATATATCCTGGTGCGGAACACAGCTCGATCTGCCTGCAGCGCTCCCGAAGCCCGGCGAGACGATCCGACGGGAGAGCCCGTACAAGCATGGCTATTATCTGAACTATTGTACGCTCAATTATACGATGTCCTTTTGGGACTGGCAGCGTTGGGAAGAAGAGATCGACTATATGGCGCTTCAGGGGATAGATCTGCCATTGGCACCTGTGGGTGTTGAGGCGGTCTGGCTCAATACTCTCAAGCAGTACAACTTTACCGATGCCGAAGCGAAAGAGTTTATTTGCGGTCCGGCGTTTTTCGGTTGGTGGTTAATGGGTAATCTCGAGGGTTGGGGAGGTCCGCTGCCGCAAGACTGGATCGATGACCATATTGTATTGCAGAATAAGATACTCAACCGCATGCGTGAGTTGGGAATGGAGCCGGTGATGCCCGCTTTTTATGGCACTGTGCCCAATAAACTTAAAGAAAAATATCCCGATGCTGACATCCGAGATCAGGGCCATTGGGCCGGCGGTTTCAAGCGGCCCGCTTTCCTCTCGCCGACCGACCCGTTGTTTACCCAGATGGCGAACACTTTCTATGATGAGCAGAAGAAACTTTTCGGCGAATGTAAATACTTCTCCGGAGATCCGTTCCATGAAGGAGGCTCGACGGCGGGCATCGATCTGCCCTCTGCCGGCGAGAACGTCATTAATGCCATGAGAACCGTCTCGCCCGATGCAGTATGGGTGCTGCAGGGTTGGGGGGGTAACCCTCATGACGCACTGATAGAAAACGTTCCCAAGGAAGATGTTTTGATTCTTGATCTTGACTGTGACAACAGTCCGCAGTGGTACTATCGCAATGGTTGGAACGGTTATCCGTGGTCATGGTGCATGATACACAACTTTGGCGGCAATACCGGGATGTTCGGCCGGATGGAAGTTGTCGCGACCGAAACGGTAAAGGCACTCAACGCCACCAACGGCGGCAACCTGGTTGCTCTCGGATCGATGCCTGAGGGTATAGAAACGAATCCCGTCATTTATGAACTGCTGTGGGATATGCGATGGCGTTCTCAGAAACCTGACATGATAGACTGGACTAACAAATACGCTCATAGAAGGTACGGCAAGAATCTGCCTGAGACGGCCAGTGCGTGGCAGACGCTGCGAACATCCATCCTGGGCAAAGATATGTCCAATCAGCAGGGAACAACCGAGTCGATACTCTGTGCTCGTCCTGCTAAGCAGATGCAGCGTGTTTCCAGTTGGGGCACGACGAATATGTATTTTGATCCTACTGAGGTTGTCGATGCATGGAAGGATATGCTCCAGGCTGCCGATCAGCTTGGGGATGTTGATACATACCAGTATGATCTGACGACTACGACGCGGCAGGTACTGGCAAACCTTGCCCAGCCGGTTCATCAGCGGATGATCTCAGCATTTGAGGCGGGCGATAAAGAAGCATTCCAACTGTGGTCCGGCAAATTCCTGGAACTGCTGGACGATCAGGACCGAGTTTGCGCGACACGCAAGGAGTTCATGCTTGGTCCGTGGATCGAGGATGCCCGCGCATGGGGTCATACGACCGAACAGAAGGATCTATACGAATTCAATGCGAGAACGCTGATTACAACATGGTCATATCGAGATTCAAATCTGCATGAGTACGCCCATCGTGAATGGGCAGGACTCATATCAGATTTTTATAAGCCGCGATGGCAGATGTTCATCAATGAACTGGCGTCACAGCTTGACGGCAACCAAGCGGAAACGATCAATTACTATGCTGAATTCGAAAAGCCCTGGACAGAGGAAACGAAATCTTTTCCGACTACGCCTGCGGAAAATTCCGTTACCGTAGCCAGCCAGATCTTTGACAAGTACAAAAATCTACTGCACTCGGTGTATAATTATGAAGCACCATCTGCCACGCTGGTCGCTCACTGGCCGCTCGATGAGACATCCGGCACGACTGCCGTTGAAAACATAAGCTCCCTCGAAGGCATCTATACAAACAGTCCGTCCCTGGCCCAGCCGGGTGCGACTGAGAGCACTGGCACTTCGACCTGTTTTGCCGGTTCTCAATATGCCGCGGTTCCAAACGACGAAAAACTGAATCCGCAAAGTTTTTCTGTCTCGCTGTGGGTCAAACCTGCCGGCGGATCGGGCCATCGTGCTGCAGTATGCTCACGTCATACAGAACTCAACGGATCGCCTGCCGCCTATGGCTACATCCTCTATGCGACACCCGGAAATACATGGTCGTTCTGGACGGGTGCTACATCTTCTGACGGAAATATGTCCTGGAGTCAGCTCAACGGTCCGGCCTTAGCGTATGATGAATGGACACATATTACGCTCGTATTCGAGCAGACAGCACCCCCAGCCGGGTCGACAGTCACAGGAAACAAACGCATCTACATTAACGGACAGCTTGCAACGGCAGGTGTGGGCTCGATGACTTTGAATTCGGTTGGTACCTTCAACATCGGCTCTGTCTCCGATCCCGATTATTACTTCAACGGGTGCATTGACGATGTTCAGTTTTATAACGGTGTACTCACGAATGAGCAGGTCAAATATCTGTATGATAACCCGGGCCAGACCACGGCGTTTTGCCCGGAGCTGCCTGAAATGGATTTCAACGGCGACTGTGTGGTAAACGGTCATGATCTTTTATTGTTTGCGAACAGCTACCTCGACTGCAATATTGTTCCGGATTGCATCTTGCCGTAGACAAAGGCGGTTTTAATAGAAATTGAAAAGCGAAAAGGGAGGCAAAAAATGAATAGAAAAGGATTTACCCTTATAGAATTGCTCGTGGTCATATCCATCATTGCTCTGCTTCTTGCGATCATGATGCCCGCGCTGTCAATGGTCAAGGAGAAAGCGAGAGCAGTTACAGGCATGTCACGCGTGAAACAATGGGGGCTATGCTACCAGTTGTTTACCAATGACCATGACGGCAGCTTTCCCGAATTCAAACATGATACAACAAATACAACATTTATGTATGATCTCAAGGATTATTACGCTGACATAAATGAGATGCGTTTCTGTCCTTCGGCAAAGAAAGTTTCAAGTTCCAACCCTACAGGTGTGGAAGAGGGAAGCTATTTCGGAAGCACCCTTGAGGCCTGGAAGGTTAACGTATCGGATGCCAGTTGGATGGAAGATGATGACATCGGAGCGGGAAGCTATGGTGAAAACTCTTATATCAGAAAGCTGGAAGGCAACTCCAAAGCCTGGGGCCGTGCAAATATGAAACAGGCAAATACGGTGCCGGTGCTCATGGATGCCCGTTGGAACAACGCCTGGCCGGACAATGGTCAACCTCTCAGACGGTCGTCAACTACAGATCAGGAATTCTATAATGCCGGCAACTGGATTACCATTTCTTGTTTTGTAATGAAACGGCACGGTGACGGCATCAATATGACCATGGCGGACGGCAGTGCGCAAAAGGTTGACGCCGAAGAACTATGGCAATTTAGATGGAACCGGGATTTCGAACGAGAAGATTTTGTGGATCTCGCTTTTATGAAGTGGAACGATTAGTAAGGTTTACTTGTGTGCAAAGGGATTTGCCCCTAAGAATCCTAAATGAACAGGAGACAGGGTATGAGAGATGCTTGGGTGAAAGTTGCAGCAGTTTTGCTGCTCGTTTGTTGCGCGTCGGGTATCACGGCCGCTGAAATGATCTTGCATTATAAGATGGACGAAACCGCAGGTACGCTTATCGATCAGATCGGCGGTGAATCAGCGGAGCAAGCCGGTTCGGGGCATTTGTATGGACTTGAATCTCTGGATGGATTGGGTACTGCTGTCGGCCTTGACGCAAATGGGGCCTGGCGTCTGGATGTCGACGAATCCGCGGAGCTCAACAACCTTATAAATGACTTTACCGTCACGGCCTGGATATATCTGGACAGCGCAATAGCGTTATCCAAATCGGGTTCGGGCTCCAATTATCATCGAATCATCGGTGATGATGAACCATGGGACAAAGATGCATGGTCCTTCGGGATTGTCGGCGACGATCTACTATTCACTAAGAACGCAATCGTTGACGCCCGATCTGCGGGTGCTTCGGTTCCCTACGATCAGTGGACACATGTTGCCGCGGTTGTTTCACAAACTGAGGGTATCTCCTTCTATATTAACGGGCATTATGATTCGACAGTTTTCAACACTGACGACCTCTACCCCGGGGATGAAGTATTCGGCATTGGCAGATCGTACGGCGGTGACCTCGCTCAATGGTTTGCCGGCAAACTTGATGAGATTCAGGTCCACACCGATGTGCTGTCGGAACAAACCATCGCTGACATTGCCGGCATCTTAGTGCCTCTCCAGCCTGTGTTCCCTTCTGACATGTCCGTCAATATCCCTGTAGATTCCGAACCGACTCTGGAGTGGGCCGCAGGTTCCGATCCTGAGATAACTGCACACGTACTTTACTTCAGTTCGGACGAAGACTGGGTGACCAATGCAATGCCGACCGATTCTGAGGCTGTTGTCATTGATGTGAATTCTCAATCCTATTGGCACGACAAATCGCTGAATTCCGCAACCACCTACTATTGGCGCATCGACGAAATTGCGGGCAGTTTGGATGATCCTGATAAACTTGTGACCGGAACTGTTTGGAACTTCACTACAGAGTCCGTCCCGGCTCCGCCGTGTATAGGCTATACGCTGAATGGTGACATAGACGGTGACTGCATCGTCGATCTTGACGATCTGCTGCTTCTCGCTCAGGACTGGCTGTTTACTTCCGACAATTCAAAAACCGATATCGATCATAGCGGTCGCACCGATTACGCTGATCTGTCATTCATAGGCCGTGACTGGCAAACGGCTGTCAATAGCAACGACCTTAACCTGATGGTGATATCGGCCCATCCGGATGATGAAGGCATTTTCGGAGGTGGAATTCTGCCGTACTATGCACAGGTCAAGCAGATTCCCGTTACTTTGCTTGGACTAGTAACCCGGAATCCTGATGGCTCGGACCCGCTCACATCGGGCAGTACAAGTCGCGTCCAGGAACTGCGCAATGCAACCGATGTCTATGCCGGCCAGGAGATAGGTTCGGGAATGGATGATCTTTTTGGAAACTATGTGAGCGGAAACATCACACTGGTACCCGCCGGGCTCATCGATACTGGTTGCTGCAGCAGAACTCCTGATGATTCGTGGTATGACGACGGTGACGGCTGCGGATGGGGAAGCAGTTATGGCGTGACAGAGGTGACACCAGGCTACGGAAACATGCTGGAAATGATTGATGGCCGCGCCGCGGTCTGTCGTGTGATCGCACGACAGATCAGATGGTTTCAGCCCGAGGTAGTGGCTGTGGTGCATGACTTCGAAGGTGATTACGGCCATTCTAATCACATTGCCAGTCTTATCGGCCTGCTGGAAGCATATGAATTGGCAGCGGATCCTGACGTTGATATCGATGGGCTCGCTCCATGGACGCCCCAGAAAATATATATTCGAGGCGGGCTATGGGATAATCGGGACGGCATAGCATATCAGGGCATCGTTAGTGATGGAGGAATAAATCCTCTCTTTCATGACTATATGGAAGAGCAGAGTATCGATGGATACAGCCCCCGAAACTTTGCGGACTGGGCTCTGAACGAACATGCCTCGCAAGGCAGTCCCGACGTATCCACAGTTTTTCGTTCAGGTGAACGCTTCGACACCCATCACTCCGAATGGTGGACCCTTTATCGTTCAACGGTTGGCACTGATACCGCTTCTACTTTTACAGTAGATGGTGACACAACAAACAGCATTTACGAAAACTGGGCTCGGGGAGATTTCCTCGAAAACATTAACTACTAGTGCTTACGGCCATGCAAGATTAATTCGATCCAGGCGAAATTGATGTACTTCGGTTTGTGTTCTGTGCCTGGTCGATCGTAAAACCAAATAAATTGACTCAATTTGTGAACGGCAGAAATGTGTGTGTGAGCAGGCAAAGGCCTGCTAAAAAGTGGTGCTCAAGAAGGATGCAGAAAAAGATTTGTTTTTGTGAAAGGCAGTGTTATGGAACGGGCATTTAATAAATGGTGTGTGGCGGTTTTAGTTTTATCTGCTTCATCGGTTGCGTTTTCCGCTCCTTCGACCTTGACCCAAATGGTTTCAGACGGTTCAGAGACCATTACGCTTCAGATGACCTTAGAAAGTGTTCGGGGGAGCTATTTCGAGGTATTGGCGCAGAACAGTTCGGGCAATTACGACATTCATACACCTGCGGAAGTGCGTACCTATATTGGTACTGTGGATGAATACCCCGGTGCCATTGCAGCGGGCCTTTTAAAATCTGACGGCAATCTCTGGGCAAGAGTTTATTTTGACAGAGGTTATACCTGGTATACATTGGGAAGCTCCGTGGTCGGTGGATCGGGTGGTGATACTCCGATATTTGTGATGCCAACGCTCAGTACCGTAACTCCGGGACATGCGGGCACAGACACCTATCTCTTCGATCTGGGGATTGATTGTGACTGGCGTTTTTACAGTGGGGTCGGTAACAGCAATGTCGCCACATGCCTGGAACAGGTTGAGTTTTCAACCGTTCAGCTCAAGGCTATCTATCTTAGAGACGCTCTGATTATTCCGGCGCTTGGACGCGTCATTATTCGCGCTTCTCAAGCACACTGTCCATATGACGGTACAAGTGGCACAGCTATCCTTGGCCTCGTTCAAGCGGAATGGAACAATAACCATCATGTCATTCGCGATCTCGTTGCCTGCGTCACTCCAGCAATCGGAGGAGGTGTAGCCTGGGGTGGACAACAAGTGGGTACTGCTTGGGGTTATACCGTCAATGGGATAAATACATGGGATGGCAGTTTTGATGGTGTCATGCGTCATGAGATTGGACACAACTGGGACGTTGATGATTACCATGCCGACAGCCCTGAATACGGCACAATTAATTGCGGCAACGGTTACGGACGTTTTTCCGGTCCCGAGGTCGAAACAATCTTTAATACGCGTGATGCTAGAATGTCGGTTCTTGACAATCAGGGAACGTACAGCACGGTACCTGTCCCTCCTTATGCTGCATTAGACTCTCATGATTGTTATAACCGGGAAGATTATACGTTCGCGCCTTTGTACAACGACTTTGATGCCAATGGGGAAACTATAAGCCTACATTCGTTTGATCCGGTTTCAAAATTTGGCGGCAGTATCACATTATCTGCGGGAACCGGGCCCGACGGCCTTGATGAGCTGATATACAGTCCCCCGCAGACCGCGAGCGGAATCGATCACTTCTATTACACGATCATCGATTCGGCCGGATCGACCGCCACAGGTGTATTTCTCGCTAGACTGCCTGATTTAGAACCGTTTGAACTGTATGTTGCCAACAGCGACTTTGAGGCTGGAGGATGGGCTTCCGAATATGGCACTTCGCCTTCCGGCTGGGTTAGCGATCCTCCACTAAGTGGTGATCGCAGAGGCAACTATGGCGAATCGCTGGATGGCATTGAGGGAATTGTCGCCGCTCTTCAGGATGCTGGCGGCAATTACTACCAGCAGTCACTATTATATGCTGGAAAAGGTCCGATTGACGCAGGGTCAAGTGGCCGCTTTGATATTACGTTTGATTACGGTTACCGCAGAGATGCTACGACGAATGGAGATATCAAATTACGAGTGGGTCTTTGGAACAAGACAACTTCAACTGAACTGGCTGGTTACGACCTTGTGATCGGTGATCCAGGTGTAGGAGCCAATTCCCTTAGCAGAACCACTGTCAATTTGTCTTACGATAATACCGGCCTTAACGGCGACGAACTTGCCCTTAGATTTACGCACACCGGCGATGGCTCCAGAAGCTGGTCTGCAACGGCACTAATCGACAACGTCGACATTGTTATGCCTGGATCGCCGCAATGGCTTGTTGACCCGGTCAAAGAAAGTAACGGCATCGTAAACCAGGCATATTGGTCAACAGTGTCAAATGATGCGGTTGACCCTGAAAAGGACTCATTGACATTTATAAAGGTCTCAGGTCCTTCATGGCTCACAATCGCCTCTAATGGGGCGCTTAGCGGAACACCCGATGCAAGCGATGTTGGTTTGAATGTCTGGACTGTTGAGGTCACAGATGGGACGAATCCGCCAGTGTCCGCAACACTGAAGATTACTGTTGATTATGAGGTCTTTCTTGCAAACAAAGGTTTTGAATATAACACGTGGGACTCCAATTATGGAACTTCTCCACAAGGATGGCTCAGCGATCCCCCGCTTAGCGGAAACCGCGCAGGTAATTACGGTGAAACGATTATTGGCCTCCCTGGAACGGTTGCCGCTCTTCAGGATGCGGGCGCAAATTACTACCAGCAGGCACTTACTAATTCCAGCCAAGGTAACCTTGATGCCGGTACATCCAGCAAATACGCTGTTACATTCGACTATGGTTACCGCAGAGATGTAACGACTAACGGAGATATAGTTTTGAGAGTGGCTCTTTGGGATACGACTGCTTCAACTGAACTGGCTGGTTCTGACCTGATTATTATTGATCCGGGCCCGGGTGCTAATTTCCTCAGCAGGGCAACTGTCAATCTTTCATATGACAACACAGGCCTCGAAGGCCATGGACTTGCGGTACGCTTTACTTACGCAGACAAGGGATACAGAGGCTGGTCAGCGACAGCATTGCTTAACAATGTTACTGTTGGAATTCCTGACTTCACACCGCCCGAAGCCCCCACGGGTCTTTTAACTGTGACAAGCGGCGGAACTGTCAGCCTTGACTGGAATGACAGCAACGCGGATGGCGTGGCCGCTTTCAATATTTATCGCAGTGAGTTGCAGGACGGATTATTTGCAAAAATTGCCGCAGCTCCCGTAAGTTATTATGAAGACAGCGGTCTTATAGAAGGCAAGACATACTTCTATTATGTAACCGCTTTGGATAAATCTTACAACGAATCCGCCGAATCGAACAAGGCCTACGCCAGCCTTCGCACACCAGGTGACCTCGACGGAGACGGACGTGTTGACTTTGCCGACCTCAGTCTATTCGCCGGCAACTGGCTTGCAACCGATTGCTGGTACTGCGATGGCGCCGACCTCGACAGTAACGGGCGGGTAGACTTCGATGATCTGACAATACTGGCCGAAAACTGGCTGAGTGAATAAAGCTTACAAGTAAAGTAAGCTTCTTATACTGCGGGCACCATTCCAAAGGTGAATACTCTATCAGGCCCGGACGCTACCGTTGTGTCCATCGCGCATACGGACACAACAGGAGGATTTTGTGAAAGCGGGCTCGGAGGGACACTCGCGAGAATATGAAATATTAGCGCGAAAGGTAGCGGCCATTGATAAAGAAGGTGGAGAACAGAATCTTGCATCAATGCTTTTTTTATAAGCAATTGGGCAGGTTCAAATTCGGTTAGATATACCTGCAGCAGGTTATATGTGCGCTGTTGCAGGCTAATACAAAGTGATTCATTATCATAGGGGGATGACACATTTGCAGGAGAGACCATTATGAAACACACTATTAATCATAAGTTCGCTATGGTTTTAGTTTTATTAGCTTCGTCTTTTGCGTTTTCCGCACCTGCAACCTTGACCCAAACGGTTTCTGACGGTTCAGAAACCATTACGCTTAGGATGACTTTAGAGAGTGTACGGGGCTCCTATTTTGAGGTCCTGATGCAGAACAGTTCTGGCACTTACGATATTCATACACCTGCCGAAGTGAGTACATACCTGGGCACGGTAGATGAGTACCCCGGTGCAATTGCTGCGGGCCTGTTGAAATCTGACGGCAGTCTCTGGGCAAGAGTTTATTTTGACAGAGGTTATACCTGGTATACATTGGGAAGCTCTAAGGTTGGGGAATCAGGGGCTGATACTCCAATATTTGCGATGCCAACGCTCAGTACTGTGACGCCTGGACATGCGGGCACTGACACCTATCTGTTTGATCTTGGAATTGATTGTGACTGGCGTTTTTACAGTGGTGTCGGAAACAGCAATGTAGCCACGTGTCTTGAACAGGTTGAATTTTCAACCGTGCAGCTCAAGGCTATCTACCTCAGAGACGCCCTCATTATTCCGGAGCTTGGACGTGTAATCATTCGAGCTTCTCAAGCACACTGTCCATATGACGGTACAAGCGGCACCGCGATTCTTGGTCTCGTTCAAACGGAATGGGAAACAAACCATACAGACGCAAATCGCGATCTCGTCGCCTGTGCCACCCCAGATATAGGAGGAGGTGTTGCCTGGGGCGGACAACAAGTGGGTACTTCCCACGGTTATTCCGTCAATGGGATAAATACATGGGATGGGAGTTTTGATGGTGTTATGCGCCATGAGATTGGACACAACTGGGACGTTGATGATTATCATGCCGGCAGCCCTGAATACGGTACAATAAACTGCGGCAATGGCTATTCACGTTTTTCCGGTCCTGAGGTCGAAACAATCCTTAATACGCGTGATGCAAAAATGTCAGTCCTGGACAACCAGGGAACGTATAGTACAATTGCTGTCCCCCCGTATGCTGCATTGGACTCTCACGATTGTTATAAACGGCAAGATTACACCTTCGCGCCACTGCATAATGACTTTGATGCCAACGGAGAAACGATAAGCCTGCTTTCGTTTGATTCGACTTCAAAATTTGGCGGCAGTATTACATTATCTGCCGGCACCGGTCCAGGCGGCATTGATGAGCTGATCTACAGTCCCCCGCAGACCGCGAGCGGAATCGACCATTTCTATTACACGATAATCGATTCGGCCGGATCGACCGCGACAGGCGTGTTTCTCGCTAAACTGCCTGATTTGGAACCGTTTGAACTGTATGTTGCTAACAGCGACTTTGAGGCTGGAGGATGGGCTTCCGAATATGGCACTTCGCCTTCCGGCTGGGTTAGCGATCCTCCTTTGACAGGTTCAGGTGCAGGCAACTATGGACAGACGATGCCGGATTTGACAGGAATTCAGGCCGCATTGCAGGATGTAGGAGGCAATTACTATCAACAGGTAATTGATTATAGCGGTGCCGGAGCAGTTGACGCGGGCACAGAAGATGAATATGCGGTAACTTTTGACTATGGTTATCGAAGAGATGCAACGACCAACGGCGATATCACTTTAAGAGTCGCACTTTGGGATACAACGGCATCGACCGAACTGGTTGGCTACGATTTGGTCATCACAGATCCAGGCGTTGGAATAAATTCATTGAGCACTACGACGATCAACCTAGCCTATGACAATACTGCTCTTAGTGGTCATGAACTGGCTGTCCGCTTTACACACGCTGGAAACGGCACCAGAACCTGGTCTGCGACGGCCTTAATTGATAACGTCAGTATTGTCAGCCCTGGCCAGCCAGGCTGGTACACGGATCCTGTTGTTGAAGTAGGAGCGCTGGACAATACAGCTTACAGCTCTTCATTGGCCGATGATGCTGCTGACCCTGAAAACGACCCATTGACATTTACAAAGGTTACAGGTCCTGCATGGCTGACAGTCGCGTCTAATGGAGACCTTAGCGGAACACCCAGTGCAAGCGATATCGGTTTGAATGTCTGGACGGTTGAGGTTACCGATGGCACCAATCCTCCTGTTCCTGCAGAACTGCATATTACAGTCAGCTACAAGGTGACTGTTTTAAACGGTGGTTTTGAAAGCAATACATGGTATTCAGAACAGGGCACCTCACCTGCAAACTGGATAAGTGATCCCCCGTTGAGCGGTTCAGTCTCTGGCAATTATGGCCAGAGCATGCCTGATTTGACAGGTATCCAGGCCGCACTTCAGGATGTTGGCGGCAATTACTATCAACAGGGCCTCACAGATTCCAGCTTGGGCACGATCGATGCTGGTTTTGCAGGTGAATATACAGTAACCTTTGATTACGGCTACCGACGCGATGCGGTAACAAATGGTGAAATACCGTTGAGAGTGGCGCTTTGGGATACGACCACATCCACTGAACTGGCCGCATCGAAAGTATATATAAGTGATCCCGGTGTAGGTACCAATTCTCTCACGCGAACTTCGCTAAATCTGTCATACGACAACACCGGACTTAGTGGCGATGGGTTGGCGGTGAGAATTACATACGCTGACAGCGGTTACCGAACCTACTATGCCACGGCACTTATCGACAATGTTGCTGTCGGGATTACAATCGATGACACAACGCCCCCGGCCGCTCCGACAGGTTTGACAGCGACACCGGGCGATGCAACTGTGACCCTTGACTGGGACGACAACAGCGAGACCGATTTGGCCAGTTACAATGTCTATCGCAGCACAACCAGCGGCACCGGATATGCCATTTTAGCCCAAGGTTTGCCCACCAGCGATTACACGGATAACTCGGTCTCAAACGGAACGACTTACTACTATGTTGCGACAGCAGTAGATACCAGCAATAATAAGTCGGCCTACTCAAGTCAAGTCTCAGCGACACCTCAAGCACAGCAGACAACGATGTACGTGCAGGCGATTGATCTGACTGTTGTTCAAGCTGGCGGTCCAAACCATAAAGGTCAAGCCATAGTGACAATTTACGACAATAATGCTCAGCCGCTCAGTGGAGCGACGGTCTATGGCACATTCACCGGCGACTACAACGAATCTGGTTCGACCGTGACTGATAGCAATGGCCAGGCAATGATGACCACTTCATCCAAAGCCAGAAATCCCAGCTTCACGTTCACGGTAGACGACGTGACAGCATCGGGATACACCTATGATGCTGCTTCAAATGTTCAAACCAGTGAGACTTACTAAACCTAATTGCAGTTAGTTAATTACTGGGTGGGCCGGTTTCGCAATCGGCCCACCTCTTACTATTGTTGATTGGAAAATATGTTTAAAATGGTTGCTAAACTAATCTTCAGCAAGTACTTTGTGAAGCCATGTTTTGCCATCTGTGAACACTGTTCTTTTGGGATTTGGACCATACTGTGCCGTAAGCTTAGTGAAAATCAACAACGAACAGAAAGGAAGGACCTTAAGATGCAAAAGAATGAATCGACAAACAACGAGCAGAACTTGAATGGCGTTATTATAATCAATCGCACTCAGATCAAGGATTACCTCGGCGGCATGGTCCGCCAGAACGTCGAAGAAACGCTCAACGCCATGCTGGATGCAGAGGCGGATCAGTTGTGCAACGCCAGGCGGTATGAACACACCGACAAGCGTACCGACGCTAGATCCGGCCATTACAAACGCAAGCTGCAGACCCGCACCGGCCAGGTGGAACTGAAGATGCCCAAGCTTCGAAAGACCACATTTGAAACGGCCATAATCGAACGCTGGCAGATCGAGCTGTTCTTTAAGACGATCAAGCAGAATTTCAAGATAAAGACTTTCGTCGGTGACCTGCCCCCATGGGGGCACCCCCAGAGAACATTAACTCGTGCAAAGGTAGCCTAACTGAAGGGAAGAAATAATTGTCGTTGAAGGGAATTAATAGTTGACGCTGGACACTTTCTGCAAAAACTGTAAGATCGTCATCAAATCGATTACAATCCCAACCTTCGCGGTTCTGGTAAAAAGTAATCGGCCGTATTCATTTTCCGGCTAAAATGACAGCAAAACATGCCATACATATGTATAAGCAAGTTGGTCTACTTCCTGCCACGTCTTTTTCAATACTTCTTCATCGCCAACGATTTTCGGATACTCCTGACGTTTGACTTCCCACGGAATGCACTCGCCCGGTTTCGGGACTATCTTCTTTTGTTCCTGGTCCATTAGTAAACTCCGTATTCTCGGGTGAACTCTGTCATTGCTTTTATATTTTCGACGTTGGTATCGTTTTGCATGATCGCGCTCGCGTCCATAATATAACCTCCGTCTTTTGCCACACCGTCTATAACCTCTTTGCACCTTTGTCTGACCTCGTCCGGCGTTCCATACGAAAGCAGGGCGTTAGGAATTCCGCCGCTGATACAGAACTTATCGCCAAGCACTTTATGAGCCTTGAAAATATCGCCCTGATCTACATGATAAACGATGCTGCGATCCGGCAGTTCAGTAAAAGCCTCCAGGTGATTATCCCAGTTACCTTCGGCATAGAACATCGTCTGGTGGCCGCTCTCCCATATAGCTTCGATAACCGGTTTCAATGTCGGCCAGTAAATATTATCAAATTGTTCCTGCGTTACAAATGGAGTGCATCCGCGATGCATCCAGAAACCCACAGGGAAGTTTGTTGCCGAACCCGCCGAGGCGATAGCATTATATGCAAGGTGAGGGATCAGTGCTTCACAGGCTTTTTTGACCTTTTCAGGTCTCTCCATAAGATCCATTGTAAGCCCGATGTAGCCCCGGAGTTTGTCGCCGATGATATCCAGCGGAGCCTTGAGCATACCCGCGATCGCAGGTACCGTTCCGCATTCTTTCCTCAGCCGTTCGCACTGCGGACCGAACGAACTAAAATAATTCAGCATCGCCATCCCGCCTCTCAGGAATGCCATATTATTGCGGAAAGAAGTTGGCTGGCCCGGAGCGGCAAC
The DNA here is from genome assembly GCF_002007645.1 of Anaerohalosphaera lusitana. Taxonomy (GTDB): domain Bacteria; phylum Planctomycetota; class Phycisphaerae; order Sedimentisphaerales; family Anaerohalosphaeraceae; genus Anaerohalosphaera; species Anaerohalosphaera lusitana. The sequence goes on from NZ_CP019791.1 coordinate 2,258,182, forward strand.
ATCAGTTGATGTACGTGGAAGCCATACATTCGCTAAAAAACCTGTGGGATCGGCGATCAGTTCATCATATTCGTCAGGCTTCATAAAAGCATCATCTTCGGACGGTTCACGGTACTGAAACGCCGTGTCGGCAGATATTTCCACACCCGGCATGGCGTAATACTTTGAACCGTTGGCCTGTGTGATCCCTGCCCAAACATAAACCATATTCGGACAAACAGCATCCCAGTCAAAATCTTTTGCGCAGATGCATGCTGCTTCAAAAGCCTTGTTGCAATCTTGGGATAACTCCTGACAGGTGAAACCGGTATATTTTGCAGTAAACTCAGCCACTAAAGGCCTGATTGGAACCATATCCGGCTTTTCGTTTTTCAACGCTGTCGTGTAACGTTTAAGGCGTTCCTGGTAAACCTTTTCCATGTCCATATGCGTGTCTCATTTCCATATAACGTTTATATTATGTTTTCATAAAGTAAGAATATTCAAACGGTATGTCAACTAGAAACTGGCTACAAAGTAAAGACAAGAAATGCACAGAAAACGGCTAAAACCTTAAGCATCACAGTGATCTGAAAAAAGATGAGCATATTCGTTTGCAGCAGGCATTACAGTTAAATGAACGGTAGTGTTTTCGAGGGAAGTAATGGCAAAGGCTCGGTGAGAGTTTAAGCCGGACTTAGGAACTTCAGAGGCCCAACAAGAATCGCGGAAAATCTCAGATAACTCGCTGCCTGAAGAATGAGCACGCGTTTACTTTTCCTTATCATTTTAAGCATCAAAACCGGAGCCAATTTATTGCCAGTGCTAATAGGTCCGACAATAAAATGCTGCCATCGTGGTCGATATCATAGAACAGAGCATCATTATTCGACCAGTGCTGTGCCAGAAGAGCGTAGTCTGCAAAATCAATGTTACCATCTGCATTCAAGTCCCCGGCATAATGTGTTGTAAATGACCAGGGGTCGCCAGTTATAATCATGGCGGAATCGACCTCATCAATGCGCCAGTAGTAGGTTGTATAGTAGTCCAGGATTCCGGGATCAAAGGTATTGGTGTCGTATTTGCCAAAATATGGAGGCGGATTTTCAGCACCAAAAAAGATGAGATGAGAGTCAGCAGTCGGTTTAGCTGTCCAGGTCAAATCTTTATTAAACGGTATTCTCAACGCCGAATCCTGTGGATTTGGATTTGTCGCTTTGAGTGAATCGCGACAGATTTGAAAGACCTGCTCAGCGGACAGAGCCATATTGTAAATCCGGACATCGTCAAGCAGACCTTCAAAGAATTTGTCGCCTCCGTAAAATGTCGATTGTCCGAAGTACAAAAGGCCGGGATCGTTGTTCAAAGATCCGCTCACCAGCACTTCAGTGCCAGATGCCACGCCGTTGAGATAAGCCTTCATAACACTGCCATCATAAGTTATCGCCACATGCTGCCACTGATTGTTGGTGTAAACTATGTCAATGCCATACCAACTTCTGTTTATGTTCAGCCAATGGTTGACTGTGTTCGACCCATCGAATTCCACAACATAGCTGCCATTATTAGCATCATCCCGTTTGGCGATAATATTCTGCCAACCAACGCCAAGATTGGTCGGCTTGACCCAGAATGCCAGGGTGATTTGACTTGGTGTAAGCGTATCATGATCCGGCACTTGCACATAATCGTCTATACCATCAAATTCAACAGCGCCATCAATTCTACCGTCCTGCGGCTGCCAGAGGGGGGCACCATTAACGCTGCCGTCATTGCTCCCCCGTTGGTCTGGGACAGTAGTTGAACCGGGCTCCTCATCCAGCATCCAATGACTGACCAAGTTCGGACCAGGATCGGTAACTTCAGGCGGTACTGTGCCGGTCGTATTCGGATCAATACTTGATGGTACTAATTTGAATGTTTCAATGGAATATGGCCCGACAGGAACAGTTACAGTTGTGTTGTCGCAGGGCATTGTCTGAATTGACTTCTCAATAATGCTGGTTTTCTCAGCACTGTCCATAGTGAAGAAGGTTTCGAAATCAGCGTTCGCCTGGTTCCCTTCAATATCGTAACAGCGAACAATAACGTTGTTTTCCTTATCACACTTTTTGACAGCGCTTATTAACACGTTGTCGGCAGAAACCGAGATAAAGCTTTTGCTTGGAGGCAACGGATTACCAGCATTGGATGTTTCCACGACAACCGGCCTGAGAGGGTTGTTCGCTTGAATGCCAAACCGGTATCCGTTTTTCCAGTCCCCCGGATGGGAAAGAATCGAAAATGCATAGTGGTGATCGCCGGCTTGCAAGTACCAGTTTCCTGCATAATGGCAACTTTTTCTTGAGGCAAGCAGGATCGGCTGCAAGAGATGGTTGGCCGCCGGATTTGTTGTCGGATCGACCCAGTCGCAGACTGCTACACTGGAGCTCATGGTCACCCCGAACTGGGCGTTGCTTGCTGTGATAAAGTTCTGGACTTCCCGTGGACGAACTTCTTTGCAAGGTTGACTGTAATCAGGTTTGCCGCCTGCTGCGCCAGAGAGTTCACTCTGCCCCACTTTCACAACACCCATTGGAACCTCATAGGCAATATTGCCGTCGGTCATATTAACAGGTAACGCCATACGGAACTCTCGGGACTCGGTACCATCCCAATTGAGCAGGGAAACTTCGCAATCGATTCGCTTGACATCATTGTAAATGATCAGCTTTTCTTCGACGGTACAATGAGTCAATGTCTGCTGCAAGCTGAAAACGGTTCGTACCGGACCGTTTTCCTGCTGTGTCCATACAGGGCTGTGGGCACCAACCTGATCAAACCCTTCCATGGTGGGCTGTTGAACCTCAGTAAACTCACCCGCCCCATTGCCGACGGACTGCATGGTAAAGACTTCCCCCCCCAGGAATTTACTGGTGTCAAGGACTTGTTTTTGCAGTTGCTTATCATAAATGCCTTGTACACCACCATTGCCAAGAGTGATAACATAATGCTGATTTTCAATCTGATTGCCTGTGATCGTCGCCGGTATTCCTGATGCCTTGGAACCTTGAACCAGGTAAAAGGTTTTATATCCAAGGGCCGGGACATTCTCGGCAACAAATGTGATATCCTTGGGGCTGTTGTCGACTAAAGACAGAACCTGGTGAGGCACGGTATTGCCCTCATGATCTTCCATATGAAAATACTCGTTTGGCAGACTGACTTCGACCTGAACCGGGTCGCTCCGCTGCCAGGAAAGGGCATTATAAACAACCACCGGCGTACCCCGGCTCTCATCTGTAGAAATTCGCGAAGTAATTTGATCAAGGGCATCATTAAGCATGGCCTGCCCTTGATCACGCGCAAATTCCAGTTTTTCCCTAAACACCTGATCGGTGACATCGCCGTTATTTCCACCCCAACCATGATCGTCATAGATAGACGCTTTCCATGCCTCATCGAGTTCATCTTGTGGGTAATTCTGGAACGAACCATCCAGGACCGATTCAATGGTCGCAAAGGTCTCTGCTGCCGGCAGCAATACACCGGCCTGACGTTTGGCCGAGATCGCCCAGTGGTGCGAAGGACCGTGAATATAAAGCCATACATTGGGCCGTTCGCCGGTTATTGTCTCAAAAGAAGGATTGCCTTCTTCGATTGACTGAAAGAACTCCTCCGTGGCAGAATACTTGACTTCTGGCGGCAGGTAGATGGGATCTGTTCCCGCAGCAATCCCGTCACTACGACGTTGCGCGGTTTCGTCAACAAAAGTGTCGTAATTTGCCGGACCGATATAATCCCAGCTATGGAGAAAGGCATAGCTGGGGTTAATCTGGTTATCCTGGTAGTCCTGTGTTCGTCCATCAAGAAGCCGTCCAATTTCATTGAGAAAAGCATCCGTATCAGGTAAGTCCTTCAAGTAGGCAAAGTTGCCATAGTTGCCCATTGACCAGCATAAAACGCTGCTGCCGTCCGGGCTTGCCCAACGGAACAATCCCTCATCATGCCGGCTTATGAGCAAATAAGGGATATCTGCTTTTGAAAGGATCTGCGGCATTTGCAAACTGCGGCCCGGGACATCGGGATTATAGGCAACGCGAGCTGTTACTCCCGGGAAAGTATCACGTATAAGCTTTGCTCCGTGGTAAACTTGCCGCACCAACTGTTCACTGGAAAGCAGGGATTCGTAAGGTTGATTATAAGTTGCGCCCCAGTCCAGGCGGCCGCTCAGAGAGCGTAGATAAACTTCATCTCGCTTTTCAGGATTACGTTCAAGGTACTCAAGCAGGTAAAGAACGTTTTCCATGCTGAAATGCACATCATCACGGACAGCCATCCGTTCCAGAGCAGGGGTAATGCATTTTGAGTCTCTCCAGGCAATGGTTGCAGCCGGAGTATCGAACCAGGCGATGTCGTTATGACTGGAACAAATAATATGAACCGTGCCGTCTGCAAAGTAACCCCAGTTTGGGGGAGTGGGAGTTTGAACTGTACGGCTGCCAAGCAGATCCGTATCGCCTTCCACTTCACCGTAAATTTGTATCTCTGTAGGCGTATTCTTTACCGGGAGCCAGAACGTATAGGGGCTGGTCAGGGACGAAACGTCTAAGCGTTCGATCGTCTTTCCGTCCGCATGGACCTGAATATACGAGTAGCCGCTAAGCATCTCTACAGGGGCAAGCTCCAGTTCCGTTTCAACCTGCAATTCGCCGCTTTCATTGCGAATGTTGTCTCCCGGAAAAGTGACACCTGTTAAAAGGGAAGTCAGTGTTGCCGAATCCGCATAGACCTCCATTTCGTAGATACGCGCATATGCATTGGCGTCTGGTTCGCCTTTAGTGATAAATAATCGGACATAACGTGTCTCCACAGGCGAAAAAGTATGCGTTGTCTCATCAAGAGTGTTATCCGTTATCGGCGATACCAGATCAATCCAGGAACCATCCGACGAACTGGCTTTTTGAATCTGAAAGTCGGATGTATTATAGCCCGATGTGTATACGCCTTCATGCTTGATGACAATTTTGTGAATCGTTCTTTCTGTTTTTAAGTCAACTACCAGCCAGTGCGGAACGACATTATTTGCAGAGTTCCATTTGTCCGTTGCTTGCGCGGCCCACTTTCCGTCAAAGGCTCGGTAGGGTTCATAGCCGGGGCCGTAGTAACTGCTGGCGGAGGCCTCCGTTCCCCATTTATTTAATGCCACATTTAACTCGCTCCCCATGAGTGGGGTACTGGATCCGATCAAAGACAATGCCGCTACTATAATAAAATGTCGGAAATGTTGTATCTTGTGAGCAAACATAATCATATCTCCTGAGAATAAAGCCAATGTCTTGCAAGAATACTAAAATCGAGTAAGTCTACAGTGCCGTCATTGTTAAGATCGGCAATTAAATCCGTAAGAGCACTTTCGGCCGGTTCTCCGCTGATGGTTGGGTCGTAATTAACGTCTGTCGTCAGGAGCACACGGTCCAGAGTCGCACCATCTTCCCGCATCCAGAGATCAAAATTATGCACGCCCGCTGTTTCAACCGTTATCTTTGGTCGTTCCCCGCTACCTTTTTGCGAAATCCAATTGAAACTGCCGTCTCGAAGTACACGCAGAGCCGATGAGGCACCGGAGCTTGCACAGACTCCGTCCAATCCATAATGTATACTGTCAGACGCTATATCAGCGGCCTTGGCTTTGACCCAAATATAATATTCGCCAGCCGTCTCAAAATCTATCCGGTAACGTAGCTGCGGCGACTTCTGATCTATCTGAACATCGATGCTGCGGGACTGATCGGGCAGGGCCTGCATAAAACCGTCCGAAGACTCATTTTCATCAAAAGGTACCCAGTCGCTGCCAGCCATCGAACCGCTGCCGGGAGTGTTCGTGGTGAAATGCTCGGCCTCCATTACCACATGTCCGGCTGATTCGGTATATGTCACTGCGTTCAGATATTCTGCGGCAAAAGTGTTCAGGTCGGACAAGTCAACATCGCCATCAAAATCAAAATCGCCGGGGACCCCTACGGTAATATTGAGAATGGTGTTATCGAAATAACCTGAACTATCATTGACAACCCTAACAGTAAACGAGTTGAGGCCAAGGTCATCAAGAGTCGGTGTGCCGGATAACCCCCCATCGGCCCCAACCGTCAGCCAAGCCGGCCCTGATATTTTAGAAAAGGCTAGATAAGTATCCTCAATATTGATAATGTCACCAGACAGCGAACCATTATAAGCGAGCCCAGCGAAGATGCCGGGTTTATTTAACGGGTCCATCTTAAACAACAGAAGTGACTGATGCCAAAGGTCAGTAATTTCGGTCTTATTCAACGCCCGACTATATATCCGAACGTCATCAATAGCACCGTCAAAAATACGTGTATTATTATAACTGCGGCCAATATTCAACGAATTGGCGCCAGGATCAAAAAACCCAGTTTTGCCAGTCGAAGCACTCTCAAAACCATTAATATACACCTTAATAGTGGACCCATCATACACACCAGCAACATGATACCACGAGCCCGTAGACATAATTGGATCGGTAATGGCTTCCGCCCAGGTTGAATCGATTGCAAGAGCAAATGACAGGCGACCATCATCACCACAAGAAAGCGTATATCCCTCCATATCTCCGTCCCACTTGGAAACTATTCCACCCTGCCAATGATTTGCCTGCCAGGTATCGGCCCTAATCCAGGCGGAAACGGTCAACTCTTCAGTTGGATTCAGGCAGGAATTATCGGGGACATTAATGTAATCATCAAATCCGTCGAACTGAAGGGCTTTGCCGATTTTGCCTGGAACTGAGGCAATGTCATAAGTCGTGTTTGTAACCGATCCGTCATTCATACAACCGCTCGCATCATCTGCGACGGCACCGGAAGTTTCTTCCATTTCCCAGTGACCTCTTAAGCAACTGAAGTCCGTGGTAAAATGCCAGACGGTACCGGTAACTACACTTTCGTCAGCAAATACTTCATCGATCCGCCAAAAATATTCAGTTTGATCCATTAAAGGCAAATAGTAGATACTTTCCTGAACGTCACCTTTGTATTCCGGCGAGTATCTATCAGCAAGCTCAACGGCCGTTTGATTCGTTCCTAAATAAACATCATGCCTGACAGCGATATCAGGGCTTACCCATTGCAGCGACGCCTTTTCCAAAACATCTGTCTGGCCGTCGTAAGGATGAGGATGTTCAGCATGTCCACCTTGAAACAATGTCTGAATCCCTTTGGAATCGAGTGCATAATTATAAATGCGGACCTCATCGATTGCACCATCGAACGTACGGGAGTTGGCGTAGGCACCTCTGCCAATGTTTAACGGGCTTGTACTCAGAGCAATAGAACCGGATTGCGGAGTCGAAGCAACTTCCGAGCCGTTTATATATACCCTGATTGACGAACCATCATATGTTCCGGCCACATGATACCATGTGCCTGTAGACATCACCGAATCGGTGAGCGCTTCTGGCCAGCCGTTGACTGCAAGAGCGAAGGATAGACGGCCGTTACCGCCGCAACGCAAAACGTAACCGCCCGAGTCTCCGCTCCATTCAGCTTTAGAAACAATGCTGCCATTCCAGGAGTCCGTCTGCCAGGTATCAGCTTTAATCCAGGCAGAAACAGTAATTGCGTTTCTTGGATTTAATAACGGAGTGTTTAGGACAGCGATGTGATCATCCGTGCCGTCAAACTGCATCGCGGTCCCGAACGCACCGGGGACTGAAGCGATATCAAAACTCGTGTTAGTGACGATACCGTCAAGGCCATTGCCGCTTCCATCCTGTGCGGTTGTGCCGGTGGTTTCATCCATGGACCAGTATGCAACCTGTTTTGAGGGCATGGATGGATCCGGCACACCGTATTGCTTTGCGGTCTCACTGAGAGGAGCAAGTAAAGACGCGGGATGATTGAGTTTGTCCTGTCCCACTTCCCATATCATCATTCCGCCGTAACTGTTAGTGAATGCATAGTCAGTCTTTTGCTTGATAGTGTCGATCCCATTAAAATAATACCCATCGATAGAATCAACATCGGGCCCCGGTTGGTACCAATCGTAGATCTGTGCATATGTATATTGATTGCCGTCGGTGCCGTATCCGTAAAATGGGACTCCAAGCACCAGTTTGTGTCTGGAAACACCATAGTCTTCCCAAAATGCCAACGCATCTAAAGCATCTTGAAATGTCGAATGGTCGGGCTTGCCCATATCGTAAGCCATGACATTTATCCAGTCTAGATGTTTCAAAGCCCATGGGTTTATATCGTAGTACCACATTGATCCAGCAATCGTTAAACCCAAATCATAAGGGCTGAGAGCTTCATCCAATGCTTGCACTAACAAACTATAGTTTTCCCTGCCCTGAGATGATAATCCGTAAGGCTCTTCCCAGTCGATGTCAACACCATCAAAATCATTGTCGAGGCAAAATTGAGTAAGTTGCGAAATGAAATTAGCAAAAGGCGTCGGATTTTGAACAAGATCATTATAACTGCCGACAATGGTTACATAAACTTTAACATTGTTGGCGTGGGCGTTGGTGACATAAACAGGCAGTTCTGAGTGATTAGTATAATCGAGCAGATTACCGCTTGCATCTGCTCCAAGGGCCATAAGATTTATATGGGTCAAACTTTGGTAATCTAAACTTGATGATATCGGGCGGTAACCAGGAATATATCCCACAACCGGGCCGGCAAATTCTGAATAATGCGTTGTTGCTGATTTGGCAATGGACGCAGCCGTTTCAGTCGGTGATGCACTCTTATCGCGTGCTTTGACCGTGTAAGTGTAAGTTGTATCTGGTTTCAGGATTCTGTCTTCATACAAAGGGCTGTCTTGCCATCCGGAGTCATGCCCGCCCCCCGAAGTGCAAGTAAAATAGTACTCGACACCGCTCGGGTCAGACGCGGTTGTCGCCTTCATAGAGATAATAAATGCCCCATTTGCATAGGGGGGAGTTTCCCAGGTCATTGGATTCGGAGTCACAGCAGAGGCAACACCTGAAAAGATAATCAAGGCGATCAAATGTAAAAGCATTTGCCATGACAACTTGGATTTCTGTTTGATCAGCATATTTATTCCGTTTCACTTCTGAACACTTAATTAAGAACATTGGGGTTCAATGCGAGACCTTTTTTTCACCGAGGTATACCGCGGCAAAAATGCAAAAGTCCAATAGGTTGATCTTACCTCACTTAAAATTCTTTTTCAGTCTTTTTACTTAGCCAGGTCTGCTCAATCTCTTCAAGGGTCCTGCCCTTGGTTTCGGGAACATATTTCCAAATAAACCAGATTGCAGGGACAGTGAATCCCGCATAAAGGAAGAAGGTCCCTGCTGGACTGATTTTTTCGAATAGAACCGGATTTGTCTGGGTTATAAGAAAGCTGGTAACCGACAATGAAAATGCGCCGAGTGCTGCTGCACGACCGCGGATACGGGTTGGGAATATCTCACCAATAACGGTCCATACGACAGGGCCGTAGGAAAATGCGAAACAGGCGACATAAATGAGGAGCGGGATAATAACCCACTTAGAGCCCAGCAAAAACAGTATCCCGACACATGCCAGCGAAATAAACACACCGAGAACACCTGTAAGCAGCAGTTTTCGCCTTCCGAATTTATCAATTTTGCGTATTGCGACAAATGTAAAGAGCATATTGACCAGACCGACCAGCACCGCTCCCATAAATGAACTCTCTGAGCTTTGCATTGACTCATTCAAAATATTCGGAGCATAATACATGATTGCCGCGATGCCACTCAGATGTGAGAATATCGGCAGCAATATTCCGATCATCAGAGGTATTCGAAGGTAAGGATGGAAAAGTTCGGTAAACTTCCCTTCTTCCTGTTGCAGCACTTTATCGAGTTCAGCCATTTCTTTACGGGCCTGATTTTCGCCGCCGATTCGGGTAAGAATCCGCATGGCATTTTCCTTTCGACCCTGGCCTATGAGCCAGCGCGGGCTTTCAGGGGCAAGAAACAAAAGGAGGAAGAATGCCAGGGCGATGGGTATTTCAGTGCCAAACATCCCGCGCCAAATTTCAGCCTTAAAGGCCCAGTGCCAGAATGAACCGGATGCCTGAGCGGATATTATACCGGCATCATCGCCAGCAGCGCGGAGAATCAGGAAATCAACCAGAAATGCTAAAAGAATCCCCATAGTTATCGAGAGTTGATAAACCGAGACCATCATGCCACGGATTTTGGGCAACGTGATCTCGGCAATATACAAGGGGGATATTGCATAAGTGATTCCCACACCTACGCCACCGATGAGCCTCGCAATAATTAGAAAGCCGAATGCGGAGGCTCTGCCAGAAGAAAACCACGGAAAACTTTCCGGTGAACTAAGAAAGGTCGGAGGCAGCATCGAACCGGTCGCGGATATTACCAGGCACAGCGATGCCATTATCAATGCAGGCTTCCGTCCCGCGCGGTCGGCAACGTAGCCGGCAAACATAGTTCCGAATATTGCTCCCAGCAACGCTGATGAAGCCGCCCAACCTAGTCCGTTTTTGGTAAGTTCAAAGTGAGATTCCAGGAAAACATTACAGCCTGAGATGATCGCGGTATCATAACCAAACAGAAAACCTCCGAGTGTTGTAATAAAACATATCCCAAAAAGGTAAAAACTGGATCCAGGTCTGGATGTGTCATTGCCCGGCGAAACCGTATTAATAGAATTCATCTATACACCTGTCAATAAGCACCATACTCTTCTACTAATTCCGAAACATGTTTCACTCTGCTTTCCAGGCCATCCGGTGGTACCTGGTCTGCGACCCCGAGAACAAATCGAGGTTTAGAACGCATAACAGACAAGACATGAATCACGAACTTATCAAACTCTTCATCAGAAATGGAAGGCGTAAAATATACCCCGGGAATGCCACCCCAGAAAATTGTTTCTTTATCACCGGTAAATTCTTCCCAATCCTCTACCGCCAAATCTCCTACTGGTGCCGGAGTCATGGCTTCAATAAATGTCAGACCAACTGTACACTCCTCACGCAAAAGTCCTTTTAGCGTACCATCCATGTGTATACAGGAAAACCTGCCGGACTCGTTAATCTTTGCGGCCCATTCTTGCTGGTAAGGTTTCATATATTGGTTGAAAAGATAAGGGCCTACAACTTCGGCCGATAAATTTTCAGGCATCATTAAAATTTCGGCAGGGCACTCAAGAGCTACTGCCGCGGCTTTGTCATGCGACTTTTTAATTGCCTGAATTGTTTGGCCAAGTGCATCCTGGTCTTCCATAAGGATATTCATAACTGCAACAATGCCGGCATCTAGCGCGACCATTTGCATCAGTGGGCTTTTCGGCAAATATGCCAGGAATAAGCCCTGATCACCAATTTGCTGCAAACGAGTCTCAGCGAAGGCATAATCAGGCTCATACAGCGTATTTTCATGTACAAACTGATAGGCAGGCAAATCTTCGACCGACTTAACCAGATATTCAGTTGGTCCTTCAGAACATGTCTCTTCCAGCCACGTCCAGCATTCCCGCAAGACTCCTTTAGGAGTTCTGATTTCCCGATACCGCTTATGACCTTCATGCCAGTTTTTGATTTCACAATTTTCGATAATAGTTTTAAATGGAAAATATCCTTGTAAATAAAACCCGACGCCCAAATCGCGGTGCCAGTCAATATAGGATTCCGAAACTTTAAAGTCTTTCGGTTGCTCACCTTTGTGTATCTTTGATGTAGCCCAGTAGTCCAAATCACCGAACCATGGCACCTTGTCAGGTTGCTGCCCATTCAAAATTGCTAATACTCTTTCACGCGGAGTCATAGAACTGGTCCTTTCAATGCGACATGTAGGTCAATATTACAAAGTATAGCTAAAAAAGCTGTATGCAATGTCCGTATAACAAAATCTCATTACATTTTAACTATTCTTCTTTGCTTTATATTCAGCATTAAACGAGAATAATCACTATTGGGGCCAAAGTTTGAATGTTTCGATCGAATGGTGACCAATTTCAGTTTTAAATTCATTTCCAGACGAAGGAATTACATAACCTTCTTCTTCAATGATATTTGTGTGCTGGACGGTTTTGATATCGAAAAATGACTGCAGACTAATGCTAGTGTCTTCGCCTTCAATGTCGTATAGCCGAACAATCACGCTGTTGTCATCTTCACATTTTTTGATTGTACTGAGAAGAACATTATCTGCTGAGAAGTTGAAGAAACTTTGTTCTGGTGGCAGCATTGCGCGGCGCTCTGCCTTCTCTTGCACAATAGCTCTCAACGGATTGTTAGCCTGTATGCCAAAACGATAGCCATTTTTCCAGCCTGGTTCATGGGACAGAATAGAAAACGAGTACTCATGGTCACCTGGCTGCAGATACCAGTTACCCTCCCAATGGCAGCTCTTTCTTGAGGCCAGGAGAATCGGCTGGAGAATCGGATAGTCTGCCGGATGCGTTGTCGGATCTACCCAGTCACAAACAGCTACGCTGGAGCTCATCGTCACAGCAAACTGTTCACTGCTGGATGTAATGAAATTCTGCACCTCTCGCGGCCGGACATCTTTGCAAGGCTGCATATAACTGCCGCCACCGCTATGTCCGCCTGACGGCCCTTCGATTTCATCTTTGCCAACTTCTAAAACCCCCATGGGTACCTCGTAAGCCACCTCTCCGTGATCCATATTGATTGGCAAAGCCATCCTGAATTCGCGGTTTTTGGTGCCATCCCATCCAATCAACAAGATTTCACAATCTATACGTTTGATATTATTATAAATCACTATTCGCTGCTGAACGGTACAATGTTTCAACTTCTGAGTCGAACTGTAAACTGTTTTTACCGAACCAGACTCCGACTTTTCGAGCTTCCATTTAGGTTTATGGCTGCTTACTTTTTCGAACCCCTGCATTGTTGGCTGTTGAACTTCGACGAACTCACCAGCCCCGTGGCCAACTGATTGCATTGTAAATACTTCCCCTCCCAAAAATTTATCTGCTCGCAGTATCTCGCGTTCCAATTTCTTGTCATAGATACCTTCAAGACCGCCAGAACCAAATGTAATCCTGTAAAATTTATTCTCATACTTATTATCTGATGCACTTACATTGATACTGCTTGAAGCTTTGCCTGGGGTGAGATAAAAAGTTTTATATCCCAAAGAAGGCATATTTTCCGCAACAAACTGTATTTCGCTAATTTCATCTTTAGAATTGACCGTGACCTGATGAGGTATTACATTACCTTCAGTGTCAACCATGTGGAATAAATCATATGGCACTTTGACCCTGGCAATTACCGGATCACTGCGCTGCCACGATAGAGCATTGAACACTACAACAGGAATCCCCTTACTATTATCAGTTGTGATTCGCGTAGCAATATTCTGCAATGATTCGTTTAATATCTTATTACCCTTATCTCTAGCAAACTCGAGTTTTTCTCTGAAGACTTGATCCGTGACATGTCCATTAACGCCACCCCAGCCATGGTCGTCATAAATTGATGCCTGCCAGGCCTGGGCCAACTCATTGTCAGGATAATAATTAAAACTACCGCAAAGCAATGCATCAACCGTCGAAAATATCTCGGCTGCAGGCAAAAGAACTCCTGCTTGGCGTTTTGCCGAAATCGCCTTGTGATGCGTAGGGCCATGAATATATAACCACAGATTTGGCCTTTCGCCTTCAATCGTTTCAAAAGAAGGAGAACCGGCTGAAACCGCATCAAAGAAACTTTCAGGTGAAGAATATTTCATTGTTGGCGGAATATATGTTTTGGGCAATCCTAAACTGGCAAGTTTTGAACGATTAGCTTGCCAATCCTGTATCTGCTTATCATAATCTGCTGGCGAAATATAATCATCTGAATGTAGAAAAGCAAAATCGGCGGGTATCTGACGCTGATCGTAATCACTAGCCCATTTAGCGGTTTGGCCTTTAACGGTCGCAATGTTATCAGCTAAGTTTCCCTCGAGCATGTTCTGACGGTCCACTTCAACATAAAGCCCCATAGACCATGCGAGGATACTGCTGCCATCTGGACTTTCCCAATTCGCCAATCCCTCTTTATGGCGGCTAAGCAGCAAATATGGAACACCTGCTTTGGCAAGAATCTGAGGCATTTGCATGGTTCTGCCGGGCACATCCGGGTTATACGCTACACGTGCAGAAGCTCCCGGTATCATTTTTCTAATCAGTTTTCTGCCGTAATAGAGTTCTCGAACTAGCTGTTCACCAGAAAGTAATGCTTCATATGGTTGATTGTATGTAGCCCCCCAGTCAAACTGCCCAGTTGCAGTTAGACGATAGATTTCTTCTCGCTTTTCTGGGTGGCGCTCAAGATATTCCAGAAGATATAAAACGTTTTCCATGGAGAAAGTAACATCTTTTCTTTCTTCCATCCTTTTAAGGGCGGGGGTGATGCAGGCATGATCTCTGCGTGCAATCGTCTCTGCCGGTGTATCAAACCAGGCAATGTCATTATGACTGGAACAGATAATATGTATAGTGCCATCTGCAAAATAACCCCAGTCTAACGGTTTGGGGGGCATCACTGACCTTGACGCGATTTTCTTGCCCTGAATTGCTAACGATAGTATTATGGGATCAGACTTAACAGGTATCCAAACATTCAAGTCGTCCAGCTTGATTGGCTCGCCGTTATCGACCGTCAACACCATTTCAGCAAGTTTGCTCGCTGTTGGGACCGGAAAGACATTTAGTCGAGCCTGAGTTTCAAGGGTTCCTTCATTATTGCGATACTTATTGGCAGAAAAATCTGCATCAAGCAAAGTATCGACTCTATCGATCCTTGCATAAGCTTCAACTTCATAGATACGGGCATACAGGTTATTATCCTGTGCGCCTTTTTCTATGAGCACACGAATATAACGCATATTCGTGGGTTGGATTTCATGTATGGTGATGTCATCAATATTACCTCTGACAGGTGAAACAAGATCATCCCAGGGCCCATGCAAAGATGCCCCTTTCTGAATCCGAAAATCAGAGGTGTTGTACTTGTCCCCGTCGCTAAGCACTCCTTCGTGTTTAATGACGATTTTATGGATGGTACGTTCAGTTCCCAGATCAATGCTAACCCAATGCGGCTCATTTGTCGCTGCAGAATTCCACTTATCAGTTTCCCTGGAAGCCCATCTGCCATCCAGTATGTTAGATGCCTTATAGCTTGGGCCGTAATTACTGCTGGCCGTCGAGGTTGTCCCCCACTTGGCAAGGGCAACATTAACCTCTTCAACCGAAACCTCATCCGCAGCACTCACTTGACAGATAAATAACGAAGTTAACACTAATCCTGCTTTAATAAGTCTTTTCATTTGTCTTCCCTTGACGATAATCTGCCATGCTAACACCGGCTTTGCGGTCGGGCATCATAAAATATAAACTATTATTAGCCATATACAGGACAACTGCCAATCCTAAGCAGATTCTATTTATACTTTGTTAAGTCATTCAACCTGTTACTACCTAATCATTGAAATAAATTATTTCGCCCAACCATTTGTCAGCCAGATCAAGTCATCCTTGCCAGCATCTGTAGAGGGGACCTTGCTGCCCCATGCATTGTTGAATTCACTTTGTGGTGTGTCTAAGTATTCTATGGTTTCTCGGCTCCATTTTCGGCTGTCAACGTGACCATCAACATAGGCAAAAGTACTCGAATCATTATGAAAAGCTGACAAATATGGATCACACCAGGCCGTGGTACTAAAGCCATTTGGACTGCTTTCGTCAGGAAAAAGAATCCATGAGTTCATATTGTATCCTCTGCTGTCATTTTCTTCGACGATAGCATACTTCCGCGAAGGCTGCTTGACCTGGGAAATTTTGGTGAAGACTCTCCATGGATAATACCCCTCCGGACCTCCTAAACTGTCAGGAATTGAGTATGTCCGAAATTTGGCATTACCCTGCTGGTTATTGGTCCTTTTATCACTGGGGCAATGAAATGCATCCGCATCTGAACAATAGCTGTAAATTGCCCCTCGTTTGATCCCTTCACGTCGTTCCTTTTCCGTGGCATCAAATTCATCGGCAGAACCCGAACCATCCAGCTCATATGGAGCCCAAACCCAATCCCATGTATTGCCCCAGCCGTGTCTCGTGTCATAGGTCCACGAACTGCACATCTGGCCGTCATTGTCTTCAGCATAAAGCCTCCATGCCGTTACCATTGTTTTGGCATTGGAACCGCAAACTGTCGACTTGGCAAGTTCCTTAACTTTGCCCAAAGCAGGCATCATTATCGCTAGAAGCAATGCGATTATCGAAATTACGACCAGCAACTCTATTAGTGTAAAGCCCTTCTTTTTCATAATCTGTCTCCCGCTTGATCCCCTCAAGTTATTGTTGTCTATTACCGTCAATACCGCCGAAGCTAAATTCTTATTATGGGCCCGTACCAGCTTTTGGTACGGGCCCGAGTAAAACCGCGATGCTTCAATTACCGTAACTACTTACAATCAGGGACCCGATTGCATTCAAGCCACTGACCGGCAAATATCGCAAAGTCATCAATATCTACGTCGCAGTCACCATCCATATCGCCGGCTCCGACTGGTTCCACACAGATCTGCGAGTCTGTCATTACGTCGGTATACATGTGGGCGATCTGATAAGGATCCAGAGCATAGTTCCATATCTTGACCTCGTCGATCAAGCCATTCCATGACCAGGTGCCCTCAGTTGTATCGGCTCCAATTGTCAGCGGAACATTTATTGGTTGTGGAGTAATCACACCACTCTCTGCTGCCAGCACGCCGTCAACAAAGAGCTTGAGTGTCTGCGATTCGGGGTCATACTGGTGAACGAGTAAATGCCAGTTACTATCAGCAATATTGGATCCGCCAAAGATATCCAAAATGGTTGTCGGTCCCCAGCTAAATCTCGCGGCAGTACTTTGCTGGGCAGTCACATATACAGCCCAACCAGCATCATCAAACTTGGCGATAGGTGAATACCAGGAGTCATCAGATGTTGTATTAACCCATACACTGACCGTCTGACCCAGAGGATAGTAATTAAAGACATCTTCACTGCCTGGAATGCTTACATGTGAACTGTCACCGGCTAGCTTAAGGCTTTTACCGCTTATACTGTTTGGGTCATACACAGGGCTATTCGGATCAGAGTACTCACCAACCCAGCCATCAACAGTGTCAGTCAAATTATCATCAAAATCCCAATGCGCCATCTGCCTTTTTGTCCACAAACCGGCAACATTTGAATCCACGCCTTCCGGAGATGCATTGTTAATTATCTTGCAATAATATGCACCTTCATTGTCCTTCTGAACATCAGTAACTGTCAATGTTGCTGTTGCGGTACCGGAATACTTGGCATCATCGCTAAGCTCCGTTTCATTCTTGAACCACTTGAAACTTGTGCCGTTGACTTGCTCGATATCAAATACGGCGGTCTCGCCTGCTGCTACAACCAATGAATCAGGATCTTTTGTTACAACCGGTGTTTGAGGGGTAGTCTTAAAGTTCCATGGCCCGCCTGTGTACCAGTCAATGCCGTCAGTCGCATCTACACGCCAGTAATAAGTCGTATCATAATCCAGTGCCAAAGCATATGTCGTAGTCGGGGTTGCCGGCGTAACACTTACACCATCGATAAGATTGTTGGCCGAGTCTACAAAATTTGGATCATCAGCACGCACGTAAAGTTTGTAATCCTGGGGAGCATAAGTATCCGGCTCAAGCCATTCCAGTGTAGTTTCAACCGGGACAAGGGTCGCGCCGACACCAGGTGAAACTACAGATGGTGTCACAAAAGCATTATAGTCATACAGGTCTGAAATTTCTCCTTCGGAGAGCGCACCGTTCCAAATCGTAAACTCATCGAAGCTGCCGGCAAAGGTCGAACCCCAAAGAGAAGTACCTCCGACAAAGACTGCATCATTAAGCGCATCCACCAGCTCCGGAGTTCCAGTTCCTATTGCAGTGCCGTCCACATACCCCGTCAACGTTGTCCCATCAAACGTGAATGTGTACATGTGCCATTGACTGTCAGAAGCATACTCATTACCTGCAAAAGAAATATCGCCATAAATGGGGGGCTCACTTAGCCAGGACAAGCCCCAGAAATATATGTCGTTGTCGCCACTGCCACCAAAAGCATTAAAGATTCTGCGGGTTCCGCCTTCGTCTTCTGTCTCATTACCGGAGTAGTCCTCTCGAGCACTAAAACCAGCCAAAGCAGCCAAACTCGGAAGCGGAGTGTCAATATTCAGCCACATATTCATCGACCAACTGTCAGTTGCCTGTGTCGGAACATTGGCCGTTGTACCGGCTGCGGCGTCAACTGAGACACCGGCATCCAAAGAAATCGCCTGGCCGAACTGGCCGGAGACATACGACGCTGTGCCGCCGTTGACGGTTCCATCGTTGCCGCTGCCGGATGTGTCAAGTGTATTGCCCTCAAAACTCCACTTATGGACCAGCTCGGCTCCCTGGGAGAATCCAGCCACAGACAGCAATACTGCCAGCAACAGAAACATTCGAATAGATAACATTCTCATTTTTGTTTCCTTTCTGTAAGTTACTATAAAAGTGTTTTCGAACTTAAACCAGTTTAGTTTTGCAGGCACAAAGACTTACGTAAAATGCAGCTAATTGCACATCACCCGCATTGAGCACCAGTGTCTCAATGCTTAACCCTTGTCACGAAAAATCATCACCTCCTATCTTTTATTCCATAAGTATCGTTTAATTGTGTGCCTGTTACTGTCTGGCGTATAAGTTCGAAATCCCTTGAAACTGTCGCTCGCATTTGCTGCGACAGCACCTCCAACGGGATGTAAGTCATTTTAAAACTAAATTGCAGCTGGCTCTTGAGTTCCACCGTCCTCGCTTATGGCTGTTGCTGTCAGGAACTGAAATTTGCGATTTTGTTGATGCCCACCCCCAGACTGCTCTGGCGGGCCTTGAGTTCCACCGGCAACAATTGCCGGACAGGATTTTTTTTCGCACCTGTTAAATGTTCATACAGCAGCTTGGCTGCCTGATAACCCAGTTGTTCAGCCGAAGGTACCGTACCTACGCTGCTGAGCGGAACTTGCATCTTGGCCGCGAAAGGCATGTCATTACTGCCGACAACGAAAACATCCTTGCCTATCTGCAATCCGAAATTTTCCGCGGCAATATAAATACCTCGTGCAATAAAATCATTGCCGGAAAAGATGCAATACACATCGTCTTTACGCGTACTAAATAGCCTGGTCGCTGCTTTGATACTGTATTCGAGCCCAACATCAAGAGTGCTTGCCAGCTCCTGCTCACCTACCAGAAAATCAAAAAAATATGGCTCTAGATCGAAATGATTGTGTGCTTGCATGCCCCTTGACCACCCTTTATACCAGTCTCGCGCTCCGCTGGGCTTGTCCGCAAAGCCAAGGAAATATACAGGACGGCCATGGAGCTCCAGTAAATGAGTAGTCGCGTCAAAAGCTATTGAAAAATGATCGCACTCAACCGAGCTGGCCTCAACGCCCGGCAGTACGCGATCAAGAAAAACCACCTTTTTGCCGGCATCTATCGCTCGCTGGACAGCTTCTCCGTAACCCGGCAACTCAAAAGGAAGTACCAGAAGGCCATCGATGTCAGGGCCTGGATTCTCAATAGCTTCTAGAAAACTTCTTCGTGAATTACCCACATCCATCATGGCGTATTCGATGCCCTTTTCCAGCATGAAGCGTCTTATGCCTGAAGAGGCGATCGCGTAATACGGGTCGTCATGATGGCATGTTATGTAAGATACTGCAAACGTCTGACTGGAGATACCATTGCCGCTGCCGTCATTTGCAACTATGCACTTGCCTTTATGTAAGGAAACAACTCCGTCCTGCTCCAGCAGCTCGAAAGCGGATTTGATCGTTCTGTAAGCAACATTCCACTCTTTGGCAAGAAATGTAATCGATGGAAAAACATCGCCTGCGGAAATCTCGTTGGTGTCAATTCTTTTTTGCACTTCGCGACGGATTTGCTGATAAAGTGGGTTCGACTTGTTCTGATTTTTATCCAGTTGGATGTTGGCGATCCTGTTCATACATTCATTCCCTTACAGCTAATTTGTCTGAATCTACCACTGCTAAATGCCGTCATGTCCGCAACTTCAATATATGAAATATACTGCAAAGTCAATAATATGTCAAGGAAAATGCAATTCAGTTGCCGTGTAATATCAATAAAGTGCATGGAAAAGTCTCCATCTCGGCCTGTTTCTGCATCGGGCACTGCATCGCTGGCCGTGTCGGGGCGGGCATTTTAATTGACGTAATCCTGGCTGTGCTGGGTGGGCCTGGAGGTCATGGCGTGAATTTGTGAATTAGGCCGGTATTATCGGCTGGCATGAGCTTTTGGGGGACTTGACAGGCCGTCTGGCTGGCTAGTTTAAAGGTAGAGGGCTTGGTCAGGGGTAGTGCTGGTTACTATCCAGAATTGTTTCGAGTGAGGATGCAATAAATGTCAATAAAAATACATAAAAGCATTTGATGTTTAAGGAAAATTGCATTTTAGCTTGACCCATGTCCCTTGCTATGATAACATGAAGCGCAATAAGGGTATGTCATATTGTAGTATTGGTGTGAAGCTAGAGGTCGATTTGGGAGCCTTAAATGGTGAGTAATTCAAGTCTGGATAAAATTCAATTAGATAAGCGGCCTAAGAAAGCACTTCCTCTTTATGAGCAAATACGCTCTCAGGTCAATTCCAGAATAGAGGACAAATCCCTCAAGCCAGGAGACGCACTCCCCTCGATAGCCCACCTGTCGAAGCAATGGGATGTTACGTATCGAACGATCAAATCTGCTTATGAGCTGCTTGAGCAAGATGGGGTAGTTACTTTTAAGGCAGGCAAGGGTGTTGTGGCTGATTCTGACAGGATGTTGGATAACCAAGGCAAGACTCTTTCAGTTACCTTTGTTTCATGCCATCTCGATGATCCCTATTATGCTCTGGCTTCTACGGGAATCCGTCGTTTTGCACTGGAAAAAGGCCTTGAACTTACGACGATAGATGTCGGCAACTCGAAGCGGCGGTTTATCAACGCAATCAGTTCCCCAGGGCAGGATGTAGATGGCATGCTAATTCTGCCTTTTGAGGTCTCGGGGTACGAAAGTGCTGTCCAAAAAACAATCGAGGCAGGGCGTAAGGTTGTGTTCGTAGATAGGGACCTGCCGAACGTCAATGCAAGTTATGTGGGCGTAGATCACTTTTCAGTCGCTTTTCAAGCGACAAGTCATTTGCTGGCAGTGCATGACCGGCCTGTTTACTATCTTGCTTTTGTGGATAAGCCCAGCGGTGCCAGAGAGTGGTTTAAGGGCTGGCGCAGCGCGATGCAATCATACAATCATTTTAACTCATTGGATAGATACATTATTGATCTTGCCATTGACGAGTCCGAGTTGGCCGGAACAATTGATGTTGGTTTAGAATACAGTATTTTTGCGGCACGGCGATTGTTTCAGACCCAAAAAGAAGAAAAGTACAGTATCTTTGCAGGGAATGATTTTATCGCTCGCGGCGTATATATCGCTGCCGAAGAGCTTGGGCTTGAAATAGGGAAAGACGTTTTTCTGGTGGGAAGCAACGATATGCCATTTGCTGCCAAAATGGAGGTGCCTTTAAGTAGTGTACATCCAATTCCTTCTGTGGAGCATATCGGATATCAAGCCGCAAAAGTTTTATATGAGCAGTTAACTGGAACCATCGGCAACTCGGTTCGACAACTCATTCCTGTTGAACTGGTGGCGCGTGCTAGCAGTGTCGGACCAGCTTCAAAATAACAACTATACTTTTCTGGACGCTCTGATCAGCGACCTGGGCGGCATACGTGCTTCGAAGTTTTTTGTCAAGTGCGACAAATACCGCTAGTCAGAACCGTTAGTATTTGTTCAGGTCCAAGTTATCTTACCTTGAACCTGAAATTAATTGTAATCCGTTTTGTAACAGTTGAACAAGGAGTGAATAATGAATCGTATGGTTTTGTTTTTTCTGATTATCGGTTTTGCAGGTGTCGTTCACGCTGATGAGTTTAATGTTGCTCAGGCGAAATGGGGAGCATCCGCAACCGCCAGCAGTATTTATGGACAGGGGTATGCTGCTGACAATGCGGTTGATGGAAAATGGTCAGCTCGAGAGACGGACAAATGGAACTCAGCCGCCGGGGACGGGCCTCACTGGCTGTGCGTCGATCTGGGCACAGAGCGGGTGGTGCACAAGATAGTGATAAGGCATGAAGGGGTACTCGCTGAAGGTGAAAAATATAATACGGCTGCATTCAGATTGCAGAAGGGGGAGTCGGATCAGGGGCCGTGGGTTGATCTGATCGAGCCTGTTCGGGGGAACAAGAGCAATATTACGACACATGTATTCGATCCTGTAAAGACACGTTTTGTTCGTCTGTTCATTCAAAAGGCAGAGCAGAAGGGCAACACATACGGCCGTGTTTTCGAGATTGAAGTCTATTCCTCCACCAAAGACATTACCGAATACATGCTCAGCATGAGTTTCCCCGAAAGGAAATTTCGCAGGCAGAATGGTGATTTTCTGGTAAAAGCTGAATGTGAAGTCGTCCGACCCGCATCAGCTCAAGAGTTTGCAACTGTTAAATTGCGTTCTAATGGCAAGGATCTGGGCCATCTGTCTGTAAATACGGGAGCGGCAACCGATATTTATGTTCCTGCAAAGGCAGCGCCTTGCGAAGTGCAGTTGGTCGGCGTCTATGAGTCCGGCACAGAAGAGGTGCTTGCAAGTCAGAAGATAAATCCGCCTGTACCAACTTACTTTGATAACGGCGGAACTATTCACGTTGTTTCTTCCAGCCATCAGGATATCGCCTGGATGGATAGCCCGCAATTCTGCCGCGAGTGGCGGGATGAAAATAACATGACTCCTGCTCTTGAAATGATGCAGAAAGATGAAGACTATCGTTTCACCGTCGAGTCCATGATGTACCTTATGGATGAATTGGAAGATCATCCTGAGAGAAGAGAACTGGTGCACAAGCTTACAAAGAACGGTCAGTTGGAATGGGGCGCGACTTATACCCAGCCGTACGAGTCAAGCATTTCCGGTGAGCAGATGATCAGGGGAATGTATCTCGGGCGAAAATGGTTCCGCAAGACTTTCCCGGATTGTGATGCTGTGGTTGCATGGAATCCTGATGTCCCAGGCAGGTCCATGCAAATGCCCCAGATTATGCATAAGGCCGGGATCAAGTATCTGATGTTCAGCAGGCATGAAAAAGGGTTGTACGAGTGGCTGAGTCCTGATGGGACAGGGGTAATTGCTTTCTCACCGGGTCATTACGGCGACGATCATTTTAAAATCTTCACCGCCGATTCTAAAACGGCAATCTCAAGAATAAACCAGCAACTTACAGAAGATGGGGAATACTTTGACAAAAGGAATATCGATCCTGAGTACTGTCTTCTGAACTCGGTTGATTTTTCCGAGCCGACTGATTTCAGCCAAATTATGCAGATGTTTAATGACCAGGCCGCAGATAGGTTTGAGACTAATGGCGACGAGTCAATTGCTGCTAAAATGAAATATTCAGGTGCGACCGAGTTCTTCGAAAAGGTTACAAAGAACAATCCGGATCTGAAAGTAATTACAGGTGAACGCCCCAATGTCTGGCTATACATTCATGGTCCCGCGCATCACAAGGCGCTTTCAGCCGGGCGGGCGGCGGGCAGGGTTCTGCCTGCAGCGGAGATGTTTTCCACGATCGAGTGTCTGCTCGATGGTGATTTCGAAGATTACCCCGAGCAGGAGTTCTTCGATGCATGGAAGGCTGCATGCTTCCCTGACCATGGATGGGGCGGCAACAAGGGTAAGATCACGGATGCACTGTTTAAGGAGAAGCTGGAATATGCTCGCGACAAAGGGCAGGCGATACTTGATCGGACTACAAGGAAAATAGCGTCCCATGTCAAGACTGATGAGACCAGGGGCAAGCCCCTTGTCGTATTCAACAGTTTGTCATGGAAACGCAGTGACATCGTCAAGACAAAGATAGACGGTCTGGCAGAGGATATTCGTATTGTTGATGCGGACGGCAAGAGTGTGCCGCATCAGATGCTGCCGTGCGATGAGTATGGAAAGAGTGAAATTATGTTTGCGGCAGAAGATGTCCCTTCGCTTGGCTACAGCACCTACTATATCGCTGTGGGAAAGGAAGAGTTTGCGACGGACGCAGTTGCATCTGAGGGCACGTTTGAAAACGCATTCTATAAGGGACAGCTAAGTTCGGGCGGTATTAAAAATATCTATGACAAGGAGCTGGGGCGGGACGTTCTCCAGTCCGAAAAGTTCCTGGCTGGCGAAGTGTTTACCATGCAGTCCGTTGGTAATGGTGCCGGTGAATTCACTGAAGTTCAGCAGCCCACGATGGAAGGTTTTGACAAGTCCAGCAATCATGGATCAAAATGGACGCTGATTGAGGCTGAGTCCGGCCCGGTTCAAACAGTTTATGAGTCAGAACAGAAGTTCAGTCACTGCACCGTCCGGCAAAGGATCATCTTTTATAATCCGGTTAAGCGGATTGATTTTGAGGTTTCGCTGCTTGGTTGGGATGGTACCAAATCGCGCGAATTCAGAATGGCTTTACCGGTCGATATGAAAGACGGTAAGGTCGCCTACGAAGTGCCGATGGGTGTTCTGGAAGTCGGTAAGGATGAGATCGAAGGAGCAGCAGGAGGCCATGGCGGCGGCGGGTATTATACCCAGGTGTGTAAAGATGTACGTCCCCGTGAGGTGCAGAATTTCATAACCGCCAACGATCAGAATTTCGGCGTGACTATGAGCTCTTCTGTTGCAGTTTGCGACTGGGTGGATCCCACAGATGATCCGGGAGATTATCCCATACTGCAGCCGATTCTTCTTGCGTCAAGAAAAAGCTGCCACTGGCTCGGTCCCTGGTACTTGCAAGAAGGAGATCATCATTACCGATTTTCCGTGCTGTCGCATGAGGCTGGCTGGGAAAACGGTTATCGTTTTGGCATTGCAGCAAACACACCTTTGCACGTAGTAGCTGCCAAACCGAGGCCGAATGCAAATCTGCCGGAAGAGAAAAGCTTCTTTGCGGTTTCTGCGCCTAATGTTCAAGTCAGTACGATCAAAAAATGTGACGATGACGATAGCGTGGTTGTCAGACTTTACGACATCGAAGGTAAAGACAGTAATATGACTTTGAACACTTTCTTTGAGATTGCAGGGGCCGAACATACCAACATCATTGAGGAAGAAGGAACGCCTGTTCCGGCAGCAGGGAAGATGTTCGAGAGCCGTATTGGAGATCATGCAATAGAAACATTCAAGTTTTTACCAGAATAGAAACGGCTGGTAAGCATCTTCCGACAGCGATAAGGATGCTGCTATTAAATAACTACACAAATGCTAATGTAAATTAGTCATGCTAAGTATAAGCCGATTACAGAGTTTGCTCGCGTTCCAGTTTAACATTGCTGGTCCGGTAAACAGGAAGCAGTTTTGTTACAGCTTCTATCAAATTTTATAGAAATCACAACTGAAGGAGATGGTTCTTTGAACGGTAAAGAAAGAATTGAGAAAGTTTTGCAGGGCCAATGGCCCGACCAACGGCCGGTGATGATTCACAACTTTATGATGGCAAGTCGGGAAGCGGGTATTAGTATGGCGGAATACCGTTCCGACCCTAAAAAAATCGCACAGGTACATATTCAGGCCGTTGAAAAATATAAACTGGACGGCGTTTTTCTTGACATTGACACCTGTACAACTGCGGGGGCTCTCGGTGTCCCTGTTGTTTTGCCTGAGAATGAGACTGCTCGCACAACAGGGTCACATCCTGATCTTACTTCTTTAGATGCTGTAGCTGATCTGCCTGCTCCTGATATAGCAAATGATGAGCGGGTTCAGATCTGGGTCGAAGCGTGCCGGTTGCTGAAGGAGTATTTCGGGGATGAGATTCTGGTTCGAGGTAACTGCGACCAGTTGCCGTTTTCCGTTGCTAGTATGCTTCGGGGCATGACCGAATGGATGATGGATCTGATGAACCCTGAAAGCCAGGAGAAGGTTTTTCAGTTATTAGATTATTGTACCATAGCCTGTGAGCAGTTTGTTCGTCTAATGGCCGACGCTGGCGCACACTTGCTGTCTCATGGCGATAGCCCGGCAGGCCCGGATATGATTTCACCTGACATGTATGTCAAATATGCTATGCCTTATGAAAAAAAGATTATCGATTTAGTTCATAAGCTCAATAAATATTACTTGCTGCATATTTGCGGAGACACGAGCGCTATTCTAAAAGATATGGTGGCAACGGGTGCGGATGCCCTTGAAATTGATTATAAAACTGATGTTAATCTAATGCACCAGGTTTGCGGAGATTGTATTACGATCAGCGGCAATCTGAATCCTGCGGGCGCTTTGTTGAGTGCGGGACCTGATGGTGTCGCCCAAGAAGTCCGCGACCTTTTAAATATTTATAACGATTCACCTCGCCTGATTGTATGTTCAGGCTGTGTATTGTCACCGGAAACGCCTGCCGAAAATATTGATGCTTTTGTAAAGACGGTTAGATCATCATAGGAGATATACCAGAATGGAAATTATTAAACAGTTTAAAAAGTACCGTGAAATATTTGAAAAGGAACTAACGGGAAATATCTTAAAATTCTGGAACAGTCATATTGTAGATGATACCAATGGAGGCTTCTTTGGGGCTTTGGATAGAGAAGGCCGCCCGGATCTTACTGCACCAAAGGGATGTGTATTAAATACACGACTTCTATGGACTTATTCCGCGTGTGCCCGGTTGCTGAATGATGAACAATGTCACAAATTAGCAAAACGAGCTTATGAAACCATTCTTTGCCATTTTGAAGATTTAATCCATGGTGGTTTCTACATGGAACTTGATGCTGCGAACCGCCCATTGAATACGGTTAAGCACACCTATGCTCAAGCATTTGCCCTGTATTCTCTTTGTGAGTATTACCGGCTAACGGGTTCAAGTGAGGTTTTGAAAAAAGTTCAGTCGTTTTTTTATTTTCTTGAAAACAAAACAAAGGATCCGAATGGGCCAGGTTATCTCGAAAGTTTTACTCGTAATTGGGAATGCATTGAAGAAAACCGTATGGCTGATGGAAATGAACCGAAATCTATGAATACTCACCTGCACGTTCTGGAGGCTTATGCAGCGGTGGTTAGGGTCTGGAACGATCCGGTACCGAGAGAGCGACTTAGAGAGTTGCTTACGATCTTCAGTGATTATATAATCCGTCCAGATGGCCATTTTGGGATTTTCTTTGAGAAAGATTTGTCGGAAAGCTCAAAATCTAATGGGATCATATCATTTGGTCATGATATTGAGGGATCTTGGTTGCTATGGGAGGCAGTTGAGATTCTGCAAGACGAGTCATTATTAGATAAGTGGCGTTCGATTGTAACGAAAATGGCACGGGCGACTGAGCGTGTCGGTCTGGATGTCGAGGGCGGGATGTTTCTTGAGAGTTACCGATACGGCAGTCATGTCCGGACAAATATGCATTGGTGGATTCAGGCAGAAGCGCTGGTCGGGTTTATGAATGCTTATCAGTTAACAGGTGATGAGCATTACTGGGAGAATGTAAAGCTCTCGTGGTCATTTATTGATAAGTACGTAATTGATCATGAGTATGGCGAATGGTTTACAAAAGTAAATCGTTTAGGCAAGCCGTTTTTGGAAGAACCAGTTGATGATCCTTCACCCTATTACCGTAATGATCGCAAGGCGGATCTATGGAAATGCCCTTATCACAACAGCAGGGCATGTTTGGAGATGGTGAGCAGGATCGATGCGACTCTGGAAAGTGTTGAGGAAACAGTTAAAAATATTTCCGTATAAAAATCGATACTGTTTCAGGGCTGGTTTTGCCTTGCCGGCGAACATTTCTATCGCTTTGGCAAGACTTAAATTAGCAATTGTAGTTATGGCCGATTTCACAGGCCGCCGAACGAGAAAAGAGCCCAAAGCAGATCTGAGTTTAAATAGGCATCTGGCTGTAAAAGCATCAAATAACGTAGTTGACGCCAGTATCAAGGAGATGTTATGTGCATCACTAGCAAAAGTGGTCAGATGATAACTGAACTACATTTTTTTAAAATGGTGATAGTAACATCTGTTCTTGTAACGGGAGCAACGGTTTGTGCTGCCGTTCCGATGAATTTAACACGCATTGTCAATGGACAATTTACTCTGCGGCTGACAAAGATGAATTTCCGGGGCCCGCATTTTGAGGTGCTGGTTCAGAATGAAACTGGTGGTTATGATACCTTTGATCCGGGTGAGGTGCGGACGTTCATCGGTACCGTGGACGAGGACCCGGCAGCCGTTGCAGTTGGTTATTTGCGTTCTGACGGTGTTCTGTTGTCGGGTGTTTTTGGGTATCGTGGAACGTTTACCATATTTGAAGGTGACACCGCAATCTATGCAAGAGGATGGAACAGTGGGACGACGTTCAAAATGCCAACTCAACCGACTGTTACGCCGGGCCATGGCGGAACGACAATGTATGAGTGGGGCATTGGTTATGACGTCGATAATGATGGCTATGTCCATAAATACGGTTCGAACACTGCCTATGCGGTGGAGCGGATAGAATTTATGAATGTCTGCCTGGCAGCGAATTTCATGCAAAACGTGTTACTTAAACCGATGGTTGAGCGTGTTATTATTCGTGCATCGCAATCGCATTGTCCCTATCACGGCATCGGTGGAACCGCGCTTATAAGCCCACTTTCAAACGAGTGGCAAACAAACCAGTCTGATGCGATGGACTATTGCTTTAAAATCTCTTTATGTACTCCGAATATCGGCGGAGGTGTGGCTTATATGAATGGCGCGTTTAATGTGAATGGCATATACGAAGGGAACTTGTCATATGGAATAGCTCGTCATGAGTTGGGTCATAACTGGGGTGTTAACGATTATGAAGCTGGGAGTCCGGAAGGTCAGACTATCAATTGCGGCAATGCTTATGCCTGGTGGTGCGGCCCGGGGATTCAGGACATTCTGAATCACCGAGACTTAAATTTAATTGGTTCGGGATACGAAACTAATGTCGGAACTTTCGACACAGTCAATATTCCTCCATACCCCAGTCTTGATGCCATCGAGATATTTCCTGGCACAACTTCTGTGGTGATCGATGTGATGTGTAACGATCATGATGTCAATGGGGATGTGTTGACTCTTTATTCGTTTGAGGATATGTCCACCAAAGGCGCTGCCGTGACACAAACGGGCAGCGGCTCAAACGCACGTCTGGTTTATGAGGTGTCCCTCAAATCGGGTACGGATTCATTTTTCTATACAGTAGAGGACAGTAGCGGCCAAAGGGCAACAGGAGTGGTGGTTCTGGATCATCGGCCAAGTTTTTCAGTGGCCCCGGCTGACGCTTTCCATACCGTTAGCGATTTTGAACAAGGCAGTTCCAGTAGCCGGAATTATACGCTCACCAATAATTTGGGCTCATCGTTCAACTGGGTAGCGTCACATAATGCAACCTGGTACGATCTTTCGAGTTATGGCGGAACTCTTTCCGGTAATGCCTCGTTTAACGTCAATGTGAAATTGAATGCTGAGACGAAAAGCCTGGCTCCAGGATACCACGAGGATACGATAATCTTTACTGATACTGCCAATAATTTTACCATAAATCGCACGGTGTCCCTGGACGTGAAGCAACCGTTAGTCGTTCAACTGGATGCACCGGAAGTGATAGGCTATTCTTCGGAATATCCTGGCGGTGGTTATGCTCCGGGCAAAGCTGTCGATAATACCCAACTCGACTGGGCCACCAATGGTGACCGTCATAACGGATGGATTGCGTTTGACTTTGGTAAACCGGTAACAATTGATGCAGTTCTGTTTCAGGACCGTTCAGATGGGTCGACGCTTCAGTTCAGTCTGACCTTCAGTGATGACGCCATTTTTGGTGACGCGGAAGATACAACGATTATTCTCAATTCAGGCGGTATGGCGGGCAAACTCTATAATATTGCCTCGCAGACTGCACGCTATGTACGCTATGATGTGGTACAATACGATGGCGACATTAACACCGGGATCACCGAGATTTCTTTTTATCGTCGTGTAGCCGAATCGCCCAGATCGATTACAGGCATTAGCATTACTGCGGCAGCTTCTTCAGAAATTTCTTCTCCGCAAAATGCAACAAACGGTAACGGCTTAAGCGGATGGTTGCATGACAATAATCCTAATGGAGAGACGATGTGGGTCGGGACCAACCCGTTTGGCGGCAGCAGCAATCCCAATCCGGGCACCGAACTGGGCGCCGAGTGGATTAAATTCGAGTTTGACCGCATTTACAACCTTACCGACATGCTGGTGTGGAATTATAATCAGGCAAACGCATCTGCTGGATATCCGGCCCTGACGGACCGAGGAATGGCAGAGGTTTATGTTGAATACAGCGTTGACGGGGTTAATTATACGAATCTTTTTGGTGATGGTAATACCACGACCTTAAAGCGGGCGACCAGCATTGACGGTACTCCGCCAACCGATCAGCTTGATTTTGGCGGTGTTCAGGTCAAATACGTTGTTATTACCGCGGCTTCATCGAATCCCAATTACGGCGGCGATCTGATCGGGTTGAGTGAGGCTCGTTTTGGTCTTGGCGGCGGACCGCTTTGCTTACAGGTGCCTTATCCGACGGTACAGGATTATTCCTCTGAATATCCTGGCGGCAGTTATGCTCCCAGCAATTCGATCGATTACAGTCAATCAGACTGGTCCAGCAATGGCCAGGGTTCCGAGGCTTGGATATCTTTTGATTTCGGTTCGCAGGTAATAACGGACTCAGTCCTTTTTCAGGATCGCACTAATGGCTCTACACTTGAGTTCAGTCTCACCTTCAGTGACGACACGATCTTTGGTGACACGGGTGATACAACAATGACCTTTTATAATACCGGTGGAACAAATTCAAATCTCTATCGCTTTGGCCCTCAGACGGCTCGCTATGTGCGTTATGATGTCGTACAGTCCAGGTCCACAGATTTAAACACAGGCATTGCCGAAATTGCTTTTTATAAAACTCTGAATCTTTCTTCTGACCCAATTTCAAGTGTGACTGCCACAGCCTCGTCAGAATACGACCATGCTTTCGCGACTAACACCGTGAACAGTACTGGCCTTTCAGGTTCCCTGCACAGCAATGCTTATACTGACATGTGGTTGGGAGATGGTACCTTGGCCGGCGTTGGCACTCATGAAGGAGGTGCAGAGTGGATCAAGTTCGACTTGAAAGAGGTCTATGTGCTTGACGAGTGTGTAATCTGGAACTACAACCAAAATGGCTTTACCGCTCGTGGCATGAATGAGGTACTGGTTAAAACATCGACTGATGGTGTGAATTATACAAATCTGTTCGGGGGCGAATCTACGACCCATTTACATCGTGCCACCGGTTGTAAAGGTACACCGCCGACCGATGTGATCAACTTTGATGGTACTTTGGCGCGTTATGTCTTGATCATTGCCTCCGCCGCGAATCCGAACTTCCCGGAGGGCGATCAAAATCTCATCGGTTTGAGCAATGTTCATTTCACGGGTACGCCAACCGGTTGTCAGACGCACTACATTGCAGATTTTGATTTTGATGGCGATGTTGACTTGTCCGACCTGAACACTTTTGCCGCAGAATATCTGAACGCAGTGACATATACCGAATCAGCCGGACATGTGGTAATGGAGGCCGAGCATTTCACCACGAACACTCCCGGCAGCGGTTCTATGGCTGGCAGCGACTGGGTACCTTTTGATGAAAATGAGTCTTCGGACGGTTTTATGCAGGCCCTGCCCGATCAGTCCCGCAGTATCGATGCTCAGATAAACCAGTATTCGCCGCAGCTACGTTACCGGATTGATTTCGAGACGGCTGGCGAATATTATATTTGGGTCAAAGCCAAGGCCGCTGATATAGCATCTGACAGTATACATTATGGATTGGACGGAGTCTGTGCAAGCTCCGGTGCCTCATCGGCTCTGCGTGTACTTCGAGGCGGCAGTTTCAATTGGATTTCGCAAAAAGGTAGCGGGGAACGACCAAAGATAGCGGTTGAAACAGCGGGCGTGCATAATTTTGATCTCTGGATGCGGGAAGATGGTGCGACTCTGGACCGTGTGCTCCTGACGACAGACGTTAATTACGACCCAACCATCAGCGGAGAACCGGCCGAAAGTGCTCTTACGGATTTAATTGCCGATCTTAACAATGACGGCACTGTAGACTTACTCGATTTTAGTATTCTTGCAAGATATTGGTTGGTGGGAATGTAATTTCACCTTAGCTCTGAAATTCGAGTCTAAAAGAGGAAATATGCGGCGTAAGAGAGTGAGAGCGTTAAAAACAACGTATTTGTCGTGGCCAACCAGTTTGCCATCAGCAAGAACAGTAAGACCTCCGACCCGAGGTGATAATCTTTGTCAATGGACTGCCGGTCGCGGTGACAAGTCTTTAAGAAAGGATTTTATGTATCGATCAGTCAAGCAAATTTCATCAATTCTGATACTGAGCTTACTTGTGATAGCTTCAGTGTGTCGGGCAGATGTGATCGTGAAGATCGAGAAAACGAAGCTCGCAAACGGAGGCTATGTTTTCAAGGATATTACCCCGCCCTGCAAGAATGATGCTGCGTGCGATGCAGACCTGTCCATGGTAAAGAACAAGCTGGATGCCGGCAGCTCAGAAGTTTCATGGCTGATAAACGGAGTGATTTCGGCCTCGCCTGAGCAGGCAAATCAAACCGTTTTCTTAACCAACGATAACGCTGTGGGCGGCAAAATACTTGTTGATCTGGGCAAAGCCATCTCGATATCTGAGATCAACACATATTCACATCATTATTTTGCGGGTGATGAAGGGGCACGAGCTCCGCAGGTCTATTCGGTTTACGGCAGCAGGGCAGCCGATCCGGATGCAGTCGGCAAGACAAACGAATGGGTGAAGATCGCAGAGGTTGACAGCAGACCAAACACTACCGGCAAGGATTGGGGCGGTATTTACGGTGTGAGTATTTCTGACGACCGAAAAGATTTGGGTGTCTTTCGCTATATTCTATTCGACATCAAACCCACCCGATCGCCACTGCAGAATAATCCGGTCTGGACCAATACATTTTATACGGAAATCGATATTCATTCGGACAAGACCATTATGCATCAGGAACCAGCCAGGCTTGCCGGCCAGAATCCATATGTTGAGGAAGTGATAGTTGTTTTCAAAACTCATTTTGATATCGGCTTTACGGACCTGGCGCGAAATGTTGTGCATCGTTACAGAACAAGCATGATCGATCATGCTCTGGACGTCGTTGAGGCCAGTGAGGAACTTCCGAAAGATCAGCAATTTGTCTGGACCGTGGCTGGTTGGCCAATGATGAAAATACTTGAAGACTGGGACGGTCAGACCGAAGAACGAAAACGAAAAGTCTGGGACGCATTTGAAAAAGGTCGTTTTGTCGTCCACGCATTACCATACACTCTTCACACCGAGTCCAGCGAGCTTGAGGGGCTAGTCAGAGGCATGAACTATTCATCCGGTCTTTGTCGCAAAACAGGAATAGACCTCCCGATCGCGGCAAAAATGACGGATGTGCCCAGTCACTCATGGGAACTGCCTACGCTCTGCAAGCACGCTGGCATAAAATTTCTCCATCTCGGCTGCAATCCCGCCAGTCAGTCTCCTGACGTTCCACTTATGTACTGGTGGGAAGGGCCGGATGGTTCACGCCTTTTGACGATGTACGTCAGCAAGGATTACGGAACGGATCTGATACCACCTGAGGACTGGCCGCATAAGACATGGCTTGCGATGATCATGACGGGAGATAACCACGGTCCGCCTTCGGTTAGCGAAGTCAGGAATCTGCTTCAGAGAGCGGATCGGGAACTGCCTACCGATGTAAATGTTCGTTTCGGAACCCTGGACGATTTCGCGGAGGCGATACTTGCAGAGGACCCTGAGCTGCCGGTGGTTCGCGGTGACATGCCGGACAGTTGGATACACGGCCAGATGACCAGCCCTGTGGAAACAGGTATTGCAAGAAGGTCGAGGCCTTTGATATCGGCGGCTGAGTCTCTCAATACCCTGTTAAGGTGCTGGGGCGCTGATGTGCCCGATAATGCCGCAGAGATTCGGAAGGCATATGACGACAGTGTGCGGTATGCCGAACATACTTGGGCAATAAATACCGCGTATATGCAGCCGCACCGGAGCTACGGCGAAAAGTTCGAGAAGGAACTCGAAGAAGGGCGTTTTGCTCGATATGAAGAATCCTGGGCCGAGAAGGGGTCTCATGCTCTGAAAATCGAAAAGGTCACCCGGGGCAGCCTCGATCGTGACCTGCGGGCTCTGGCGGCTTCGATAAATATCGACGGAGGGCGTGTCGTGGTGTACAATGCTCAGCCCTGGACCAGAGATGGTATGGTGATGGTTGATGCGCCCGGTTTTACGGGCCGCTCGTTAAGAGATGTCGAGTCAGGTTCGCTGACAGCCGTTACACCAGGTGAGAAAAATCAAATCAGATTTATTGCTCGCGATGTCCCTGCGATGGGATACCGCACTTACACGGTATCCGATATTCCAGTCGATGAAGGCGAACTCATCGCTGATGAAAATAACAATTTGATCGAGAACAGTTTCTACAGGATCATGCTCAAGCCAGAGACAGGAAGTATTTTATCGATCATCGACAAGCGAACCGGCAAAGAGCTCGTCGACAAGGACAGCGAGTACGGGTTCGGTCAGTATCTCTATGAGCGTTTCGGCAAAAAGGAAGTCCAGCGTTTTCTCGACCAGTATCTGAAGATACATACTGGCTGGGCCTACAACGATATGGGTAAACGTGACCTGCCGGACATAAAGTATTATTCGGGCAGTACGGCAGACGCAACACTCGATCTCGAGAAAGATAGCAATCGCGTGACTGCAAAAATGGCCGCCGATCCGGGTGATAAGATCAGGCACAAACACGGTGTCTCCGTGACGCTGTACAAAGACAGGCCGTACATAGATATAGAATGGCAAGTCTACGATAAGGAGTTCAATGCATATCCCGAAGCGGGCTGGATATCGCTTCCGTTCAAGATAGATAATCCAAGCTTCCGTCTTGCAAGGTTGGGGGGCATGATCGATCCTGTAACGGATATCGTAGACAACACCTATAAAGACGTTAGCTGCTTGAACGGCGGTATGGCTGTTCTGCGTAAAGATGGCGTCGGTGCGGGTGTCTGTCCGCTGGATTCGCCGCTTGTCAGTCTGGACAGTCCGGGGCTTTGGCGTTTCTCCAGGGACTTCGTTCCTGAAAAGCCAAACGTGTTTGTCAATCTTTACAACAACATGTGGGGTACGAATTACCGGCAGTGGATAGGCGGATCGTGGAAGTCCTGTGTAAGGATATGGTCTTTCGATAAATATGAGTGTGAGCGTGACTTGATCACACCATCTGCTGAGGCTCGTATGCCGCTGGTGGCTGGTTATGCAGTCGGGACAAAGGGCAAGCTGCCTGTGATTGCCGAAGGCGTTGAGCTGTCGAACAAGGGCGTTATGCTGACCGCATTTGGCGATAACCCGGACGGGGACGGGATGATACTGAGGCTGTGGGAGCAGGCGGGCGAGGATGGTAAATGTACGGTCAAACTGCCGAAAGGTCTAAACGCACAGACCGTTCAGCCTTGTGATTTGCGTGGCCGGGCGGAAGGTGATCCGATGGTAGTTGAAAACGGTTCATTTGATGTTGAGCTTGGACGTTATCAGCCTGCAAGTTTTAGAATAAATTTGGAAATGTAGGAGTAAAATGAAATTTGGTTGGTTTTCTGATTATCGGTTTTGCAGGCCTCGTTCACGCTGACGAGTTCAATGTTGTTCAGGTGAAATGGGACGCATCCGCAACCGCCAGCAGCATTTATGGGCCGGGGTATGCTGCTGAGAATGCGATCAAAGGAAAATGGTTGGCTCGTGATGTGGGTGTGCAGATTGTTTTTTGTCTCGTAAATGGAGATTTCATGAAAATGGCAGAGGTAAATTTGAAGAAAATTGCGGTATTGGTTTATGTGCTATACTTTCAGTCGCTTGTATCCGGTCAAGCAGTTACACTGTGGCAGATTGGAACTCCGGACAATGACTATAGCGAACTAGCTATTGCCCGCAATTATAGTGCTTATTCAAGTACGTTTCCTTACGATGCAGATTATATGATCAGCACCGATTCGCCGGGGACGGACTGGCCTTATATTCAGCCTTCCACTTCGGATTCTTGGGCCGAAAGCAAACAGCATCCTTTTCTGATAAGATTTGATACGGATGCGAGTTACAGCTATCCTGTTTATCAGTTGGATATATGCCTTGTTGCGTCTCACTGTGCCAACCCGCCTTCGATCGATCTTTCCGTTAATGGTCAGAGCTGGCAGTTTCAGACAACGGTAGGACCGGGAGACCAGGTTCTGACGGATCCTTCCGTGGGCGATTTTCAGACCTATACTGCGTATATCCAGGCAGATGATCTTCAAGCGAGCGGAAATCTGATCAAGATCACAACCACTGGTTCATGGATGCTTTACGATGCAGTGGTCCTCCAGGGGTTGGACAGTGTTCCTGCTTTGAAAGATTTTGAAATAGATCCCCAGCCTTTCTGGTATCACTATTCTGACGGGGTAAGCCGCTCACTGCGTATTGACTTTGTGGATGCCATACTGGCCGAGCCTGCACAGGTAGAGATCGTAACCCCGGAAGCAACTTTCACACGTAATGTGAACGCTGAGGCAAATGTGATCGGTTCCGTCGATGTACTTGTCCCGATGCCTGACAGCAACAGCGAAAATCCTGTACCTGTAACGATTAGATTGCATACCAGCCGGGGTGACGTCGAAAAGACGGCGTCAATAGCTCCCGAGCGTCAGTGGAAAGTACACCTGGTACATCAGACCCACCTGGATATTGGGTATACGCATACTCAGCCGGAGGTCATGAACGTGCAGGTGGACCATCTCTACAAGGCCCTGGACTATATAGACGACTCAGAATCTGAGGGACGGCCGAAAGATGAGCTCTTCAAATGGCATCCGGAAGGCATGTGGGCGGTGGAGGAGTTTTTGAAAAACCGGGCGTCTGAAACGGATAAACAGCGGTTTTTCGAGGCGGTAAAAGACGGCACCATGCACATGGATGCGATGTATGCTCAGGCAATGACCGGCATCTACTCTGAGGAGGAACTGTTTGAGCTGATGGCCGCAGCCAAGCGGTTCGAGAAGGAGGCGGGAATTGAAATTACCTCCGCGATGCAGACAGATGTGCCCGGATATACCTGGGGACTGACCAGCGCTCTGGCCCACTGGGGCGTAAAATACATGAGCGTAGGTCCCAACTCGGGACACCGCCTGGGGCACACTTTCACATGGGGCGACAGGCCTTTCTACTGGGTTTCTCCTTCTGGTAAGCACCGCATATTGTTCTGGATGGCCGGTAAAGGTTACGGATGGTTTCACGGCAATCCAACAGGACACTGTATTACCAGTGAAGAAGGCAAAATACTGGCCTATCTCAGCGATCTTGAGATGCAAGGGTATCCATACGACATGGTGAATATCCGCTACGCAATAGGTGCAGATAACGGACCGCCCAATCCGGCTCTGACCGAATGTGTTGCGCAGTGGAACACGAAATACGCATTCCCCAAGCTGATCCTTTCAAAGAACAGCGAAATGATGGCGGAATTTGAAGCCAGATACGCAGACCAGATACCAGTCAGGCAGAAGGACTTCACGCCTTACTGGGAAGACGGCTGTGCTTCGACTGCAGCTGATACAAAAATAAACCGCCGGGCTGGTGAAAAGCTCGTTCAGGCTCAGACTTTATGGTCCATGTTTGGCTCCGGAGACTTTCCGCACGAAGATTTCGACTTGGCATGGAACAAAATGATCATGTATGATGAACACACTTGGGGAGCCCACAACAGCATATCCGCTCCGGACAGCGATTTTGCGATTCAGCAGGCCGAGTACAAACAGCAGTTTGCTCTTGATGCTCAGAAATTCACAGATCAGTTAATGGACCGGGCCGTCGATCATATCAGGAAAAGCGGCACGAACACAGTGCAGGTGTTCAATACGCTTAACTGGCCCAGAACCGAGCTGGTGCTTGTCAGTGCGGAGGACTCGGCTGCCGGCAATATGGTCAAAGATGGGGCAGGAGCAGCTGTGCCTTCCCAGAGACTTAGTACAGGTGAACTTGCTTTCATCGCAACTGATGTGCCGGGGTTGGGTTCGAAAATATACACTGTTCATCCCGGCAGCTCGAGCGGTACGGGCAGCGCCGGTGTTTCGGGCAACACGATAACTAACGGGATTATCACCGCAGAGTTCGATACCAACAACGGTGCGATCACATCTTTAACTCGCCAAGGCATCTCGGCCGATCTTGTTGATACGAGCATTGGTGAAGGAATCAACGATTATCTTTACATCCTGGGACGCGATGCGGCCAGGGGGCATAAGCGAATAGCAGGGCCGGTTACTATGACAGTGCTTGACGAAGGGCCTCTCGTGTCGACTGTAAGGCTTCACAGCGATGCTCCCGGTTGCCGCTATCTTAATCGTGTTGTACGGCTTGTCGACGGCGCGGATCAGATCTTCATCAGCAATACTGTCGATAAGCTAAAGGAACGTAATCCCGAGAGCGTTTCTTTCGGCTTTGCTTTTAATGTCCCCGAAGGTGACATGAAGATCGATCTGCAATGGGCAATTATGCAGCCGGAAGTTGATCAGATAGAAGGCGCCAACAAAAACTTCTTCCCAACACGCCGATGGGTAGATATTTCAAACGATGCCTACGGAGTAACCTGGTCGAGTCTGGATGCGCCTATGGTCCAATTCAATCCGATAAAATTCGGATCAGGCTGGCATGGTTCGGCTGCGTATCGCACTTATATCGAGCCAGGTCAGGCATTTCATTCGTGGGTCATGAACAATCACTGGGAAACGAACTACAAGGCGGACCAAAAAGGGGTTATGACTTTCAGGTATGCGATTGCTCCGCATGTGGGCGGTTACGATCCCGTACAGGCTGAGCATTTTGGACGTAGTTTGCATCAGCCCTTGATCGCTGTTCCTGTAGATCCATCCCAGAAAGCGAATGACCCGAAGATCAATGTTCAAGGTAAAGGAGTCGTAGTCAGCACTGTTGAGCCCAGTCGTGACGGTACGGCTCTGATGGTGCGACTGTTCAACTCGAACCCGGACGCTGCCGTTGAGACGACGGTTGCCTGGCCGGGCGGCGGCGAAGGCTCCGCCATCTGGCTCAGCAGTCCCTATGAGGACACGAAGTCCGAGATAACCAATTCTTTCAGCATGGACCCGCTTGAAATAGTGACATTGCGTTTACAGGAATGTACCGTGACCCGCCTGTGGCCCAGCAAGCGAATGCGTCGATTAAATCTAAAAAAGCCGTACACCAATTGCCTGGCGAAAAAAAACATTTTTCTGCTATATGCTGTAATATCGCTAGCCTGAGAACGGCCCTGAAATAAACGCGTATATTGGTGCACGGATTGACCGACACTGGTGGCGATGTAAAAGGGCGGACTCAACTCATAAGTGCAACTGAGTATCCAATATTGTGTTGAGCTGTTATACTCTCTCACCTGATTTTGGTTACCTCAGTTAAAGGAACGCTTATGAGTTGAATCCGCGAAAATACGCTTGCAAAAACTAAAGATTCTTTTTGTTTTACTTTTTGAATGTTATATTGCCAATGGTCGACAGTTCTTATGCTCACAATTGTGACCTGATTATCACACTTGTCCAAGATAAATTGCTCTTTGAAAAGTTCTAAAAAGTATCTCCGGTTTTGGTTATAGTGTTTTTGACGAAAAACCAAACCAAAATTTAACCCGGAGATGTAGCTATGATAAAGGTTGCCAGTGTATTTGCACAAGTTCTTTCTTTGGTCGATCACCCTAAATTTTCGCTTTCTGTCGCTAAGCTTGGTGCCGAGAAAGGTGCGAAAGGTTTCCGCTGCTGGGAGCAGTTCGTGTGCATGCTGTTCTGTCATCTGGCTGGGGCCAATTCGCTCCGTGAGATATGCGGCGGGCTGGCGAGCTCGGCAGGCAGGATGGTTCATCTGGGCATCAAACGAATGCCCAAAAGATCAACGCTGAGCTATGCCAACAACCACAGGCCCTGGCAGGTATTTGAGTCGACATTTTATGAGCTGCTCGGCCAGGCAGACCTGCTGGCGGCGAAACAGAGACGGCGGTTTCGCTTCAAGAATCCGCTGGTGAGCATCGATTCGGCCACCATCGACCTTTGCCTGAGCATGTTCGACTGGGCGAAGTTCCGGCGTGCCAAGGGAGCGGTCAAGCTTCACCTGATGCTCAATCATCAGGGCCATCTGCCCGGTTGGGCTTTGGTCACCGACGGCAAGATGGCCGATGTAAAAGTGGCTCAGAAGCTCGAATTTGCCCCTGAAACGCTCGTTGCGATGGATCGCGGCTATGTCGATTACGACATGTTCGAGCGATGGACGGCCAGGCGGGTCTGGTTTGTAACGCGAGCGAAGAAGAACATGAAATACCTTTTCGTTCAATACAACGAGGTCCCCGAGCGGAGCAATCTGATTGCCGATGACATTATTGAGCTGGTCGACAAGCCCGGCCTGCGGCTGCGGCGTGTTGTCGTGTGGGACAAAGAGAACCTGCGGCCGATCGTGCTGCTTACCAACCACATGAAGTTCGCGGCAAGTACGATCGCCGCTATCTATAAGGAACGCTGGCAGATCGAGCTGTTCTTCAAGGCGATCAAGCAGAATCTGAAAATCAAGACTTTCGTCGGCACCAGTGAGAATGCCGTGAAGATACAGATTTGGACAGCATTGATAAGCATACTGTTGCTGAAGATACTGCAGATGCGAAGCCGGATCGGCTGGAGCTTGTCAAACCTGGCCGCGATGCTGCGTTTTAATCTGCTCAGCTACACCTTAATCCCAGCAATACAACACTGCTTAGCTGCGTCATTTTTGCGTCAGTCGCCAGTGGTAAACCACTTGAAAATGTAGTTTTATTCACTTGCTATTTAATTGTAACCCTCGTTATTGCGTCAAAACCGCATGTAAGTCCTTGCTAAATAAGCGTTTATGAGCTATCTATAGGACTGTCGATCCGAAGGCTGAGGGTTCGAGTCCCTTCGACCTCGTTTTCATAAGTCTCTGTGAGTTAAGCACTTACAGAGACTTTTTTCATGTCCCTTGTTTTTGGTAGAGCCATTTTGGGCCAAAGTTCGTCAAAAGTTCGTCAATTCGCCCAGAAGTTGTTCCTGTATCTTTCTAGCCATCTCTCTGTCAGGTGTGCCTACAGATAAATAATACTTTCTGGTTGTTTCAATTTTTGAGTGACCAGCTAGCTCTTGAACAACATGAATTGGCAGAACCTTGGCCCAGTTTGTCATGCAGCTTCGCCTGAGGTCATGAAAGCAAAATTCACTGACTTTTGCCTGCCTGCAAAATCGCTTCAGCCTCGTAAGCATGTTGTTGATAATCTCGCTGTTTTCGTCCCATTTGTTCTTGCTCCTTCGTTCCAGGATGTGCATGAGTCTCCGGCTGGTAATGAATACGTATGGGCTGAATTCATCTGCCTCATTCTGCAAATCCGCTAGATATTGCATTACGCTTTCTGGAGCAGGAACAATTCTACTCTCATGGTCCTTAGGTTCCCAAGAAAGCAGCGTGTCTGTTTCCCGTTTGGGAGCAAAACTGACTTCGTTGTTTTCAAAGTTGATATCCGCCCACGTTAAGTTCAAAAGTTCATCCTTACGTCCGGCGGTAGTATAAGCTACGGACAAGAATGTCTTCCACCACAGATTGTTCGCAACGTCGAAAACTTTTGAAAATTCTTCTGCCGAAACATACTTGACTGGTTTGTCGGCAACCTTACGTTGTTTTATCTTTTCGAAAGGATTTGCCCCTTCAGGCAGATAACCACGTGGACTTATAGCACGATTGAAGATGCTCTTCAGAGTCCTGATGTCCTTGTTGACTGTGGCTGGTGAAAGACCCTGCGAAAGCCTTTCTGAAACAAACGATTCCGCACATCGAGGCGTGATCTTTTCCAGCAAGATGCTTTCGTTTACGTGTTTTTTGAATAGATCTAAAGCTCTCATCTGATCCTTCAAAGTTGAATGTGCAACTTGTCCCTTCATCAGCTTCTTGTGTTCCTTGGTAAAATCTCTCAGTGTGATCTGTCTGGGCTTATCGGACTTACCGATATCGACTTTGTCCTGGATACTTCTTGCGTAGTCGTAGGCCTCCTTTCTGTCTTTGAAGCTCTTTGAAAGACGTTTGCCCTCTGAATCATACCAGCGAACCTCCCAAGATGACTTTCTGCGTTTGGCCCAGAGATTCTTCGGTATCGGCTTACCGGTTTTATCCAAAGGTACTTTTCCATAATAGTTTCTGTTAACACTTACTCTAGTGTGTGCCATAGTTTGTCTCCTTATACAAGACAAGCCCAGCACCACTGCAAATTGACCAAGGCATTATACAGTGGGACCCTTACAGGCGCAAACTTTTTCTGGCCAAAGTTAGGTTTATTGCCCTCACGACTCTGTCTTCTTATGGAGAAATTTTTCCAGCTCTTGCTTGAGGAACCAGACTCTGCGGGCGTATTTGGTCGCATTCAAAAAACCGTTGTCTCGCCAGTAATTGAGTGTTCTTTTGGCCGATTTTGGTGTATGGCCCGTCTGGTCCAGGCGAAGGAACATCGCAGCTTCGGTCGGCGTCATCAGGTCAGGGAAGTTTTTCGGTCTTGCAGGCCAGGTTTTTTCGTTGGAGTTGCTGTTGTTTTGCAAGGCCATAGTTCTCATCTCAGCATTCGTTCATTAGATTCTTTTTTGTTTTCGTCTGTGCTTGTATTTTTGCGAAAACGTTCTTTGGCCTGCCTCAGGAACCTGACGAGAAACAGAAGGATCGAAATCAACAGTATGGTTAAAGCCATTGCGGTATAGGGAAGTAGAATGACACCGATTGAGTCACCAAATTGCCTTACCATCCCAACTACTGCAAGTATTGAAACGCATGTTGCCAGCGTGATCGAAATTGGCAGATTGTAACACAAGGATGTTCTTATCGTGTGAAAAATGATCACTAGCAGGATGACGAAGACAGGTATGACAAGTGAAATATCCAAGAATTGGTCCATGAGAAAGCTCCTCATAAAAACAGAATGTTTGAGATTACAATTCGCAGGAGGCATATGCTGATGGCAGTCACGGCAAGCAGGGTCCTGCGTGAATACGTTTCGTTTATCATGTGCGAAAGAAAACGATCGAGGAGGCCAAGGATGTAATCGATCAGTGGGCTTATTGCTTTGATTGTTTGTTCGAGCCGAGGAAACTGCCAGCGGTCATATACTGCTTGTAAAATGATCATCAGCAGGATGACGTCACATGCTACGAAGAACAGATGTGCCATAATTATTAGCAATGCTGGGATCAGGCTCATCGCAATATCTCCTCATTTATGGTTTTCATTGGATCTTCAGGCATGCTGACTGTTACAGGCGGTGATGCTGATGGCATGTTTAGGTTTATCTGAGGAAGGTCATTCAATGACAGGCAGGCCATGTTTTGGCAGAACAGAATCCATTCATCTGGAGAAGGGCAGTCAGTGAAATTTGTGCTCTCGACAGCTGACTCGAATAGACTCACTGCGTCCGGGTAAGATTTTTGTAATGAACGTTTTGGAAGCGCCAGGAGACTGGCAAGGAGTAGCGGATGCGAGAGCCGTACAATGAAGGTTTAGCGAGCCACATTGGCCCCGAGTCATGTGGGTGGGTCGGTAACGACACATCTGAAGCGTTGACAGGGGTACATGCGGGCCGGGTATTGAGCCGCGTAAGTTCTTGCGTAACAGATCGGAGTGCCGACGCTGTCGAAACTGTCGGAAGGCAATACTGGATACGCCGTTATCGCAAGGCATATTCAGACTCCGCGCGGTCGAAGACCCCGTGCACGCATGGAAACTCTTTGCACAGGAACTGGGAGATCCTGTGTTCAGCCTTATCCAAAGAATCTGGAAAGGTTCGCACTGCAAATCCAGAAGGAGCAACGCAGTGATGCACGAGCACAGGAAGTCGGACAGTCCCATAGTACCGGAGACGCTCTTGAACAAAGATTGTGATACATTACAGTCGGCGGAGAGAGCCGAGGGAAGGGGACTGACCAAGGGCAATCCGTCCCAGCAAAACAGGTGCCGGACTCAGAGCCGGGCAGGCCTGCAAAGTGCGTTGGAACGGATACGGCAGGCAGCGGCCGGGGACAATAAGCTGCGGTTCACCTCGCTTTGGCACCATGTCTACAATGTAGAACGCCTCAGAGAAGAATATTTCAGCATCAAAAGACAGGCAGCAGCAGGCGTAGACGAAAAGACATGGCAGGAGTATGGGGAA
Source organism: Anaerohalosphaera lusitana (assembly GCF_002007645.1). GTDB lineage: Bacteria > Planctomycetota > Phycisphaerae > Sedimentisphaerales > Anaerohalosphaeraceae > Anaerohalosphaera > Anaerohalosphaera lusitana. The sequence continues at coordinate 2,302,655 of NZ_CP019791.1, forward strand.
GACTTGGAAGAAAATCTCCAAGACCTCTCAAGCCGACTAAAGCGCGGGGCATATAGAGCCAAACCCGTCAAGCGGGTTTATATCCCAAAGTCTGATGGACGGCAGCGTCCCATTGGTATAACTACCATAGAGGATAAGATCGTCCAGCGGGCCACGACAACTGTACTGAATGCCATATACGAGACTGATTTCAAAGGCTTCTCGTACGGCTTCCGTCCAGGTCGTAGTGCTCATAATGCTCTTGATGCTGTAACAGTCGGCATACTCAAACGCAAGGTGAACTGGGTGCTCGATGCCGACATATGTGGATTCTTCGATGCTATCGACCACAGTTGGCTTATAAAATTCATTGAGCACTGGATTGGAGACCAGCGAGTAATTCGCCACATAAAGAAGTGGCTCAATGCTGGTGTGCTGGAAGAAGGCAGGCGAGTACAGTTTAAAGAAGGTACTCCACAGGGAGGAAGTATTTCCCCTCTGCTGGCAAACATCTACCTTCACTATGTATTTGACCTTTGGGCCCATCAATGGCGTAAGCGAAACGGCCAAGGCCATGTTATCATGGTCCGGTACGCAGACGATATCGTGGTGGGCTTCCAGTACAAATCGGACGCAATGCGGTTCCGGAAAGATATGCAGAGCAGGTTTTGCAAGTTCAATCTGGAATTGCATTCCGACAAGACCCGCCTGATTCAATTCGGCCGTTTTGCGGCAGAGAGAAGGGCGGCTAAAGGTCAAGGCAAGCCTGAAACTTTTGACTTTCTTGGTTTTACGCACATCTGTGCCAAATCAAGCAAAGGCACTTTCAAGCTGCTTAGACTCCCAATTCGCAAGCGTGTGCAGGCAAAGCTGAAGGAAATCAAGGAGCAGTTGAAAATACGCAGGTATACGTCCATACCGGAAATGGGGCGATGGCTCCACTCTGTGGTGAGTGGCTGGTACCGCTATTATGCTGTTCCGAATACCTTTCGTTATCTTGGCAAGTTCAGACGGCGGGTTGCCTGGCTGTGGTTCAGAGCATTGCGACGGCGCAGTCAGCGAAGCAGGATGACCTGGAGTCGAATGTACAAGCTGATGGATAGATGGCTTCCTAAACCGAGAATCTTGCACGCATATCCCCAAGCTCGTTTAAAGGCTGCACGTTATGACCCAAGGCAGGAGCCGTATGCGGTAATCCCGCACGTACGGATCTGTGCGGGGGGCTGTGAGCAATCACAGTCCCTACCGCGACCACAATTTTGAAGTGGATTAAAAAAGTCCTTTCGCTGGTCGATGGTATTTACAGTACATAACTACCATTTAGCCAGAGAAAGGACTTACGATGCAAAAGAACGAATCGGACAGATCGGTTGCGAATTTGAACAAAGCTATTAAAATTGACGAATCGCAGATTCAAAACCACCTCCCCGAGTAGGACTCGAAACTTAATCCTAGTGGTTAACAATCTACAAGGAATAAGGGTGCCAAACATGTAAAGATGTGCGATTCGGGTGCAGATTTATTTTACCGAGTCTGGTTTGCTTTCCTCTGCGTCACTTTTGCGTCAGTCGCCAGTGATAAACCACTTGTAACTTACAGTTGTATAATTTGTATCCTACTTGAAAACCATGTTAAAGCTTCCAAAGCCGAGTATAAGTCTATGTTAGTAAAGGACTTATGCTTGGATGTCTGGACTCATAATCCCTTGGTCCGGGGTTCGAATCCCTGCGGGCCCATACTTGTAACTCTAGGCCAGTCAAGCACTTATGCGTGACTGGCTTTTTTCGTTTTCTCTCAAAACAGGGGTGTGCAACAGATTTGCAACAGAAAACTGCTGCAGAGCCTGCTCACTGGCACGCCTGGTGCGGTCCACAAGGTCGTCAGAAACCGCCAGATAGAACTTTCTGGTCGTCTCAAAACTTGAATGACCTGCCATGTTCATCACGTCCAGTTCACTCAGCCCTGACCGCAGCCAGTTAGTCAGACACGTCCTGCGCAGATCGTGAAAGGTTGTGCCCTCGATGTCCGCCTGTTTGCAGATTCGCCGCCATTGTCTGTCAAAGTTGTTCAAGGGGCTGGTACCATCTGTCTGCGACCAGTTACCGTCAGTGCGCTTCTGCTGAATCGTCGCATAGCGTTCCTGAGATATGAACACATATGGCAGCTCATCGGGACTCTCTTCACGTGCAGTGCCCAGCAGCGTTATAAGCTCCTCAGTTAGCGGCAGGGTGCGTCTCTCAGCGTCTTTTGGTGTCCAGGCCCAGGTTGAGTCTGTATTCGCTTTCGGGGCGACTGTGACGGTCTTGGCATCCGTGTCGATATCCGACCATGTCAGATTCAACAGCTCACCCCTTCTCATGGCAGTACCCAGCGCCATGCGGAGCAACATATCCCAATCCAGTGTGCGACATTTGACAAAACTGTTCGCAGCCCGGAGCAACGCGATTATCGCATCGCTGTCGAGTACATTGATCGACTGCGGGCTGTATTTCGGCGTTTTGACCCACCTGAATGGATTTTCATCAAGCTGGCCTCGCTGTACACAGAGCTGGAATATCCGCTTGAGGTGACGGATCTTCTTCGCTGCGGTTGCAGGCGTTTGTCCGTCATCCAGGCAGTACTGCACCAGGCGTTCACCATGTTCGTGACGGACAGACCGGTAGTCAATGTCTCCCACCGCTTTGACCAGGGTTTTCATCGAGTTTTTTGCTACCAGCATGCTGCTTTCCTTTACCTGACCTTGAGTACGGGTCTCGTAGTCCTCAAACAGTTCCATCAGTTTCATCGGAAGTGCCTGACGATCTCCCATTCTCAAGTGACGTTCGAGTCTGGTCCTTTCCTGTTCGGCCTTTCGCTTGTTTGCATGGCCGAGAGATTTCTGTCTGCGTTTGCCTTTGTCATCGATGTAAATGAGATAATATGTAAAACTTTTGCCGTCTCTTGACGGTCTTTCCCAGAGTCTCACTGCGTCTTGCATCTGATACCTCCTTTCCGACGCTGGCCGGGACCCGGGTTGACCGGGTCCCATTATAGCCAGTTTGACTGTTCAATGCTAGTGATGATCCATAAATCCCATTTGCCCTTCGAGCCAGTCTCGAACCGCAGGCAGATAGTAAAGCACACGGTTGCAGATGCGTATCCTGGGCAGGTCACGCATTCTCTTGAGATGCTCGATGACATTGTGGTAGTCTGAGGCATCACTGATCTCTGGGATTCTGAGGTACTGAATAAGCTCCGGTTCGGTCATAAGCTCTGGATAGCTGGCTGGACTGTTTGACCTTTCTCGTTCCACATGTAGTTTTCTTTTCTCATTATTCATATAGAATTCCAATCAATCATTTTCAGTTCATTCGTCGAGTCTCAACTCCAGTAAACTCCTTGCAACTTCGTGTGAGATCTTGCAAGTCGTGGGATATCTTGCCAAATCTTGCAAACTCCTGTAAGCTCATGAGACATCCTGCAAGTTCTTGAGAGTCCCTGTAAAGCCTGTAAACTCGTGTAAGCTCTTGTGATCTCTTTCAATTGTGATCTCTTTCAATGTCCTGTGAACTCCTGTAAGTCATCACAGGTCCAGTCCCAATGTGTCATCCAGAGTACGGGCTTCATACTCTAGTGCTGGTAAATAACGATACTCTGACGCCTTGCGTCGATTACCACTTTTAACGAGTTCCAGAATTTCTTGGTCAACAAGCGTCTTGAGAAATCTGCGTGCCCTCGGCTGACTGATGCCCAAAATCTTACCGGCATCATACCCAGATAGCCAAAAGAGTCCGTCCCCAACCATAAGTTGAAGTTGGTAGCAGACTTTACCCAGCAGTATAAGTCGCTCGTCGGAGAATATTTCAATTTCCAGTGGTGTGTCCATTTTCTTCGCTTTATCAACAGCCTTTTGAAATGAGAAGCCTTTGGGAATTCGAATTTTAGGCCAGACTTCGATGAATTGTGACCAAGCTTCGTCCTCGGACAGAGTGTCACCATCTTCATCTAGAAGAATGTCTTCTAGTTGCTCGTAGCAATGGTAAAAAATGTCTTCTAGCTGGTCCTCGTCAATATTTTTTGGAATGCCTAATCCTCGTAAGTATTGACATAGAACGAATATATCGTGATTGTCGATGCGGCTAACATCAGGCGAAGGGTTTTCAATTTCTTCCCTTACTTTAGGTATGATTCTATCTATCTTCTTACGCCACATTTTTATCTCCATTCTTGTGAATAACTGAAGTTTGTAATTTCTGCTGGGGTTTGTAGGGCCGATATGCCCACAGCGGACATGCAAGGCTCGTACACTTCCGAACCTCATTCCTCTGCCACATCATGCATTCGAGGCAAAAGCTATCCACCGCAGCTCTAAGACTCTTTCCTGAAACGGCTCTGGCGTACTTAGCCTGATACGATCTGGGCATGTCAGACCGACGCTGTGCAATCTTTTCGGCCCGCTTAGAGCTTGACGGCGAAGGGCAGAAATGGTAATCTCCAGTTGACTTAGTTTTTCTTTGTGGGGCCGTTGTTCCAGCAGCGGCTTCGCTTTTTTCACTGAGCATTCAACGCCTCCTTCCTCTGTTCGAATTCTTCACGAGAAGGGCAGTTCCACTCGAGGAACAGCTCCATGTCGGATGATCTCCAGCGCACATTGCCTCCGATCTTCACGGGTGAAGGGACTTTGGCTGACGCCGACAGCCTGTGCCAGGTCCTGCGACTGATGCCGCACATCCTGGCGCATTGCTCCGATGTCAGAAGAGGGGGTTTGGGGTGTGACGACTCGCTTGCGAGTGTCAGAACGTCGTTTTTCATGACTTGGATCTCCAAAAGATAACAACAATGTTTTTGTCTAACTTCTGGAGACGAGTTTAAGGAGCTTAGTTTGGGTAACAAGCAGTAAACCCGGGTAAAGCGAATTACCTGGTGGAATGTGTTAAATTCGGGAGGGGAAAAGTAAGGTGTTAAACTCTTATCGTCATACTCGTGGTATTGATTGAGGCGGGCTTTTGGCTCCAAATCGGACAAAAAATACATCTACTGGTTTTTAGCTTTGGCAAATTGCTGCCGAGACCGAAAAAAATAATGTAGGTAAATCATTTACCTGTCTTTAGAATTTCCATTACCTTTGCGGTATAATGATTCTTTGTGAAGCCCATACATTTTTTTCCACCACTGTCGCGGGAAAAAAAGTTGCTTCTTACATTTAAAAAGCGTGTTCTGCCTAGAGTGCCTAAAGTTGTACGCTTCCCAAGTTTCGTCAGCATGTCGTTTTTCTCCATATTTGACCATGATTAATCCATCACTTTTGCAGGCATTTTCTTGAAGTTTTTGTAGCTTACTACGGTTAAATTTGCTGCGGGGATGTAGGTCCTTCATTTCTTTGCTAGTAATAAAGTATTTTTCCCAAGGTTCACTAGACAAAGCAGCTGACTTGTCTACATTGAATGTTTGCAAGTAGCTCAACGGAAATTCCTCTGCAATTGACGGGTCGATTAAAGCCATCAGCAGTCGTAGCTCTTCTAATAACCGTTCTTGCTCTTCTGCTAGTTCTTCAATGGCCTTCTGTATATCAGAATTTGTAGGAGTCTTTAGCTCGCTCATGTAAGGGTCTTCAGGTGTAGTATGGTAACTAAGCTTATCGAACAATAAGTCCCTGAAGGTTTGACGCCGGTAAATCAATCCTTCAAATAACGTGGAAAGATTATCCTTATACTTCTTCAAGAAGATTCCCGATTCTTGAGCGATGACACACAATATTGGCCAAAAGCGAATCAGCTGATCAATTAGATGGCGTTGGTGCTTATAATAATGGTAGCGTTGGGAATCTTCTATCTGTATGTACTCAGAAAGATTCTTATACAGTTCTGTGAAAATTCGCGCTTCCTCTGTTAGGCAAACAAACTGAGTATTACTTTTACTGTCAAGACCGGTACATGCTATCTGGCGGAATTTACTCAATTGGGGAAAAAGGTAGTCATCCCCCTTAACAACTATCATAAAGAAAGTGCTACTGCAATCTGGCAGATCATATCTTTTTGATGTTTCTTCGAATAACAAAGAAAAGTAGTCACATTCGTCAGTAAGCTGCACTCGAAGTTCCTCACCTAGTTCAACAAAAGAATCCCAGGCATCTTCCAGTTCATCCAGCAGGTTTTCACACCGCTCAATCATGTCTTCTTCGTTTTCACTTCCCAGGATCTTCACCATTTCCAGATAAAGAACCTGTGCACGTTTTATGATCTTTTTCTTTTCCATAGACCAAATTTTACTTAGAACCGTTATGATTGCAACTGATTGTCACTGATTTACTATATTCGGCAACACGAATGCTATTTGAACAGTGGAAAACAGGCGAAGTATAGGACATTCAGGCAATTGTGTCTGTCGGGCAAGGCATTTTTCGCTGTTCAGCAGTAGTGAACTTTGGTAGATTTGAATATGGAGAGGTTACCCCTCCGTTTCGGTGTAGACTTCGTTACTGGAAGTACAAAAGAGTACACCGAACACCTATCCTTATCCCCTTTGCGCCTGTCCGATCTCAGAAAAGCTCTGCTGGTGTCCATTTACGATTCCAAGCAGATTGAGCCATTCCTCCCTAAACAAGCATTTCCAAGACCTCTGAATCCCTTCTACAACTCTCATACCCAAATGCTGAGATCTCCTCAGTAAGGCAACATCTGAATAGGGGGGTACAGTCTTGGGCTTTCAGTCGGCCTTCTGTATTCGCCCGCGTATAGGCAGGTTACCCGACCAAGCATGTCGCAAAGCCAGCTCGGTGAAATTGGGATTTTTGTACGCGCGGTTTTTCTCTACAGCAAGGACCCTCCCCCTTGTCCGGGACGTACCCCCGCCCCCCAAACCTCACACATACCAGCGAACCCACAGAAAACCGCCCACCGAGCACGGATACTGTACGTCTCAGCTCAGCCCGCCGTCATCACCTTTTCGAATTGAACGTCCCAACCCCCTCTCCTGTTCCCTTCAGAGGAGAGGGGGCTAATTCAAAAGGTTCTGCTAATACAAATTAACGTTCAATTCAGAAGGGACAGAAAATGAAGAAGGAATCCGTAAAGGTCAAGGTACGAAGGAAGCATGCGAAGGGCGAAACAATCAATTCCGGCACGATCAACTGGTGCAAAACCATTCATTCGGGCCTGCGAAAGGCCAGGCAGCCGGTCGTTTCCACCATGGCTCACATCCCATTAGGCAAGATGACTGCATCTGTCAGGAAGCGTTCGATCAGCCTGGGCAAACGGTGCCTGCGAAAGAAAAGCTGCTAAGGCCAATGACACCAACAAAACTATCATTCAGATCAGCACGAAAAAAGCAAATAGCTTGTTTCATAAGAAAGGAATGAAGATGACAGATTTACAGATGCTTCACGCACGACTGGAAGACCTGGCGTACCATGTTACCGAACCGTTCTGTTACGGCTGCTACATCAAGGTAGAGGGCGAGAATTGCCCACGCTGCGGCAGCGACGACCTTATGCGGCACCTGGAGGGCGTCGGCGTCGAATATGGCACAGAATGGATCATAGAAAGCCTTATCGAGAACAACTGTGAGCCGATCAACGAGGAAGAAGCCTACTCGGAGCTGCTGGACGAGATCTACGGTGAAGTGCAGTTCGATGGTATCGTGTTCTATCCCTCGGACATCATCCGCGAGCTCGATCCTGTGGCTTTCCGGTGCGGGTGCAATGACTACCTGGCTGCTGAAGAGTCTGACGGCCAGCTCTACGAAGTTAACGGCAGATATTACCGCCTGTACGATATCGAAGAGATGATAGCCGACCTGGACTGCTAGTCCACAAGGGGAAGGTGTGATTTACAGACACCTTCCCCGAGCAATTATATACTTATCATATCATTCCATAAACCGCCTCTCAGGGCCAGTTTAACCGGCCAGCAGGCACGATATCTTGACAGGGGCGTTCAAGGCAGGCTTATTATCTTAAAGCCTCAAACGCGGCCTTCACTCCTTTATCCGGCCTTGGGGACAGGAGTAATCTCTGGCGTATTGGAAGTCCTTGGCCCTGCAGTACATTTTGTCTGTGTCCTCTGCTAGCTCCGCAAATGCACAATTTTCGCATTTCACCCAGCTCGGACTGAGCAGACAAGCAATTCCGTAGACTCCCCAAACGATTCCAATCAAAAACGCAGCCCCAGCCAGCGTACTGGCGAGGTCCTGTGCATATATCCTCGCTTCTTCGTTAATCAGCCTGACTAGCACATACATGGCAGGTGGTATCAGGCAATACCACGAAAGCCTCTTTGCCCATTTGTTCGATACTTTACGCATCTGTATTCCTTTCCGTTTAGGTATTCAGCCCGTCTATTCCTCTGATCTCTGCAGCAACTGCATGCCTTTCCACCATACCTCGTGCAGGAACTCCGAGTAATCACTGTCGCCTGCCAGCTCGTCACCTGCGGCATTTTTGAAGTTGGTGTAGTCTATATCGGCAGCCAGCTCAGCACCTATCCTGGCCCAGACTTCCCGGTCCACAACAAGCCTGCACGGGTAGTCCGTTGTGCTTGAGGTCTTCAGCGGGACATCCCGAAGTTCGGCAAACCGGCCCTGCAGGTTTCGCAGATGCCCGGCCTTTCTGGCCCGCACCATGACCTTGCCGGGACTGATCCGGTCGTTACCTCTAACCACGCTGAAAAAACCGTACCTGGTACACAACCACATCAGTCATCTCTATTCGACTCGCTCAGCAGCCAGTCAGACTGTTTTGTATGTGCCCTAACATGCTTGAGCTTCATAAATGCCTTCTGCTGATTAAGCTTGTTGGCCTGCTGATCCTTGCGGAAGATGTGCCTGAGGATTCCCTCCAGCTCCCTGACCTCTTCCTCCCGTATATTATCCCACACCTCAAAAACCGAGCAGTGGGTCCACTCGTCACCCTTTTTGCTTCTATGTCGCCTCAGTCTGCCGCGAATGCTGGCTTTATTTTCTCCCCCGGCCATGCCGATATACACAACATCATACATCTTGCTCTGTGGGTCGTGCTTGTAAAGAACGTATATTCCGCGTGTGCGAGGTGGAATGCGGTCGATCTCTGCCTGCGGCATGTACTCAACGCAATTCTTGACCAGCCTTAGCTCACTGAATGCCATCTTGCTGTGCTCCGAAAAAAGGACCATTTCGCCAGTGCGGGCTGCTGCTCAGCAACCTTGCGGGGAATCTAGGGGGGATAATAGCCGGAATTTTTACCGCTGTCAAACCGGAATACACATCTGCGAAAAATGCCGATTTCCAGCTTGCTTTAATAGGGCCTGGTTGGATGTTAGCAGGCGGCTTGCTATGAATGAGTACCTTCTCCAGGGTCTGCTAGTCCATGCCGGTCTCGCGGATGATCTGACGCTTGCTGACGCCCTCGACCGTATCTTTCGAAAAACACATTTGCCCATTGTTTGAGATCTAAGTACATCTTTCTGATGCTTTCTGCCTAAGTCAATATCGTAACATTATGGTCGATAAAAACTTAAGTTTCAGCAGTTCTAGAAAGCCGCCACACTTTTTGTCCGGCTGTACAGGTATATCATTTTCTGCTGCTAAAATTAGCGTTGTTTGAAGCCAGTTCCAGCCAAATAACATAAAGCGAACGCCACTTTAATATTACGCAAATATAATCAGTTTACATTTTCACGCGAATCAAGTGTTTGACAAAGCATTTGAATGGATTCATGCAGCAGCTTATCAGGCCTGAAGTGTGCTGTAACAAACAAGAATTAGAGGAGGGTGTCTTTATTGGGTGTGTTGCTCAATATTTTGAATGCCCTGCGACTTTTCAAATGAAAGGTTAGTGAAAATGAGAGAACTGAAGAATCTTACTTTGCTGGTTGCGTTGGTCGCAGTTAGCCTCCTGGGCAGCGTCAATGCCGCCAATGTAGATGTGACGAGCGATATCGCAACATCTACAACGTGGACATCTGACAATGTTTACAATCTGGTGGATCAGATCTACGTTCTGCCTGGTGCATCTTTGACGATCGAGCCGGGTACGCTCATCCAGAGCGGCTCTCAGGTCGTAGAAGGCGGCAGCCTGGCTGTTTGCCGTGGCGCAAAAATCTACGTCAACGGTACAAAAGACAATCCTGTTATCATGACTTCCTGGCAGGATGATCTTATCAACTGGCACGAGGGCTGTAATGAATGGGGTAATCTAACCATAATGGGCGATGCTCTTATCTCAGCATCTCACTATGGTGGTCAGCCTGTTGGCAACAACACCAAGACTCCTACCGGCCTTAACGAAAAGCAGATGGAAGGACTGGTAGCCGACAGCGCAAGCGACACCAAGGTAATGTACGGCGGTGCAAACGATAACGACGACAGTGGTTCGATCAACTATCTGTCAATCCGTTATGGCGGTAAGGTTATCGGTATGGCAAACGAGCTCAACGGTCTTTCGCTCGGTGGTATTGGTCGCGGAACGGATATCAGCCACGTTGAGATCATGAACAACGTTGATGATGGTATCGAGATATGGGGCGGTACAGTTGGGCTTAAGTATGTCAACATCTGGAACGTTGGTGACGACAGCTTCGATGTCGATCAGGGCTGGCGTGGCAAGGCTCAGTTCGGCCTGATCGTTCAGGGCTACAGTGCGGATGCCAAGCAGGGCTCAGGTGTTGGTGACAACTGCTTCGAGACCGACGGTGCGGAAGATTCCGACGCTCAGCCCATAACGACTGCATCTGTTTACAACTTCACAGTAGTAGGTCAGCCTTACAGCGGTGACGGTGCAACAACCTGGCGTGACAACGCTCGCGTTCAGTATCGCAACTGTGTATTCATGGACATCGGTGAAGAGCTGGTTCGCTTTGACGGTGACGACGGTGACGGTGCAAGCGGTTATGGTTACAACGGCACACTTTCATGGGCGGACACCTGGGCGACCGATTACAGCTACTCTACGACGGCTGCTATGCCCAACGCAGGAAGTTGGACACCTGGTGCTTTCAATGATCCCTCAGTCATGTACACCTCCCAGATCGACGGAAAACTCGCTGAGATCACTGACAGCGTGTTCTACAATCTCTCTGGCGATGCAGATGATCAGGCAACCGCAGTTGGCGTTCACGATGTTGCAAGTGAAAATGTGGCAGCCAGTGCAATGCCCATTCAGGATCTGCAGCGTGGTGCCACAGTTGTCGTTAACAACAAATACGCAATGGCACCTGTAGAATTCATCAATCCTTGTGCAGCTAACGATGCGGTATCAAGCGTTTCGACGGCTCCGGCAGACGGCTTCTTCGTCCCTGCTCAGTATCGCGGTGGATTCAGCTCCAACAACAACTGGCTGGCAGGCTGGACCGCAGTTGACGCATACGGTATGACTGACACTACAATGAATCAGCCTAACGGCGACATCAACTCTGACGGTATTGTTGACCTGAAAGACATTTCGATCATAAGCAGTAATTGGCTGCAGGTTAACTAAGTTTCATATCTGTAAAAAAGATTTTTCCTTTTCTGGCTGGTGACGGGGCACAATGCTCTGTCGCCGGCTTTTTTATGGTTTGCGGATACTCCAACAAAGGGTTGATTTTCATACAAAAGTAATGTGGTTGCTAACGAATTTGCATTCAAACGCTAACGTGTTAGCAATATTGCGGTAATGATACGCAAACATTTCCTGAATAAACTCTCTGCAGCTTATTCGAATGGACAATCAAAACAAGCTTACCAGTGCCGGCAGGGTATTTTTTGACAGCGGCCTCAATGATCCGGAGACATTTATGTCTAACATTTTGAAAAAGAATTTCGTGTTTATATTTGTATCCCTTTTCCTGATTTTAGCCCAGGAGAAATCTGCTGCGGATGCAGGAGACCCCGCTGAATCGCTGCAGCAAAAATACTCTGCAGATGCAAGTGATGATTGCAATGAAAAATTGTTGAAAACCGCTTTTGACGTTGCTTCAAAGATACCTGTGGATCCGCACATTAAGGACCGTTCAAAGGCACAGCAAAAGGTTGTTGGGACCTGTCTGCTGTTGGATCGACCGCACCTTGCTGTGAAATTTATTGAAGGCATAAAAAACTGGCGACAGGGTCTGTGCTATGCAGAAATGGGGCTCTATTATGCGAAAAGACACAACGAATTAAAAGCCAAAAAATGGCTGGGCATGGCAGATATGGTTGCGAATGAAGTTGAAGATTGGCGTAAAAATAGGATAAATATTAAGGTTGCTCAAATTTATAGCTGGCTGGGAAAGGCCGGAGAAGCTGATCGGATAGAGAGTACCCTTGAGGCTGGCGAAAAAGGTCTTATAGAAAGCGGCACCATTACTTCAAACCCCAACAAGACCATTGAAGAGCAAATGCATGAGCTGGATGAGCACATTGCCACTGGCAATTTTGATGCTGTAAAAAACTCTCTTTTTGCTTATGCAAATATTTACAGAGAAAAATACGCTGACACTGATATACGAAGCAAGGTAGAAGAAAAGATCAAGTTCTCATGGAAGCCCATCCCCGTCTTCATTCGCATTGAACTCTTATGTGAGCTTGCTGAAGCTGCAGTTGACAATGAAGACGAACAAAAAGCTATGGACCTGTTGAAAGAAATCCAGCAGCTTCTTGACGCGTACGACTGGCCTGTTAGACATCTGATCCCTATGGGTGCCAGGACCGCCTTGCTCAGAGCGAAAGCTGGAAATAATGCCAATGCTGTTTCAAAAGCAGATACTTTACTCAAGCTTTACGAAGACAAAGAATCATCGATCGTAGACATATACAAGGCTGAGACGCTGATTCCGCTGGCAGAAGCGTACCATTCCATGGGGCAAGATGGCAGGTCGCTTTCTGTTTACAGGAAAGCTCTGCTGGCGGCATTTGAGAATCCAAATTCTCGCCCGCGTGCTGAGGATCTCTCCGCAATCTGCTGCTCGATGGCTTTGAATGGAATTGAACTGGATAAGGAGCTGTGGGGGCTCATTTTTGAATTGAGTAACGAATTGGGTCAGCCATGGTAAAAGCATCTGTTTGTCTCCGAATATTTCTGATCGTCGGTTTGGTCTGTTCTCCTCTAGCGGCTGCTAGAAAGGCTGGCGGTATAAGGGGAATGGTCTATGATCTGGACTTTGAGGCGCCGCTCGCCGGGGCCCAGGTTACCATTGCTGAAACCGGCGAAACCACCGAGGCGACCGATCAGGGCAATTATGTTTTCAGCGAGGTAAAGCCGGGTACATATACGCTCGTGTTCTCGAAAGACGGCTACACCCGCAAGGTCAAAGCCGATGTTGTGGTTTCACCTGGGCGAATGACCGAGGTAAATGCCAGTCTGTCCGGAGAATTTCTGGACATGGAGGAATTTGTGGTTCAGGATGTTCAGATCGGTACGGGTACAGAAGCGGCTTTGCTTGATCTTCGCATGAAAAGTCCTGAGCTGCTGGACTCGATAAGCTCGGAGCTGATGAGCAGGGCCGGTGCCAGCGATGCGGCCGGTGCTTTGAAGCTGGTTGCCGGTGCTACTATTCAGGACGGCAAGTTTGCAGTGATCCGTGGCCTGCCTGACAGATATGTGAACTCACAGTTGAACGACATCCGCTTGCCAACCGCTGATGCGGACAAAAGGGCGGTTCAGCTCGATCAATTCCCTTCTTCTGTCATCGAAAGCATACAGGTGAGCAAGACATTCACTCCGGACCAGCAGGGCGATGCGTCCGGCGGTGCGGTAAACATCATCCTGAAGGGTATACCTGAGCAGAGCATTCTAAATCTCAAGACCGGTATCAGCTTCAATTCACAGGTGTACGGCGAGAACGATTTTCTAACTTATGATGGCGGTGATCTTGATTTCTGGGGCATGCAGGATCGTGGGACCGCTGATGGGATCAAGGCAGGTGCACCGGTGAACAATAACGTCGCAGCAGGTGTTTCTACCGGAGGAGCTCCCACCGACTACAATTGGTCGGTGACAGCCGGCGGAAAGCACGAGTTTGAAGAAGGTTTCAGAATAGGTGCTCTGGGCAGCTTTTTCTACGAGACGGACAGTTCGTTCTATGATGACGGTATTAACGACAGCAGGTGGTTTGTGCCAGAGAAGGGCATAATGGAACCTCAAACCTCACCTGACGTTTCAAAAAAAGACGATCCTACAACCCAGGAGTTTAACACTTCGCTTTTTGATGTGACACAGGGGACCGAAGAAGTCAAGTGGGGCGGTCTTGGAGTTTTGGGACTCGAAACCGAAGCACACAAACTTTCACTCGCGTATATGTATACGCATGTAGCTGAGAATGAGGTAACGCTTGCTGAGGACACTCGCGGCAAGGAGTTCTATTTTCCAGGCTACGACCCCACTGATAATACGGATCCCGGCAACGCGATGGATTCGCGTTCGACAGCGCCTTATCTGCGGACCGAGACATTACAGTATACCGAGCGAACAACAGAGACTTTGCAGTTCAGCGGTACGCATGAGCTGCCGGATATGGGGTTCGGTTTCGGCGAAAAATTCCGGTTCCTTGCTCCCGAATTCGATTGGTACGTTGCGACCAGCTCTGCTGAGATGTACCAGCCGGACAAAAGACAGTTCGGTACCATATGGCTGCCTGAGTCTGCCTGGGACCCACCTTTGGATCAGTTTTTAGATCCTCTGCCGGCGACACATACCCAGCTTCAGCCCGGTTCGTATATTACGTTCGGTAATTATCAGCGCATATGGAAAAGCATATGCGAGGAGAGTGATCAGTACTCTTTGAACATAAAGTTCCCGTTCGAGCAGTGGACCGGCGATGAGGGCTACTTCAAGTTCGGTATCTTCAATGATGACGTCGAACGCAACTATAAGCAGGAATCTCTCAGCAACTCGGGGCTCGGAGTGGACGGATACGAGGCTGCTTTCAATGAATTCTGGAGCAGTGTCTTTCCTAATACCAATCCCGATGATCTTCCGGTTCAGCCCGGCGTGGATCCCGATGTCAACTACAGAGGTGAGCAGCATATTTCGGCATGGTATTATATGGCGGACATGCCGTTGAACCCGTACTTTAATATAATCGGTGGTGCAAGGTTTGAAGATACTGATTTGAGCATTGTGAATACGCCTGATGATATCGATGACGTGACTCTGATTGGCATAACTCCTGACGGCAATCCCATAGAGGTTGCGATGTCACCTGACAACAAAGGTGACGTATCTTACAAGCAGCAGGATGTGCTGCCTTCTATTGGTTTCTCTTTCAATCCCGCGAAAAGCCTCACCATACGCGGATCTTACAGCGAAACTGTGGCTCGGCAGACCTTCAAGGAGCTTTCACCCATTCAGCAAACCGAATATCTTGGCGGTGATGTTTTCATTGGTAATCCGGATCTGAAGATGAGTGCCTTGAAAAATTACGATATCCGCGTTGATTTCACTCCATACGAGGGTGGACTGTTTTCCGCATCTTACTTTCGAAAAGACATCACGGATCCGATCGAGTATGTGCGAATGATCGCCCCGACAGGCGGCTATGCCTATACGACAGCGATTAACTATCCTGAAGGTCAGCTTGACGGATTTGAATTCGAGATTCGCCAGAAGTTGGATATGCTTTCGGAAAAACTTAAAGGATTTTCTGTTGGCGCGAACGCAACATTGATCAATTCCGAAGTCACTCTGCCTTCGCCCGGTTTTGGTCTGCCGCCCGAATTCCAGATCGCTAAACGTGATATGACAAACGCTCCGGAGCATCTGTATAACATCTATCTGACATATAATCAGCCACGGACAGGAACCAACTTGGGGCTTTTCTATACCGTACGCGGCGACACACTTGTCGCAGGTGCGGGGCAGTCAAACGGCAATCTTATTCCGAACATATACGAAACCGAATACGGCACACTGAATTTTACCATGTCACAAAAGCTGAACGACACTTGGAAGCTCGGTTTCAAAGCTAAGAACCTTCTGGACCCTGCCATCGAAAGTGTCTATCGCTCACCAGTAGGGGATGTGACCAAAACTTCGTACCATAAAGGAATGGAGTTTTCGATCAGCCTTTCGGCAACGTTTTAAGGCCCGAAGATACAAAAAAGCTGGATTGGTTGAGTATTATTGCCGCCGATCCAGCCTCATGACCATATACGACTTGCAGATTATTGCGACGCAGCGATCTTATATCGCGAATCAGTATATCCTTCGTATTCGTCTGCACGCCCAAGCTCACGCATTCTGATAAGCTTGCTTTGCGCGATCCGACAACCCTGCTTCGAAGCCATGGCAAAATAATGCACGGCCTTGTCGTCGCTCTGTTCCACTCCATAGCCCTTCAGATACATGATGGCAAGGTTTGTCTGTGCTGTGGCTCTTCCAAGTTTTGCGGCGCTTTCGAGCAATTCGGCTGCTTTGCGGATGTCCTTTCTTACGCCTTCTCCGCGTAGGTACATCATTCCGAGGTTGGTTTGTGCCTGTGCGAAATCTTTTTTAGCTGCGCGTTTGAACCATTTTGCGGATTCTTCGTGGTCTTTTTCAACGCCGAGGCCTTTGTAATACATCCAGCCAACAGTGTACTGCGATTCAGGGATGTCAAGTTCTGCAGCCTGCATCAGTAATTCGAAAGCTTTTTCGTAGTCCTTTGCAACAGCTCTGCCCTCAAAGTACATCATGCCGAGGTTGTTGATGGCGAGCACGTTGCCCTGTTCAGCGGCTGATTCATAGAATTCAAAAGCCTTTTCGTAATCCTGCCGTACCCCCTGACCATTATAGTGCAGCACTCCGAGCATGTGTTGTGCGTAGGCGAAATTCTGTTGAGCGGCTTTGGTGAACCACTTTGCCGCTTCTGTATAATCGCCCTGCACGCCGTTGCCCTTGTAATACATCAAGCCCATGCCGCATTGCGCTCTTGCGGAACCCTGGTTAGCGATGGGCTCGAGCAGCTCTCTTGCTTTTGCGTAATCGGGAGCCACTCCTTTGCCTTCCAGATACATCATGCCGAGATTATTCGCCGCAGCTACATGCCCCTGCTCGGCTGCGGCTTTATATAGCCTGACTGCTTTTTCAGGGGCTCTTACCACGCCGTGGCCTTTTTCATACATCAATGCAAGACTGTTCTGAGCGGGTGCATAACCCTGCTCTGCAGAGAGCTTAAGCCATTTGGCAGCTTTTGAATAGTCTCGTTCAGTTTGCAAACCTTCGTAATACATTGTTCCCAAGGCGAACTGCGATTGCGGGCTTCCTTCCATGGCTGCGAGAAGGTGCATGTTCTTTGCCTGAGCGAGATCTTTTGTCGTGCCTTCCCCGCCCGCCTTGAGCATGGCCAGATTGCTTTTAGCTTTCTGATGACCCTGTTCTGCCGCCAGGGAAAACAGGCGTGCAGCTTCTTCGCGATCCTCGGCGATACCGTCTCCGTTGAAATAGAGCAGAGCGAGGTTGTTTTCAGCCGGCGCAAATTCCTGTTTTGCGGAAAGCTTGTACCACTGCGCAGCCCGGGCTGCATTGCGTTCTACGCCTCTGCCTTCGTCATACATCAGGCCGATGTAGAATTGGGCACGCAGGTCCCCGTCTTGCGCAAGGGGCCGCCATGCCTGCAGAGCACCGTTGTAATCTTCTTCCTGGAAAGCTCCCCAACCGTTCTGGAACTGTGTTCCGCACCCGGAAAGGGCGATTAGTAACAGACTGATTATAAGTACGCTAAATAAGTCTCGACCGAGATCATTCAATTCACGTCTGTGATTTTCTCTCTTTGCAAACATTTTGGTAACCTTTTCAATATCAGTTCTCGTTACAAATTTCGAGTCGTTAACGGTACTTCTGCCGTTTGACCATTCATTGAATTTATCGTCCGGGCATGCATGTGCTTTGAGGAGACCGGGTTTGAGATCAAATTGATTTGAGCGGCTTACTATCTGCCGTCTAGCCGTGAATGACTGTTTTAGAGCCTGCTATTGCGGTTTGTTCAGACAGATGGAGTGAGTTTTTTGGGGGCATTGGGGAAGTAAAAGCTGCAAGATTGACTATTTCTAACAATTGCAGAAGGGGATAGGTCCCATAACGACCGTCTTCATTGGTCACGCATTAGAGAATGGCTCTTTCAGCTAGAAAGTGTGGGCTGTCGCAATTGATTCGGTAATATCTTTGCAATGTTAGCAATTTCTAAAGGAAACCTAATCCTAATAGAACATCCAACTAACGCTATTCACACAATCGCAGACTAATATTCCACATAATTGAAGGCGGTCAATAGTTTGTTCAATATCTAAGGATCATGTAAGCATGAAAAAATTGCTGAACGTAAAACTAACGTATTTGCGGGACAGTTGGAAAAGGTCGGCCTCGCTTAAATGGGCGGTCATTCTGCTCACTCCCTTTTTGTTGTTGGCGGGTTCGCGAAGCTTGCAGGCCGCTGATGAAGTGGGCCCTCAGCAAGCCAGACTACTGATAGAGAAGTGGGTGGAAACTGAGCGTCTTATCTCAGAGGAAAAGCAGAAATTCAGGCTCGCGAGTGAGATGCTCGAAGAGCGAATCAGCCTGGTCAAGAATGAGATCAAGTCTCTCAAAGATAAGATCAGTGAGACTGAAGATAGTATTGCCGAAGCCGACAAGAAGCGAAAAGAGATGGTCGAGGAGAACGAGAAGCTCAAAGAGACCTCGACTTTTATGACGGATACTGCAACTGATTTGGAAGGGCGTTGCAAGGATCTCATAAAGCGGCTGCCGAATCCGATCAAAGACCGGATCAGGCCTTTGAGTCAGCGTTTGCCTGAAGATCCTGCGAAAACCGATCTTTCGCTTTCAAAGCGTTTTGAAAATGTGATCGGCATCCTCAACGAGGTTGACAAGTTCAATCGAGAAGTTACGGCAGTCAGTGAGATCAGAGATCTTACCGACGGCAGTTCCATAGAGGTCAGCACGCTGTACCTTGGTCTTGGGCAGGCCTGGTACACTAACGCTGATGGCGATATCGCAGGTATCAGCGTTCCAGCCGAGGATGGCTGGCAGTGGCAGCAGGACAACACAATCGCTTTGAATGTTAAAGAGGCGATTGCTGTTTTGAACAATGAAAAAGTGGCGGAGTTTATTGAGCTTCCAGTAAAGGTTAAATAATTGAACAGAGTTGGCACTATGAAAATCACTAAAATCATTTCAATAATCCTGCTGTTTGCAGCGATGCAGGTATTCGGCGATTTGACGGATGGCGATGAGGCATCGGTTACGGAACTTCAAAACCTCGCGGACCCGCTGGTTTCTTCGGAAGATGAGCCGCAAAGTGAATTCGGCAAAGCGTCTCAGTCCGCAAAGCGTAAGATGGAAGAAAGCGTTGCTGAACTAGCTGAGTTGAGAAAGCAGATCGCCGATAAGACGATTCCGCTTACCCGGCAGTTGAATGATCTGGAAGAGGAACTTTCTGAGGTTCGCCGTGAGTATCAGGAGACTTCGCGTTTGCTGGACACTCGGACGCTGGACCTGAGTAACCTCAGGAACGAGATAAAGGCTCGTAAAGAGGAAGCTTCTTACATAAGCAATCTCATGGGGCAGTTCGCTGTCAATTTTGAAGCAAGGCTTCACATTGCTGAAATACAGCGATATAAGGACACTTTGGAGCATGCTAAGACCTCGCCTGAGAACAGCAATCTTTCTAAGAGAGAAGTTTTCAAGGCCCAGTCGGATCTGATCCAGGAATCGCTTGAAGGGTTTGAGCAGGCCATTGGCGGCAAGACATTCCACGGAAAAGCTGTCGACTCAACGGGGCTAGTGAATGACGGCAAGTTTGTTCTCATTGGTCCTGCCGCACTTTTCAAGTCTGAAGACGGACAAAAAGTCGGTACTGTTGAACAGCGGTTTGGGTCTCTTGAGCCGACTATCATTCCATTCGCCAACGAGCAGAATAAAGCTGCGGCCAGTGAACTGATAAGCAATGAATCAGGCCGGCTCCCGCTCGATCCGACTTTGGGTAATGCCCATGTGGTCGAATCCACCAACCAGACGCTGGTGGAGCATGTCCAGAAGGGCGGGCCTGTGATGATCCCGATTCTTGGTATGGCTGGACTTGCTATGCTGGTTGCCCTGTATAAGTGGATCGCTCTTTCGCTCATTCCTAAGCCCGGCAAGAGAAAGATCAACAAGCTGCTCGATGCGGTTGAATCTCGTGACCCTGCAAAGGCTGAAAAAGCTGTTCAGTCGATTAAAGGTCCTGTCGGCAAGATGCTGCGTCGAGGAGTAGAGCATATAAAGGAGCCGGCGGAGCTGATTGAAGAACTGATGTACGAAACGGTTCTCGATACAAAGCTCAAGCTTGAACGATTTTTGCCATTTGTTGCGATAAGTGCGGCTGCGGCTCCGCTGCTGGGTCTGCTTGGTACGGTCACCGGCATCATTAATACTTTCAAGTTGATCACCGTTTTCGGTTCGGGCGATGTTAAGACTTTGTCCGGCGGTATTTCCGAGGCCCTGATTACGACAGAGTTCGGCCTTATAGTTGCTATACCGTCGCTGCTGCTGCATGCGTTTCTTTCACGCAAGGCCAAGAGATTTGCCAACGATATGGAGAAGGCTGCGGTGGCTTTCGTAAACCAGGTGAGTAAGACGCCTGTGAAGAAGAACGATCTGCCTGAAAAGGTAAAAGCGAATGCTTGATGCAGCAACGGAAAAACTCACTACACTGTGGGAACATGCCATCTCGATATGGCTATCGGGAGGCTGGGCAATGATCGCAATTGCTGCTGTTTCGCTGGTGATGTTCTCGCTGGGCATGCATATTCTGCTGAGGCTGCGGGCAAAGGGTTTCGCTAAAGTGCCTGAGAAGAAATGGCGCAAATGGATAAACCATCCTGAAAAGCGCAAAGGCCATATCGGCGAGATTCTGGATTTCGTCACGGGCGGCAGGACGCTGAAGGATACTGCGACCTATTTTGAAGAACTCCGCGCCAGTGAGATCGTGCCCTTTGAGCGAGATCTCTTGGTGATGAAGATATGTGTTAGTGTGGCTCCGCTACTTGGGCTTCTCGGGACGGTGACCGGTATGCTGGCTACGTTCGAGGCGCTTGCGTCTGGGTCAGGCGGCGACAAGACGATGGGTATGATCGCTGAGGGCATATCGGAGGCGCTGGTGACCACTGAGACCGGACTTGTGATCGCGTTGCCGGGGCTTTTGTTTCAGCACATACTGAAACGATACTATGAACGATATAAGGCATTTCTGGCACATCTGGAAACAGTTTGCAATCAGAAATTGTACAAGAAAATTCATAAGGAAGAGAAGCCGAAAGTTGAGCAGGTCGCTTTTACAGCCGGCTGAACAAGTGATACGCGAGGGAAATAAATGGGACGTTTTCGTCAGGCAGCAATGGATGAAGGTAATGAGGCAGGTATCGATATTTCACCGCTGATGGACTGTGTGTTTATCCTGCTTATCTTCTTCATTGTCACAACCACTTTCGTTGAAGAGACCGGCGTAGAGGTAGACAAACCTCAGGCCGCCTCATCTGTCCAACAGGAGAAAAACAGCATTTTGATCGCTTTGACCGAAAAGGGTGAGGTTGTGTATGGCGGTCGGGAGATAGGGTTCAGCGGCATCAGGCCTCTCGTCAAACGGATGCTGCAGAAGGAAGAAATCCCTGTAATCATACAGGCAGACACCGCCGCGCCTTCGGGGATGCTGGTTCGTGTCATCGACGAAGCAAAGCTCGCAGGCGCTGAAACAGTCAGTCTTTCAACCCTCAAACCAGCAAGCTGAGTACAGATTTGAGAAATATTAAACGCAAAAAATTCTGGCTGATCAGAGAACTGTCTCACCGAATATTTGTTATGGCAGGTGCGGTTGCTATAACGCTGGCGTTCTTTCTGGTACTGCCGTTGATGCAGACTCTCAGCAAACCTCCGAAGCAGGACATGGTGGTTCGATCCGTAGATACGGGCAAGCTCGAAGCGCCGGATCCTCCACCCGAGCCGGAGCCTGAGGAAGAGGAACCAGAGCCCGAAAAAGAACCGCCAAAGCTCGAACAGAATAACGCCCCACTCGATTTGTCACAGCTCGAAGTGGCACTTAATCCCGGCTTTGGCGACGGATGGGCCGCCGGCGATTTCGGCGTGTCACTGAACACGTTTGCCTCCGAGAACAAAGATGTCGATGCGCTCTTTTCCATCGCGGACCTTGACCAGAAGCCTCGCGTGCTCTATCAGCCCGGTCCTACAATGAACGCACAAATGCGAAAGAACGCACCCGGCAAGGTCTATGTCATATTTATTGTCGACAAACAGGGCAGGGTGGCAAGCCCAAGGGTGCAGAAGTCAACGAACCCAGTATTCGAAAAAGCGGCTATTTCTACGATAAAGAGATGGAAGTTTGAACCGGGCAAACGCAATGGTAAGGCCGTGAGGTTTCGAATGCGTGTGCCGTTTGTATTCCCGAAAGGATAACTTGTAATGTTTACAGGTGGAAAAGATAATGCCATGAAGAATTCTGCTGATACTCAGATGCACAAAACACGAACGATTCTTTTTGCACTGCTAGCTCTCGCTGCTATGCTCACTACTAATATGCAGGCCGCCGAGCAACCCGTTCGAATCGAGCCGCGGTCCGGCCAAACCAATTTAACTGGCGAACAGCTTGCTATGTGGAACGATCCCGATTTTCAGAAGCAGTTCACACAGAGCTACATAGCTGAGACAGAGATCGAACCTCGCGTCACCGTTGACGAGCGCGATGACATGCAGGAAGTGCTGGAACTGATTTCCGACGACAAACTTGATGGAGCCGTGGAACTGCTCCGAAAGAATCGTAACGAAGCCGCATCGGCGGTATTCGACTTCACGCTTGCAAACATATATTTCCAGCAGGAAAAACTTGATCAGGCAGCCGAAGTTTATAACGTTGCAGTTGATAAGTATCCCAAATTCCGCAGAGCATGGAAAAATCTGGGGTTGATCTATGTTCGGCAGAGCAGCTTTGCCCCGGCCGTCGAATGTCTCACACGCGTCATTTCTCTTGGCGGCGGTGACGCCACCAGCTACGGCCTGCTCGGTTTTGCATACTCATCACTGGACAAGAGCATACCAGCCGAATCCGCCTATCGCATGGCTATCCTTCTCGACAGTGAAACACTTGACTGGAAGATGGGCCTGGCACGCAGCTTCTTCAAGCAGGAGCGTTACGGCGAAGCCGTCGCACTTCTCGGTCAGCTCATAAAAGATCAGCCCGAAAATAAGGACCTGTGGCTGCTCCAGGCAAACGCATACGTCGGCATGGGCAAACCGCTCGAGTCCGCCGAAATACTTGAATTTGTCGATCACCTCGGCCAATCAACCGCGGAAAGCCTTTTCATGCTCGGCGACATATATATCAACGAACAACTGTATGAGATTGCTGCAGATTCCTACATGCGGGCAATGGATAAGAATCCCGATCAGAACGTCGAACGCTCGCTCAGATGTGCAAAAATACTTGCAGCCAGGGCGGCCTATGACCAGACACAACTACTCGTCAGCAATATCGAGTCCACCTACGAAAACCAGCTCAGCGACGAACAAAAGAAGAATCTTCTGAAGATACGCTCCCGACTGGCCGTTGCAAAAGGCTCAGCCGACGAAGAAGCAAAGGTACTCGAAAAGATAGTCGAGCTCGACCCTCTCGACGGCGAAGCCCTAATACTACTTGGACAGCATTACGGCCGCAAGGGTGACACCGAACAGGCCATCTTCTACTTCGAACGCGCCGCCGGCATCGATGAATACGAAGCCGACGCTAAGATACGCCACGCCCAACTGCTTGTACGCAACGGCCATTATGCGAAGGCCCTGCCTCTGCTCCGCAGCGCCCAGCGAATAGAGCCGCGTGAAAATGTCCAGGAATACCTCGAACAGGTAGAACGTGTGGCAAAAAGGTAGTAAAAATCACTCTTCCGTATTGCTTTTTGTTTGCGGTAGCCGGATTGATTTATTCAGAGGAGTTTTTCGCATGCAATCGATTTCGGGCTTTGTCCTGCGGGACACCTTGTGGATTTAGAAGTCACTTTTGTTATCAGATTCCTATCGTCAAACTATTTCAAGCCGCTATCCAGCCACTCAGAGGCGAATACGGCAAGGTCAGACGTATTGACCACGCAGTCGCCTGTAAGATCTGCATCAGGCTGATTTGTGCAGACGGCCTTAGTCGTAAATTGCACAGAATCGTAAATAATATCTGGGAGGCTTATGTCAAACTGCTGGCCATTTTTATACGTACCCCAGATGTGAGGCTGGTTGTCGTCGCCGCCAAAGGGCAGTTTGCTGGCATCATCAACCACGAATGTGTACCCCTCGATCAACTTCGGAATACCCGTGAGCCCGTTTATGCCACCAGCGTGTATCTCAGCTTTTGCAATTGATGATATCCCAAGGGAATCTATCTGTCCCCCCTTACAAGTTACTCGCCCGGTATACATATCTATGCTACCAAGAGTTCCGCCCAAGATTACAACAGCCGGGTTTCCCACAATCGGATCCCATCGTTTTATACCATTTACTGTACCGCCACTGACGAAAACTTCGACGGATGCTCCAAGTGTAACTTCTCCAACAGTCCCACCGTTTATCTTGCAAATGCCAGATTCGAATTTTGCAGATGAAATAGTGGGTACTGTGCTACTTTCCAACCCGTTATCTACTATCACTTCCGATGAGCAGTATGTTTCTAAGTAATTCGTGGTCCCGCCGGTTATATTGGCAGTCGAATTGTCAAAGGTCTTAAGCGTTGAAACCGTCCCTCCCTGCATGTCCAGGTTCGCGTCTTGTGCCAGGATGATCTTGCTGACCTCACCGCCAGTTATGGTGATGTTTGCCTGGCCGTAAGCGTTGATCTCCTCGATAGCATTGCCCTCCGTGATGGTCATGTCGCCGGAGACCAGTAGCGGGGCAGCAAATACACTGCCGATTGAAACAAAACTCATCAGGATCACTACACCAAACAACTTCCTCATAGCTCAGGCCTTTCATTCTCATAAGGATAATAATGCGACCTAATATAGCAGGATAGGCCGGCAATTGCAAGGATTTTGTGTCAGCAAGCCCGTGAATGTAAGAATTCATTTCTGATGACAACACTGCATACCGTGGGCCATCAGGACGATGAGTTTTCAAGATAGGAATTATGGAGGGTTCCTCTAAAAATCAGTTAGATTCGTGCAATTTATTGCCCTTTTGTTATAATTAGCTCATTGACAATTACATTACGGTTATTCGACTCATAATCAAAGGATTGATCATGATGCAAGCAGGACTTTTCGACTGGCAGACTCGTTTTGAACAACTCGACAACAGCGGCGACCCACTTGTCAAGCTCAATGAAATAGTCGACTGGGAGCAATTTCGCAAAACCCTTGAGGTTGTCAGAGATAAAAAACGCAAGTCCAACGCAGGCAGAAAACCCTTTGATGTTATACTCATGTTCAAGATATTGATACTTGATTCCCTGTACAATATATCCGACGATCAGCTCGAATTTCAGATAAGGGATCGTATTTCCTTCATGCGTTTTCTCGGTCTGGGTATTGGCGACAGAGTGCCTGATGCAAAGACCATATGGCTTTTCAGAGAACAGCTCACCGAAGCCGGCCTTGTCGAAAACCTTTTTACTCAGTTCGACGAGTTTCTGCGTAAAAACGGCTTTTCTGCCAAAAAAGGCCAGATCGTGGATGCCAGTATTGTAGCGGTTCCAAAGCAGCGTAACACCAGAGATGAGAATAAATCCATCAAGAACGGCGAAGTTCCCGAAAACTGGAGCGATACCAAGAAACGCCAGAAAGACACCGATGCACGCTGGGTGCAGAAGAACGGCGTAAACTACTATGGCTATAAGAACCATATTGATATTGATGTTAAGCACAAGTTTATTCGCAGCTGTGAAGTAACGCCTGCCTCTGTTCATGACAGCAATGTCTTTGAAGACTTGCTTGATGCAAACAACAGCAGCAAGGATGTATGGGCCGATTCTGCCTACGGCTCGACGGAAAAACGGGATAACATTAAAGAAGAAGGCTACCGCGGCCAGATTCAACGAAAAGGCTGTCGTTATAAAAAACTGACTCAGCGTCAGATAGAAGCTAATGGGTTCCTCTAAAAATCAGTTAGATTCGTGCAATTTATTGCCCTTTTGTTATAATTAGCTCATTGACAATTACATTACGGTTATTCGACTCATAATCAAAGGATTGATCATGATGCAAGCAGGACTTTTCGACTGGCAGACTCGTTTTGAACAACTCGACAACAGCGGCGACCCACTTGTCAAGCTCAATGAAATAGTCGACTGGGAGCAATTTCGCAAAACCCTTGAGGTTGTCAGAGATAAAAAACGCAAGTCCAACGCAGGCAGAAAACCCTTTGATGTTATACTCATGTTCAAGATATTGATACTTGATTCCCTGTACAATATATCCGACGATCAGCTCGAATTTCAGATAAGGGATCGTATTTCCTTCATGCGTTTTCTCGGTCTGGGTATTGGCGACAGAGTGCCTGATGCAAAGACCATATGGCTTTTCAGAGAACAGCTCACCGAAGCCGGCCTTGTCGAAAACCTTTTTACTCAGTTCGACGAGTTTCTGCGTAAAAACGGCTTTTCTGCCAAAAAAGGCCAGATCGTGGATGCCAGTATTGTAGCGGTTCCAAAGCAGCGTAACACCAGAGATGAGAATAAATCCATCAAGAACGGCGAAGTTCCCGAAAACTGGAGCGATACCAAGAAACGCCAGAAAGACACCGATGCACGCTGGGTGCAGAAGAACGGCGTAAACTACTATGGCTATAAGAACCATATTGATATTGATGTTAAGCACAAGTTTATTCGCAGCTGTGAAGTAACGCCTGCCTCTGTTCATGACAGCAATGTCTTTGAAGACTTGCTTGATGCAAACAACAGCAGCAAGGATGTATGGGCCGATTCTGCCTACGGCTCGACGGAAAAACGGGATAACATTAAAGAAGAAGGCTACCGCGGCCAGATTCAACGAAAAGGCTGTCGTTATAAAAAACTGACTCAGCGTCAGATAGAAGCTAATGGGTTCCTCTAAAAATCAGTTAGATTCGTGCAATTTATTGCCCTTTTGTTATAATTAGCTCATTGACAATTACATTACGGTTATTCGACTCATAATCAAAGGATTGATCATGATGCAAGCAGGACTTTTCGACTGGCAGACTCGTTTTGAACAACTCGACAACAGCGGCGACCCACTTGTCAAGCTCAATGAAATAGTCGACTGGGAGCAATTTCGCAAAACCCTTGAGGTTGTCAGAGATAAAAAACGCAAGTCCAACGCAGGCAGAAAACCCTTTGATGTTATACTCATGTTCAAGATATTGATACTTGATTCCCTGTACAATATATCCGACGATCAGCTCGAATTTCAGATAAGGGATCGTATTTCCTTCATGCGTTTTCTCGGTCTGGGTATTGGCGACAGAGTGCCTGATGCAAAGACCATATGGCTTTTCAGAGAACAGCTCACCGAAGCCGGCCTTGTCGAAAACCTTTTTACTCAGTTCGACGAGTTTCTGCGTAAAAACGGCTTTTCCGCCAAGAAGGGTCAGATCGTTGATGCCAGCATTGTGGCTGTTCCAAAGCAGCGCAACACCAGGGATGAGAATAAATCCATCAAGAACGGCGAGGTTCCCGAAAACTGGAGCGATACCAAGAAACGCCAGAAAGACACCGATGCACGCTGGGTGCAGAAGAACGGCGTAAACTACTATGGCTATAAGAACCATATTGATATTGATGTTAAGCACAAGTTTATTCGCAGCTGTGAAGTAACGCCTGCCTCTGTTCATGACAGCAATGTCTTTGAAGACTTGCTTGATGCAAACAACAGCAGCAAGGATGTATGGGCCGATTCTGCCTACGGCTCGACGGAAAAACGGGATAACATTAAAGAAGAAGGCTACCGCGGCCAGATTCAACGAAAAGGCTGTCGTTATAAAAAACTGACTCAGCGTCAGATAGAAGCTAATTATAAACGTTCGAAAACTCGCAGCCGAGTTGAGCATGTCTTCGGCATACAGAAGATGCGGGCGGGCAACTTGATCATTCGAACTATAGGAATAGCCAGGGCCAAGACGAAAATTTGTATGCGAAACCTTGCGTATAATATAGACAGATACTGCCTGCTGGCTCGACTTTAGCCGCCAACGGTGCGGCACTACGGCTGCAAAGCCAGCCGGTGCCGCTTGACGCCAGTACTGAATGCCGTCATATTGAGACAAATAATCGTAATTGTGCAACAGTGAGTTCAATTTTAACTCAAAATATTGTTAATTAAATACGTGAGCCGCTAATCTTGATTTTTTAGAGGTGGCCTGGAAGGGTAAAGATGAAAAAAATGGTCAACCCGAGTCCAGAGTGTGCAACAGGTGTGCAACAGAAGTGCTTATTTTGCCCTCTGCCAGCTCTCGGTTGTCTCTCGGTCCCAGCGTCATAAGTTCTTTATTAACAATAGTTAAGCCTTTGTCAGCCAACGACTTACGCGACCCGCCAAATCGGACTCATAATCCCTTGGTCCGGGCAGAAGGGAGTTCGCAGAGTGCTATATTGATTCCGACACTAAACTTGATTAGTGGCTCACGTTTGCGACAAGTCGAAAACTTTTTTGGTCGGACAATTGTTCGTCAGTATGTTCGTCAATTTGCAGTGGATACTGACTTGTATGTATTGATTAGTGTGACTTGTCAGCCACATGCAATCCTAATTCTAAGCTCAAAAAAGCATCTTAACCCTTTTTAGCTACTAGACTTATGAACCAAGTTCTGGACTGTCGATCCGAAGGCTGAGGGTTCGAGTCCCTTCGACCTCGTTTTCTAAGTCAAGAGCCAGCAAGCATTTGCGTTTGCTGGCTCTTTTTTTGTGTGGCCGGCAGGGCACACCCTGCTCGGGGGTGCAAGTCCCCTGTGAGCCCGGTAGCGGGAACCACTAGCCGGACGGCAAGGGCTGCCATCGCGAGGTGGGGTCTGAAGGAAGCCGCAGGCAAACCGCTGGCCTGACGAACAGGAATCGCATACGAGGCGGCCATGCTGGATGAGAAGGCGCATATCTTCAAAGTCCCAAAGCTACCCGGAAAGCATGGTCGTATATGCGGCAGGCATAAGCGTGAAAGCGGGTGTGCATTACCCGGGGAGGTCTGCATGTCTGCCTCGGCTAAGTGTCGCCAAGAGGCGATGTTACGGACATGCAGAAGTCAGCAGAGGGCATAGTAGGCCTGCAGTTCGACCAGGCCGAAGGCCCGAACGTTTTGGGCGAGCTGATAGCCTTAAGCTCATAGCGGTAGAGTTGCAGAAGATGGGCAATGCCCATGCCGGTGGTGGAGGTAGGCAGCGGAACTGCCGAGATAAGCCGTCGGTGCGACAAGTCGTATGACTGCTTAAGCAAGAAATCGGCGTCTGAGGCGAACCGCCGTGGTACGGAGCCGTACGCCCGGTGGTGTGAGAGGCCGGGGAAAACCTGATCGGAATTGCCCCCGCCTACTCGATTTATAAGGGATGTGTGGCCAATAGTTTATGATTATTGACGGTCTCATTTTTGTTTCTGGTGTTCAAAGAAACCTAACCGAAAGTCCCTATCTCCAGTCAAGTTATCTTCCCTTGAACCTAGTTAAAATATGCAGGGTTAATGTCTAGCAATCCATAGAAAGTGATGTACGTAAACAATTGCAGTATTCAGCTTTTAGCGACCGAAATAGCCTGTCGTTCTTCTCAGGATTGAATTTATTATGCACTGCAAGCTCGGATACGGTAAGTGACCTGTCCAGGATATGTTCTTATGCTCATTTATGACAAAGAAATGTTGGAATGGATATAAAGGTCTTGCTATTTATGGATAGACTCGATATTCTACGCATTAGTTCTTTTTGCTCGTGGAAATATGCGATAGTTTCGGTTTGTTTTTGGGAGACGAGGTCTGTATGAAAATAACAGGGGCGCATAAAAGATTTCTCTTAATTTCACTGTCAGTCGTTTTGTTTCCTTGCTGTCTATATGCTGGAGTCGACCTTGACGGCCTGAATACGGGGATAACTTTTAGGGTTAGCGAATTGGAGGCGGGGCGATGGCAATATGACTATACTGTTGAAAACATCAGCCTGCCCGAGGGGATCGGTGAGTTTACGATATATTTCGATCCCGATCACTGCAGTGCTTTGCGGGTTGAAACAGCGGGTTTAATTGCGGATACGTGGAATGAGTTTGTTTGGGACCCTGTGCGTTCTATTGGGGTTGAAGGCGGGTATGATGCCATGGCGGGGGCATTTCCAATAGGTCCGTCCATGATAGCTTACGGCTTTTCGGTCAGCTTCGACTGGTCCGGCCAAGGTAGGCCGGGGGCTCAGTACTACGAGATAATTGACCCTGAGACATTCGAAGAGGTTGACTCCGGGTGGACCGTTCCTGAACCCTCAACACTGGCGTTGCTTTGTGTGGGCGTTTTTTTTGCGGGGCGAAAAAGAGGCTGAACTAAGCGGATGCTGAGGCAGGGGACTTCTGTTTTGCAGTAATTGTCCATTTTTAGCAATAATCACATAAATTTTGAAGGGTAGTGAGGTGAGAAAGCTTAGCAGGGTTTTGGTGTCGGTTTTGGGGCTGATTGTTTGTGTTTCAACAATTTTATCGGGTGGGCTGCTGGAGGGATCGACCACTTGGTATGTCGATGACGCAGTCGGCGAGATGCAGGATGGCTCAATTGAAAATCCGTTTGACAATATTCAGCAGGGCATAGATGCGGCTCAGGACGGTGATGTCGTCGCTGTGATGGATGGCAGATTCACCGGGGTCGGCAACCGCGATATCGATTTCAAAGGTAAGGCGATCACGGTGCAGAGTGTCAATGGTGCGGATAATTGCATAATTGACTGCCAGGCCAGCAAGGAGGAGCCGCACAGAGGGCTTATCTTCAACAGCGGCGAAACACGCAGTTCGGTGATTGACGGGATCACAATAACTAACGGCTATGAACAGCAAGTCTCTGGCATTTTTGTGATGAATGACTGCAGTCCGACTATCAAAAATTGCATTTTTACCCAAAATTCTGGCGCGTATGCCGGAGCCATGGGAGTTGCCAGCGATGCCAACCCTCTGATCATCGGATGCGTCTTTGTCGATAACAAAGCCTCTGATGCTGCTGCAATGAAGGTTTTCGAAAGAGGCAACCCCGTTATTATTAACTGTAAATTTCTTGGCAATAGTGCAGGAGATGGTGGTGCAGTTCTAGCTATCGATGCAAAGCTCCAGATTGTTAACAGCCTTTTCAGCGCCAATAGTGCTCAGTATGGGGGAGCACTATCAGTGATACGGTCAGAGTTAGAGATTATAAACTGCACTATTTACAATAACAAAGCCTCTGTAGGTGGCGGCATTTACTGTTACAGCAGTTCACTAATTATGGCCAACAGTATACTGTACGGTGATGAAGAAACGCAAAGCTCCCAACTTGCTAATCTGAATGCCACCCTTAGTATCAGGTTTTCTTGTCTGGGGGTCTTAGATGAAAGTCTTAAATTAGCCGGCAACATAGATTCACATCCATTGTTTGTCGACCCAGATGGAGCCGATGACATTTTTGGAACGCTTGACGATGATTATGAATTGACGTTCGATTCGCCATGTCTTGATAAAGGTTCAATTGATGCTTTATCCGGTTACAGCTTCGGCGTTGACAACGATGGAGTTGCAGATGTACTTTCTTTTGATCTTCTGGGTAGTAACAGGGTTGTTAACGGCAAGATTGATCTTGGTGCTATAGAGAAGCAAGCTCCGACGTTTATTGTTGAACCTGCATCCATTGCTATACCTGAAGGGGAGTCGGCAAGTTTTACAGTAAAACTAATGAGCGATCCCCAAGGCCAGTTTCAAGCAAGTGTAGACCGGCTCGCTGGCAGCCAAGAGATACATATTGCTTCCGGTGCAACATTAACCTTCGATTCAATCAATTATCAGGCTGGTTTGCCTGTGGTACTTTCAACAGATTCAGATATTGACCACCGTGATGAAACCTGCTTACTGCGTATTAGCGCGCCGGGGTATCTCAACTATGATTTACCGGTAACTGAATCCGATAACGGTCAGGACAGGGAAGTCCTTTATGTGGATTGCAATGCTTCGGGAGCAAACAACGGTTCCAGTTGGGCCGACGCAATGATGAGCCTTGGAGAAGCTTTGCAGATTGCCGGTGAGTATCCACAATTCGAGGAGATAAGGGTTGCTCAGGGAACATACAGGCCTGGCGGACCCGGCTTTAGGGAGAAGAGTTTTAATCTTACTAATGGAGTAGACATAAAAGGCGGCTATGCGGGAACACAGGGGGATGACCCTGCTGAAAGGGACCATGAACTTTATCCTACAATACTGAGCGGCGACCTAAACGGGGATGATAAGGGAGGTTCTCGCGATGACAACAGTTACCATGTGGTGACTGCAAGACACCTCGACTCTCCGGTCGTTCTGGAGGGGCTTACAATAACAGGCGGCAATGCTTTCGGTCCCAGGCCTGACCACTACCAGGGAGGCGGGATGCATATCTATCGCAGCAATATCATTCTACGGAATTGTCTGTTGAAGGACAACGCTGCGACGCACTCTGGCGGGGGCATATTAAACGAGGGTGGGAGCCTCGACCTGGTGAATTGTACGCTGGTAGGCAACAAGGCGGTGGAAAGTTCAGGCGCTGGTCTATCATCCATTAGAGGTCAAATTATTGCCGCCAATTGTGTTTTTCGGAACAATGCTGCACGTATTGGAGGGGCTTACTATGGCTTCTATGTTGATTTTGCTTTTAATAATTGCGTTTTCGTTGGCAACAGTGCTTCACTTAAAAGTGGTGGAACACACAACCAGTACGACGTGGGTGTATACAATAACTGCAACTTTGTCGGCAACTCGTCTCCGGACGCGGGTGGAGCATACTTTTATGGCGCGCAAGTCAGCCTGAACAACTGTATTTTGTGGGGCAACCAGGATAATAATGGAAAGGTCCAGTCATCACAAGTCACCGTTGAGAATGGAATTGTAAAGTTCAACTCCAGCTGTGTACAGGGCTGGACCGGGCAGTTAGAAGGCGAAGGTAATATCAGTGATGACCCTCGTTTTGCTAACCCTAATTCGGGCAATTACTTGTTGCAGCCCTATTCATCTTGCATAGATGTGGGTGACGATAACCTGGCGCCGAAAGATGTGCTCGATGTAGATTGTGACGGTGATTTTGCTGAGATCCATCCTGTAGACATTGCAGGCCGGACGAGGATTTTAAACAGGAGCATTGACATTGGAGCCTATGAGTTTCACGGGCTATCTTTTTTGACCGACAAAAGGACTGTCCTTGTGCCGGAAGGCGGAACGGCTGATCTGAAAGTCTGGCTTAGGGTTCGTCCCAGTGAGCCGGTGAAAGTATACGTATCACACAATAGCGGAGACAGCGATCTAAAAGTTGTTACGGACACGCTGACGTTTGATTCAGCCGACTACATGACTCCGAAGACAGTTGAATTCGCAGCTTCTGGTGATTTTGATTCACTCAATGGTTCTGCGTCAATTTTGATAAGCTGCGACGGGTATTTAGATACGATCATCAAAGTTGTTGAAGATGACAGTAATGAAATACCTGAAGTGATCTATGTCGACAAAAGTGCAGATGGAGGAGACTTTGGAACGACCTGGAAAGATGCCTTTACGGACTTGAATAAGGCTCTGAGCATGGCTAGAGAATACGAAGGTATCAAAGAGATTCGCGTTGCTCAGGGTATTTATACACCGACAAGCAATCCTGCCGAAAGGAAGGTTTCCTTTGAATTGATCGGCGGAGTTGCACTAAGAGGCGGTTACGCGGGTAACAGTTCGGCAAACCCGAATGCTCGGGATTTGAACAGATTTGTGACTACCTTGAGCGGTGACATTGCCGGCAACGACGGGCCAGTGGCTTCACCACTGCAAATTGGCCAAGATCCACTAAGGGCTGAAAACAGCTATCACGTTGTCACAGTCGGCAATACAAATGCCCCCGCCTTGCTTGATGGATTCAAAATTACTGCCGGCAACGCTAATGACGAAAGCTCACATAATGAAAAAAGAGGTGCTGGCCTTTATATAAAAGTTGATTCGGCAAAATGTGACATCATTGACTGCGTTTTCCAATACAGTTACGCGTTAGAAGGCGGTGCTGCCGCTTACGTCTCGGGGACGCAGTTCACTTTGCGGGGTTGCCAGTTCCGCCAAAATGCCAGCGGTGAGGGTGCTGCGGCATTAGTTTCATTGAAGAGTGACTTGGACATGATGAATTGTCTTTTTACTGAAAACACTGCAAAGAAGTATTCCAAGGTGTGGTCTAGTAATAACGATGCTGCCATAGTTAACCACTGTACCTTTTTCGAGAATAACGGAAATGGCGAGGGAGTTGTGGTTGGCTTGAACCAATCGGATATTGAATTGGCCAATTGTATTATCTGGGGCAATTCGTTCAGTGAGGGTATGCCAATTGGGTCAGTATTTTGGGGAGGTTCATCTTCTTTTAATTATTCCTGTCTGCAGGGCTGGACTCCGGCTGACGGCGGAGAGGGAAATATTTCTGAAAACCCATTATTCTATAATACGGAAGATGAAAAGTGTCTCCTGCTGCCGTGGTCTCCATGCATCGATGCGGGTAATCCGGCGTCTCCGTACGACAACGAACCGTCGGCAAACGGTTCAAGGGTTAATATGGGTTATCATGGCAATACCGCGCTTGCTGCAGCGACCGATGGAACGCTGTTTGAGGACAATATAAGCGTTGCAGAAAAAGAACGGCTCAGCAGAACGACATATAAGTATACCCTCGAGCTTTCACTGCCTAACAGAAGCGGCAGGAGAATCACCAATTTTGTTGCAGAAATGCCTGAGACAGCCGAGGGCGCTGCGACTGTCCTTGATAATGAGATATGCTTGCCTGAGATCGCACCGCACAGCACAGCTCGCAGCGGTTCTTTTGACGATTATTTCGTGGTTGTGATCGATCATTCAATCCAGCAGTCTGAAAGTGATTTTGCATGGAAGATCAAATCCGCTTTCAGCGGCCGTGACATCTATGTTGACGGGGAGGCCCAGGGAGAAAATACGGGACGAAGCTGGCAGGATGCCTTTGAGTACCTTCAGGATGCGTTGTTCGCTGCTGAGTATGGAGACAGGATTCTGATAGCCCAGGGAAAATATACGCCGGACAAGGGGATGTTCCAGACGGAGGGTGACAAGGAATCTTCATTCCGGATAAAGCAAGGCATCCAGTTGTTGGGCGGTTATGCCGGTGCTGCGGGTGAAGATCCATCGCAAAGGGACCATGAGAAGTATGTGACACGGCTGAGTGGCGATTTGAATGGTGATGACCTTAAAGATTGGTCGAACCGTGAGGATAACTGTTATTTTGTTGTCACTGCAAACAACGTAGTGTCCAGGGCCTCAATTGACGGGTTATTCATTTCGAATGGCGGTGAAAAGACTTATCATCCGTACAATGGTGGAGCAATATTCAGCTCACGCGGTGATTTGGAGCTGAGAAACTGTACCATAGAGAATAACAAGTCTGAAAAAGGGAGCGCAATTTACTTCGATGACGGCACTCTGGCTCTTTCAGATTGCATTTTGAGGAATAACGAAAGTGAGTACATGGGGCCAACAATCAGGGCTGTCAGCTCTTTGATGGAAGTGAAAAACTCCCAATTTTATGCGAATTCGGGCAGTTCCGGAGCTGCCATTCGTGCTAGAAAATCTTCTACTGCTATTAATAATTGCCTTATTACGGACAATAAATCTACAGGCATCGGCGCTGTAATGATTTATGATGGCCCAGCTATCATAAAAAACAGTGTTTTTAAGGGTAATACCGCTGACCGCGGAGCTGCAATTTTCGATCATTCCTACGACAACGGTATCGAAGTAGTTAATTGTTTGTTTTATGAAAACCATATTACGGACTGGTCGGAAGGAGCAGCGATTGACAGTTATTGGTCCGATACATTGATAACTAATTGTACAATTTTTGATAATTCTGCTCGCGGGTCTGCTGCTGGTATTTATGTTGAAAAATGTAATCCTGTTATTTCAAACTGTATCATTTGGGGGAATCGAAATAATGAAGGTGTAAATGAGCAAAGCCAGATAGGTTGCGAGTCAGAAAATGTAACCCCTGTTCTCAATTATAACTGCATCGAAGGATGGACCGGCACATTGGGAGGTGAAGGGAACATCGGCAATGACCCGATGTTCGTCCATGATGACGAAATCGGGCCCAGTGACTTTGATCTGAGGCTGGCTCCCGATTCGCCCTGCATCGACGCAGGTGATAATTCCGCTTTGCCCGCAGATACATTCTATGATTTTGATGGCCGCGACAGATATTTCGACAGGTTGGACAAAGCTGATACCGGAAAAGGTTCAGCACCTATAATTGACATGGGAGCTTTCGAGAAAACCGCACCGATGCCAAAGCCCGGTGTATCTATGCCTGAGATTTTCTTCTGCACAAACGATGACAGACACGTCACTGAGCCCAAAGTTTTAAAAATAAGAAACCGTGGTGAGGGCCTGCTGCAGTGGGAACTTGAAGAAGATTGCCCGTGGCTGGAGATCAGCAAAAACAGCGGAACCTCCGAAGGTGAGATCGATGAAGTCGTTGTCACTGCCGACATATCCGGCCTTGCGATCGGGAGATATGAGTGCCAGATCACGCTTTCGTGCCCTGGTGCTTTTCCAGAGACAAGGATCATAAAGGTTTTGCTCGACCACGGCAGTATTTTGCGGGTTCCTTCTGAGTACGGTACCATTCAATCCGCGATCGATGCGGCAAATCCGGGTCAGATCATCGTCGTATCGCCGGGTACATATACGGGTGAAGGCAATACGAATGTCTATTTTAGGGGGAAGGCTGTCAAAGTAAGAAGTCTTGATCCAGACGATCCAGGCATTGTTTCCCAGACTATTGTTGATTGCCAGGATGACTCGGGTGGATTTAAATTTGTCAATGGCGAAGGCAGAAATTCAAAACTCGAAGGTATGACCGTTATAAATGCCACTCAATCTTATAGCGCTAATTCCTATGCTGTATATGTCGTGGATTCCGGCGCTACTGTTAGCAAATGTGTCTTCCGAGACAACAATAGCACTGCTGTATACATCGAAAACAGTGATACGCTTGTCAAAGATTGTACCATAACAGATAATTCATCGGTTGGGCTGTATGCCTGCAGGTGCTACGAACCGGCATATCTTGAGGTAGACGGTTGCAAGATTTCATCTAATAGTAAGGGCATATTTCTCTCGGGTGATATTGACACTAAGATATCTAACTGTCAAATTTATGACAATTTACTGAAAGGCTGTGATTTTAGGAATGCCCTGGTTAATATAAGTAATTCTGCGATTTACGACAATGCTTCGCAGGGTACTGGCTGGGGTCTGTCAACCGAAAGATCAAAAGGTGTAGAAATTCATAATTGTGTCGTGACAAATAATGGCTCTATTAATCAGACAGGCGGTGGCATTAAGACAGATAGTTATAAGGTAACGCTTGTCAACTCAATTGTCTGGAACAATTACGGTAAAGAGGTCAGCGGCAGCGGACTGGAGGCAAGTTTTTCAAATATCAAGGGAGGCTATAATGGTATCTGCAATATCAGCAGGGCTCCTTTATTTGTACCAGAGAGCCGAGATTTTCGTCTGACGGGCGACTCCCCATGCATTGCAACAGGTGATCCGAGGTTTAACAACAGCAATGAGCCTGAACCAAATGGTGGCAGGATCAATATGGGCATGTATGGCGGAACAGAGCTGGCTCAGACTATCACCGATGTTGATTCGGACCGCCTGCCAGATAGCTGGGAAAAAGCCTTCTCAATGACCGTGGGCGTCGATGACTCAGAAGGTGACCGTGATTATGATACTGTGCCAAATATTACAGAGTATGTCCTGGGTACGAACCCGACCGATGTGGATTCGGACCAGGACAGCATGCCTGACAAATGGGAGATTGCGCACGGCACCGACCCCATAGAAGATGACAGCAAATTGGACGCAGACGAAGACGGCCTGTCAAATGTCGACGAGTTTGATAATGACTGTGATCCTTCGAATCCGGATACCGACAGCGATGGCATGCCGGACGGCTGGGAGTTCAATTTCAAGCTTGATCCGACACAGGATGATGCCGCAGATGATAATGATCAGGACGGGGTTTCCAATCTCGATGAGTTTAAGAACGAGTGTAACCCGCAAGATGCCGACAGTGATGATGATCAGTTGACTGATTTCGAGGAATTGAATGAGCATGGTACCGACCCGGCTGATTCTGACAGTGATGATGATGGACTGGATGACGGAAGTGAGCTGAACGTTCACGGAACTGACCCGCTCGATTCAGATACTGATGATGACGGTATGGATGACGAGTGGGAAGTGGCAGGGGGGCTTGATCCGCTCACCAATGACTCTAATTTGGATAACGATAATGACGGACTGGAGAATATTGAGGAATATGTCCTTGGTACTTATCCCCATAAAAAGGACAGCGACCGTGACGGCATGCCGGACGGCTGGGAGGTTGTGCATTCATTCAATCCGCTAGGGGACGATGCAACTGGCGATTACGACGGAGACGGTTATAGCAATGTGACAGAATACGTACATAACACCGACCCGGAATCGGCCGACAGCCAGATCGATCCGATTACGATTCGGGTTCCGGAAATGGTCGAGTACCTTCAGCCGGCAATAAATGCTGCTCTGGATGGTGAGACGATCATTGTAGCCGACGGTATCTATGAAGGAAAAAATAATATTATACTGAGTATAGAAAAGCCTATTACACTGAAGAGTGCCAATGGCCCGGATAACTGTATAATCGATTGCCGGAACAGCGTTCATACTTCTTACGGGATCGGCATATCAGGCAGTGCGGCCGACCAGGCAGTAATTGAGGGATTCCAGGTGCGCAACGCAAATTCCAGCGGAATCGTCTGTTCTAACTCGAGCCCTCTGATTACAAATTGTGTTCTGGTGAACAACATAACATCAGGTATAGGTTTGTATAAGTCTTCGGCTTTGATTGATCGCTGCCGGATAAGTTTTAACGGCAGCACCAAAGGATCATTCGGCTCATCCGGAACCGGCATTGAGGCCAGGTACGATGGGACACCTACAATATCCAACTGTGTAGTTTTCGGAAACCACTCTACGGGCGTACAACTATATGGTATCAAGGGTGCTGAAATAGCTAACTGTATAATTGCAGATAACGCCAAGTCAATGGATTACGATCTTGCAGGAATATATTACGAGGGACACCCAGTTGGGTCGCATGCACTGGTGATTTCAGATTCAACAATAATAAACAATTCAGCTCCAGCCATCTCATTTGACGGCCGCGATGTCAGGATCGAAAACACCGTCATGTGGGGTAATAGACAGGGCATTTCCAGCAATGATTATTCAGGACTCGCTGTACAGGGTTGCATTGTGCAAGGAGGTTGGGAAGGAGATGGAAACATGGATGTTGATCCGCTAGTGACTCCTGATGGACATCTTCGCAAAGATTCTCCGTGCATTGACTATGGCCCTGAACAAACCGAGCCGGCTGATTTCTACGACATAGATGGTGAACCGAGGTATGTCGGCCGGCTGGACATAGGAGCCGATGAATTCGTTGACAGTGACGATGACGGACTGCCTGACTGGTGGGAACTGAAGCACTTTGATTCAAAAACAGAGGCAATTGCCGCCAACGATACCGATAACGATAGCTTCACGAATCTTGACGAATATGATGATTTCTCATCTAATCCTCTTTCCACGACTGTTTACGTAGATCCTTCTCGGCCGGATAATTCCGGAGACGGTCTAACGACGGGATCCGCAAAACAGACAATCAAAGCAGCATTAAAAATCGCAGGCAATCACGACGTGATTGTTCTGGCAGACGGCATTTACGAAGGGCAAGACAACGTCCATAATGAAATCTCGCGTAAGGCTCTAATAATCAAAAGTGCAAACGGTCCTGATAAATGTATTTTGGATTGCCAGGGATATGCTTATGGTTTTGCATATAACGCTG
This sequence comes from Anaerohalosphaera lusitana, assembly GCF_002007645.1. GTDB lineage: Bacteria > Planctomycetota > Phycisphaerae > Sedimentisphaerales > Anaerohalosphaeraceae > Anaerohalosphaera > Anaerohalosphaera lusitana. Next base: position 2,342,629 of record NZ_CP019791.1, read on the forward strand.
AATACGGAAACAGCAACGGCACTGTTCTCAAAGGAGTTTCTATCATAAATACAGCTTCCGAATGTGTTAAAATAGAGGGTGCCGCCAGGGTGCTCTTCGATGACTGTGTTTTCAGTGACAGCAGCGGCAACGGGATCTCGGCTAAAGATTCTTATCCGGTAATAATCAACAGTTCTGTTGAATCCAACCAGCAGAGCGGAATGTCTCTGGAAAGGGGTACTGTGGCAGTAGTCAACAACTGTGATGTCTTGAACAACAAGCAAAGAGGAATTTTCCACACCGGCAGCTCATTGAAGATTAGTGTTTCCTCTATGATTTCAAATGGATTTTATGGTCTCTGTGCCTCGGGCTCTTCTAATATAACCAACTGCCTGATCGCCGGCCAAAGTAGTGGTACAGGCTTGTTGTTGTACCCAGGCAACCACGAAGTAGTCAATTGCACAATAGCGGATAACGATGCGGGGATAGGCCTTTACACTTCATATTCGTCTTATGATAATACGGCTGTTATCAGCAATTGTATTCTTTGGAACCGCAGCTTGCAAATCAGCAACGGGAGGAGTAGCTGGGACGTTATGGTCAGTTACAGCGATGTCAGAGATGGATGGGAGGGCGAAGGCAATATCGATGTTGAGCCGCTTTTTGCTGATCCTATTTTCTATGACTATCATCTAAGATCCCGTGCAGGCCGGTGGATGGATGACATCTATGATTTCCGTGATCTCTCCGCTGACGGCATAATTGATTTCCATGATTTTGCTTTGATGTCCAAGGTGTGGCAAGCCGAGGGGCAGGCTCTGTCTGCTGATTTCAATGGGAATGGCAGAGTATGTTTTGCTGACCTCCAGATTTTGTTAGACAGGTACTTGTGGGCTTATGAACCCGGACACTGGGTCAGTGACGAAGTCAACAGCCCATGTATCGATGCAGGTGACCCTCAATCTGATTACATCAGTGAAGTGCCCAACAATGGTGGCAGAATCAATATGGGCGCATACGGCGGAACTAATCAGGCAAGTAAGACTGAAGAGTAGTTTTGCTGATTTGAGCAAGCATCTTGTCGCTGATGGGCTCTTATGACAGTCTAATAGCGTGATTTGCACTATAGGTTAATTGCGGAGTTAAGTCTTCAGAATTCTTGGTTTTGAGATCTCAAGTCTACCAGCTCCTGTGGTTTACAGGGACTCGTCGGTTTGATACATTTCGTCCTCGAGTGGGACTTGAACCTATAGATAGTGCAACGATTATTTATCTGCGATTCATCAATTTTAATGATAACGTACGATAAGTTTCGGAAGCGCCAGGAGACTGGCAAGGAGTAGCGGATGCGAGAGCCGTACAATGAAGGTTTAGCGAGCCACATTGGCCCCGAGTCATGTGGGTGGGTCGGTAACGACACATCTGAAGCGTTGACAGGGGTACATGCGGGCCGGGTATTGAGCCGCGTAAGTTCTTGCGTAACAGATCGGAGTGCCGACGCTGTCGAAACTGTCGGAAGGCAATACTGGATACGCCGTTATCGCAAGGCATATTCAGACTCCGCGCGGTCGAAGACCCCGTGCACGCATGGAAACTCTTTGCACAGGAACTGGGAGATCCTGTGTTCAGCCTTATCCAAAGAATCTGGAAAGGTTCGCACTGCAAATCCAGAAGGAGCAACGCAGTGATGCACGAGCACAGGAAGTCGGACAGTCCCATAGTACCGGAGACGCTCTTGAACAAAGATTGTGATACATTACAGTCGGCGGAGAGAGCCGAGGGAAGGGGACTGACCAAGGGCAATCCGTCCCAGCAAAACAGGTGCCGGACTCAGAGCCGGGCAGGCCTGCAAAGTGCGTTGGAACGGATACGGCAGGCAGCGGCCGGGGACAATAAGCTGCGGTTCACCTCGCTTTGGCACCATGTCTACAATGTAGAACGCCTCAGAGAAGAATATTTCAGCATCAAAAGACAGGCAGCAGCAGGCGTAGACGAAAAGACATGGCAGGAGTATGGGGAAGACTTGGAAGAAAATCTCCAAGACCTCTCAAGCCGACTAAAGCGCGGGGCATATAGAGCCAAACCCGTCAAGCGGGTTTATATCCCAAAGTCTGATGGACGGCAGCGTCCCATTGGTATAACTACCATAGAGGATAAGATCGTCCAGCGGGCCACGACAACTGTACTGAATGCCATATACGAGACTGATTTCAAAGGCTTCTCGTACGGCTTCCGTCCAGGTCGTAGTGCTCATAATGCTCTTGATGCTGTAACAGTCGGCATACTCAAACGCAAGGTGAACTGGGTGCTCGATGCCGACATATGTGGATTCTTCGATGCTATCGACCACAGTTGGCTTATAAAATTCATTGAGCACTGGATTGGAGACCAGCGAGTAATTCGCCACATAAAGAAGTGGCTCAATGCTGGTGTGCTGGAAGAAGGCAGGCGAGTACAGTTTAAAGAAGGTACTCCACAGGGAGGAAGTATTTCCCCTCTGCTGGCAAACATCTACCTTCACTATGTATTTGACCTTTGGGCCCATCAATGGCGTAAGCGAAACGGCCAAGGCCATGTTATCATGGTCCGGTACGCAGACGATATCGTGGTGGGCTTCCAGTACAAATCGGACGCAATGCGGTTCCGGAAAGATATGCAGAGCAGGTTTTGCAAGTTCAATCTGGAATTGCATTCCGACAAGACCCGCCTGATTCAATTCGGCCGTTTTGCGGCAGAGAGAAGGGCGGCTAAAGGTCAAGGCAAGCCTGAAACTTTTGACTTTCTTGGTTTTACGCACATCTGTGCCAAATCAAGCAAAGGCACTTTCAAGCTGCTTAGACTCCCAATTCGCAAGCGTGTGCAGGCAAAGCTGAAGGAAATCAAGGAGCAGTTGAAAATACGCAGGTATACGTCCATACCGGAAATGGGGCGATGGCTCCACTCTGTGGTGAGTGGCTGGTACCGCTATTATGCTGTTCCGAATACCTTTCGTTATCTTGGCAAGTTCAGACGGCGGGTTGCCTGGCTGTGGTTCAGAGCATTGCGACGGCGCAGTCAGCGAAGCAGGATGACCTGGAGTCGAATGTACAAGCTGATGGATAGATGGCTTCCTAAACCGAGAATCTTGCACGCATATCCCCAAGCTCGTTTAAAGGCTGCACGTTATGACCCAAGGCAGGAGCCGTATGCGGTAATCCCGCACGTACGGATCTGTGCGGGGGGCTGTGAGCAATCACAGTCCCTACCGCGACCACAATTTTGAAGTGGATTAAAAAAGTCCTTTCGCTGGTCGATGGTATTTACAGTACATACTTACCATTTTGCCAGAGAAAGGACTTACGATGCAGAAGAATGAATCGGACAGATCGGTTGCGGACTTGAACAAAGCTATTAAAATTGACGAATCGCAGATTCAAAACCACCTCGGCGAGATGGTCCGCAGCACCGTCGAGCAGACGCTCAACAACATGCTCGATGCAGAGGCGGATCAGCTCTGCAATGCCAAACGCTACGAGCGGACCTCAGAGCGAGTCAACAGCCGGGCAGGTCATTACAAGCGAAATCTGCACACCAGGTCGGGCGAGGTCAAGGTGAAGATGCCAAAGCTTCGCAGGGCAAAGTTCGAGACGGCGATCATCGAGCGATACCGCCGACGCGAAGCGAGCGTCGAAGAGGCACTGATGGAGATGTACCTGGCGGGCGTTTCGGTCCGCCGCGTGGAAGATATAACCGAGGCTTTGTGGGGCATGCGGGTCAGTGCAGGCACGGTCAGCGATCTAAACAAGAAGATGTACGAGCGGATCGACGAGTGGCGGAACCGAAGGATCGAAGGCGAGTATCCATACGTCTACCTCGACGGCATCTGCCTGAAACGAAGCTGGGGCGGCGAGGTTCGCAACGTCTCTGTGCTCGTTGCGATCGGTGTGGGCAAGGACGGCTATCGCGACATCCTTGGCGTCGTAGAAGGCGGCAAAGAGGATCGAGACGGCTGGAGCGGCTTCCTGCGTTCGCTCAAGCAACGCGGGCTCAAGGGTGTTCAGTTGGTCGTTTCGGATAAGTGCCTCGGCCTGGTCGAATCGCTGGGCGAGTTCTTTCCCGACGCACGCTGGCAGAGATGTACGGTTCATTTTTACAGGAACGTATTCTCGGTCGTGCCGCGAGGAAAGATGCAGGAGGTATCTGCGATGCTAAAAGCGATCCATGCACAGGAGGACCTCGCAGAAGCAAAGAAGAAAGCTCATGCCGTCGCCGACAAGCTTGATGGCATGAAGCTGCGAAGGGCTGCCCAGCGAGTTCGTGAAGGTGCCCAGGAGACACTCAGCTACTATCACTTCCCGCGGAAACACTGGCGACAGATCCGCACGAACAATCCGCTGGAGCGGATCATGCGTGAGATACGCCGCAGGTCGCGAGTGGTCGGCTGCTTCCCGGACGGCAACTCAGCCTTGATGTTAGCCGCTGCTCGTCTGAGACACATTGCCGGGACGAAATGGGGCACGCGAAGATACATGAATATGGATCGGCTAAGAGAAATGCAGAACGAAGCGATAGCCGAAGCCATTTAGCCCGATAAAAAATTTCACCCCCATGGGGGTGATCAGGACGATAAGCCATGACCAACGAAGGACAACAAATCAAATGTGCGAAAAATTCCTTGCACTACGATTTTAATAGCTTTGTTCAAGTTCGCTGCCGATCTGTCCGATTCATTCTTTTGCATCGTAAGTCCTTTCTCTGGCCAAATGGTAATTATGTACTGTAAATACCATCGACCAGCGAAAGGACTTTTTTAATCCACTTCAAAATTGTGCGAAACTTATCGTACGTTATCACGCCGCCGGAATCATCGCACACAGCGATGGCCGCTGCATACGTCACTGCTGGAGGGGATCAACAACAAGATCAAAACCATCAAACGCCAAGCCTACGGCTACCGCGATGATGAATACTTCTTCCTGAGAATAAGAGCAGCATTCCCCGGTATTCCGTGATGAACCTTAAATAAGCGTAAATCCATTTTTTTCATTCTCATATGTCTATCCCTAATTCAGTCTATTTATTGTTAGCAGAGAACACTTCAAAGCAGAACTGATAGTCTCCTAGGCAGACATGATTTGGTGCAAATATCGCCGCCCAAAGTGAAAATTCCCGACCCGACTTTCGTCGAGCCGGGAATACTAAAAGCCATGTCAATTAAACATCCTAAAATTACTGACAGTCAGGTATCAGCCCGCATTCCATCCAGCTAGCTGCAAACTCTGCAAAATCATGTATATCTACAACACAGTCAGGCTCACCATCTGGTCCTGTCAGGTCCAGCTCCGGCTGCGTCAAACATGACGCCTCACCTGTATAATCGTAATACAGCATCGCTGCATCCTCGTCAGTTAGGCCGTAGTTGTAAATTGCAACCTCGTCGATCTGCCCCAAAAACGAATTAGACTGCCCGTTAGTCGTTCCTATATAGATCGGCTCGTCCAAACCATTATCAATGCTGCCGCCATTTTTCTTTGCAAGCTCACCATTAACATAAAGCCTGAATTCACTGCCGTCAAAAGCAGCTATGATGTGTGTCCACTCATTGGCAGTAACAGCATCAGCAGCAGTTACCCAGGTGTCAGACTCATAAAAAAGCACATTCGCCAGATCCTCGGCAGAACCCGGGCGCAGTTGCAGGTAAAACAAGGTTGTATCCACTCCGTAACCTGACCCCTTGGCTATTATTCCATTTCCATACTCAGCCAACGCGCTGCCGTCCCATTTGACCCAGGCAGCAGCAGTGTATCCACCTGTATCCGCTGCGGGGTTCCAGGTGCTGGCTGTGGCCCAGCCCCCCTGATTAGGTGTAACAGCACCGGTAGCACTTCCATCCCAGCCTTCTGTGAAGGTCGGTGTACCGTTAGGATCTGCATTATAGCCGCTCACGGTATCCAGATATTGACCATCTACGTAATCAGCCTGATCAAGCGTCCATTTTGCCAACATACGCTTGACCCCAAGCGCTGCTGCTTCCGAATAGCTGAAATTCCTGTCGATAATGCTTACCTTGCAGAAATATACGCCTTCATCCTCTTCCTGGGCATCGTAGACTGTCAGTTCACTAGTTGTCACGCCCCCGAAATCAGTCCCCTCAGTCAGTTGAACAGCTTCGTTCGGGTCTGCATTTGCCGTATTGTAATACCACTGGTACGCCAGGCCGTTACCGGAATAATCAATTGCCTCCACAGCAAAAACCGCATCCGTTCCCGCTTTGGGCAACTGGTCTTGCGGCTGGGAGGTAATACTGGGATAGTTTGGATCCACCGATTGAACCTCGAGCAGGAAACTGTCAACTTTTCCCCAGCCAGCATCAAACTTAAAGGTAAAACCTAGCTGCTTATCCGCAAACTCAGGCGATGCCGTCACTTCATGTGTGAAGTTCTGCGATTCGCTGTACGACGACATCACTGTCGCTGAAGAACCGTCCCAGGCAATGATGTCACCGGTATAACCATAGCCGGATCCAGTCCTGATGAGATCTGCCGATAAAGAAACACTATCTCCCGCTTTGATATTGTAATCGGTAATATACCTAATAGTGGTACCGCTGCCCGTCAGTGTTCCAGGGTCGCCATCGCTCATGTACAAACTAACTTGTTTTACTATTTCCCATCCAGCGTCTGTGAATTCTTGGAAATTATCGTCATAAGAACCAGCATAATAAAGATCGTCATCCAAGACGACGTCTGCCGAAAACGCTGATCCCCCAAAAGCCACCACGATACAAATCAAAAATGCAATTTTCGAAAACATAGTAAGCCCTCCAAAAACAAAAGAAATAAAAAAACAAATACAGATAACCGGCTGCTTTTACCAGTCATCGTAACAGCAACTCAAAACCATCTGACCCTCTTTAAAGCAGTTATAAACCAGATATCAGTTTTCAAACTCTGTTTGTTGACGTCCAATTTCTTTAAGTCTCAGCTCGTTCAATTCCCCTTGAACCGTACGTAACTTCTTCTTAAGCTTTCGAACAGTTTCTGAATCGCTGGCTTCCTCAACAGATAGATCATCGGCGTTTATGGCCTGGCAGGCAGTTTCTTCATAAATCTGTCGTATTGCATAAGGAACGCTTTTAAAGCTGATTTCGCCGGGCAACGGGGTGTTTATGCCCTCGTGCAGCATCTTTGCACGGACCGTAATCTTGCCCGGTTCAGTTGTTGACTGAATCAAACACGGCGCTGTGCCCCATTCCAATCTGGCCGGGTTTGTGCCGATGTTTTTTGCGTCAATCAGCCTGGCCGGTCCGGTGACTTCAAAGACGATACGGTCATCACAGAGGCGTTTTATGTTTCCGTCTTTATCCACCATCCGGGCAATGACAGTAATCACATCCGAGCCATCCGCCGTTAGCGGCATACCTCCAGAATCAATAATCAAATCCAGATGATGTTTACGTTTGGCAGGCATGCGGGTCGTAGAGGCCACAACTTTACCATCGATCAGACCTTCAGCGACAATCTTGGCCTGATCCCATTTTTTCGCCCTGTGAAGTTGTTTGAGATCCATGAAATTATAAACGTTCTCAAATTTGACAGGTGGATGAGGCATGTCGGCATCTAAATCCGCCGGACGAATTGTATCAAAAACTTCGCCGAAAACCTTCAGGCGTATTTCTTCACAATTTGAATACACCCATACGTCACCGCTTGAAAACGGGGTCATTTCATTCGCAATGTATACCATGGGACCATTTTCAACATACGGAATTTGAGATTTCGGATTGCGCTGGCTCTGGATTACATAATAGGAATATTTCGGTTGCCTGAAAGCATCAGCTATTCCGCCAAAGAATTGATCTGGATGGTAACCGCGGTTGTGGTCAAAAGAATGCCAAAGACAGCCGCCGGTTATCTGGGCAGGATTCCCATAGAAACTATCGATGCATATCCAGGAATAATCCGGCCGGGGATCGGCGTAATGGCGGGCCTGAATAATCTGAGCCGCTTCACCCCAGGACCGGCGTACTCGACTGGTTGAATTGTGGGCCGACCAGTCATCAACGTTATCACCCCATTCTCGGATGAACGCCGACTTGCGGTGGTCCGTTTTGCCTCCATAGATGACGTCAAAATATTCCGATCCGTTTGCCCGACCGTCACAGGCCGTATAGCACCCATCGAATGGGAACTCTTCATGAACAGTTTCGTGCACCCTCTTTGCAAAAGTATTCGGATAATGCGTTTCATTCAGGATAGGCTCCCACATAATAACGCACGGATGATTTCGGTCACGACGGACCATGTTTCGGATGTCCTGGCACACTCTTTTTGCAAAGATTTCCTTTTCATTCCAAAACTGCCAGCCGGGTGTAGCTACAATGACAAACATACCCAGTTGGTCACAGGCCTCCATAAAGGCGGGATCCTGTGGGTAATGAGCCGAACGGACAATTTCCATATTGGCGTTTCGCAGCTTTAGGGCGTCTCGCCAGTGTAGTGAGTTTGGCAAGGCATTACCGATATGAGCAAAGTCCTGGTGCCTGTTCGCTCCGATCAAGGGTTTGCCGTACGGTTTATTATTTAAAAGGAAGCCCTCTTTGCCGCGGAACTCAATCTTGCGAATACCAATTCTGATAGCCTGGCCGTCGAGCAAAGTGGAATCTTTTGAAACTTTGGTGATTAGTTTGTGGAGGTAGGGATCGTCCGGACTCCAGAGGTGAGGCTTTTCAATTGAAACTTTTTGCCTGACCGTCCGACATGAACCGGGAGCAAGTGAAATTTCATTACTTTTTGCGCCGACATCTTCTTGTTGGTCATTCTGTATGGACGAACTTAATTGAATGGTTTGTTTTTGCATAGTTTCATTTTTAATCTCGGTGGCAATAATCACATCCACTGAATCCTCGGAAAGATTTTCATAATGAACAAATACCCCTCCACCCGCTGTAGTATTAGCGAGAGTTGGGTCTGTAATGTGAACGGGATATTTGCTGTATAACCAGACATCTCTGTAGATACCGCCGAAATAAGTGAAATCGAGAACGCCCTGAGGCTTTCCTGGCGGATAATCCGGATCATCGCTGTTGTCCGCCCATACAGCAACAACGTTTTCTTCTCCCCCAAACCGGACTGCGTCCGTAATATCTATCACTACAGGCAGGTAGCCTCCGAAATGTTCTTTAACTAGCTTACCATTGATCCATATCTTGCTTTTTCCCATGATTGCCTCAAAGTGCAGGAAATGCTTTTTACCTTCAATATCTTCAGGTAAAGTAAAATGCTTACGGTACCATGCCGGCCCTTGATAGTTAATTGACCCGCTGGCATCAACCGGCAAATATTCAAGTCCATGGGGGCAGTTCACGATCTCCCACATGCTGTCATCATAGTTTGGTGCCGAGGCGTCTTCCAACTCCCCCTTGTAAAAACGCCAACCAACATTAAAGCTAAAAATATCGCGGGGTCCATTTTCTATCTGAAAGAAGCCGGCAGTGGAAAACTCAGGTGTCTCTCTGGATGAAATAGCCTCCGCATACACATTAAAAGCAAACATATTGATAACAGTTATTGTAAATACTAACAAGTATCTCATGGATGTCCTTCTCTCAATATAAGCTTGTGCCCATGCACTGGGCATTATCACCTTTGAAATTCTTCCTGCCTTTGCTCGAATTGGAATCAAAGTCAACCGACCACATGTCGTTCGAATACGGCAGGCCAAGGTATTCATCAAAATCATGCTGCAGCGTGAGGAACTCGCGATGATGCCCCAGGTGCCACTTCCCCGTCATTACCGTTTTGTAGCTACGTTTCTTGAGCATCTCGGCGATTGTTTGCTCTTGCGGATTAAGACCCTTTTGTCAAGCTAAGTAGTGCCAACACTAACCTGGCAATTTGTCGACCTGTTTTTGATAATAAATTCCGGAAATCGCTTAAACTTATTTTTAAAGCGAAGATATGTTTACTTTGTCTATGTCCCCGAATTGCTAAAACTTTCTTCACAAATTGATCACTCACATGCTAAAAAATAAAAACATGGCCCCAGCGATAAGCCGGAGCCATGTTTCGGTTTAAACGACTTTTAGACAACGATTAGAGATTTCGTGCGTCCAGCAGCCATTCTGAAGCCAGAACGCTCAGGTCGTACATATCGATAGAGCAGTCGTTGTTGATGTCCGCGCCAATGTAGAACTCAGGCACGCATCGCGGTGTGTCGTCCGTGACCACAAGCTCCAGGTTCTTCATATGGATCTTACCTGTGAGATTCGATCCCCAGTAACCACAGAAAATGTAGTTTAACTGGCCTGCCGGTGCATCATTGGGGATCGGTACTACGATCGTGTGCCATTCACCATCCGTCAGCGCAGATGTGTTCATGGTGTGGCTGAAGCCTTCACCATCGGTATTGATGAAGTTGCCCCACATGCCGTTTGCCCCGATAGTACCTTCAACCAGCTTCATATCAATATGAAGCTCATCGTACTGGTCTATAGGCATGTCGCTGCGGTCCTTGTGGAAGTACAGCCACGAAGCATCCGTACCGCCGCTGCTGCTCGGCGTATCGTAGGACCATTCGATAGCCATCCCGTTCGGGTCATCTACCGGATCGCAGTAACCTTCACCATATACGAGGTTCGTTCCGCCGCTATACTCGTAGTAGTGCATCCAGTAGTACTTGGAACTGGCCGGATCGTCAGGATCGAGGTTGGTAACATCATAATTCATCGGATCGATAACCGCAGCTTCGGTCACAACACCCTTGGTGTCCTCGCCCCAGCTTGCACTGATCGGCGCAAAGTCGAAAAGGTCAACCTTAAGACTATCATTGAGGTCCGCCTCTAGATCCTGAGTCGTAAAGCTCCAGACATTACTCCGCCACAGCGGATTGCCGGATACGTCAGACTCTACAACATACCAGTAGTATGTCGTATCAAGATCCAGGTTGAAATCAAAACTTGCCTCAGGTGAAGTCAAGCCGGCAATAACCGTTGGATCAGTCAGCGGGTAGTTCGGATCGAAGTCAGCAGCGTACTGATCCGGTGCTGTCGTGCTGTAATATACGTCAAACAACTCGGAACCTTCGCCGGGCTGCCAGCTCAGCATGGTGTCGAACGGTACGTCGGTCGCGTTATCCTCAGGCGAAGGATATGCCGGCGTTGGATTAACTTCCTTAACTTCATCCTCGGCAAACGGATAGTTGTAAATGCGGAAGTCGTCGATCATACCGTCAAAAGTATCAGTTGAATCGGTAAGACCGCCGCCAATGGCTACTTCTGTTGCGCCATAAACAGGATTGTTTTGGCCGGGGAAACTGCCCCACTGATCACCATTGATGTAAACGTTTATGCCTTGACCTAATTGCTTGGTTATTACATAGTGGTTCCACCTGTTCTTGTAGTCTGCAGAAGAAAGGCCCGTAGTATATATCTGTGTAGAACCGTCGTCGGGGTTCCCGGTAAGCATCTGGAAACGGCCGGTAGTGTGCGGTATACGAAGCGTTACCACATTTGAGTTGCTGCCCCTTGCGTGGAACAGATTCTGCAAATTGGACAAGGGCTGCTCAGGCGAACCATATGTCCAGAAGGACAATGTAAATGCTTCTGCCACATCACCCAGTACCTCTGCCGGGACAGACACATGGCCGTCAGAAGCGTTACGCATCTTCAATGCCTGACCTATCATGCCCCCGTCAGGGCTGTAATCAACCGTACCGATGGCCGTTCCATCGTATCCATTGCCGCTGATATCGGTTGCATCGCCGTCAAAAGGATAATGCGCGATCAGATACCCTGCCTTAAGCATTGCCATTTCGGAATATTCAAAGTTTCTGCCGATAATGCTTACCTTGCAGAAGTATCCGCCGTCGTCCTCTTTCTGAACATCAAAGACCGTAAGCTCACTGGTAGTCGCTCCATCAAAGTCAGTCCCATCAGCAAGTGCAACAGCATCGTTCGAATCTGCATTAGCCAGGTTCGGGTCGTGGTACCACAGGTACTCAAGGCCGTTACCGGAGTAATCAATTGCCTCTACCGAAAAGACAGCATCCGACCCGGCTTTGAGGAATTGGTCCTGCGGCTGGGTAATAATGTCGGGATAGTTTGGGTCTACTTGTTCTACGTCAAGCTTGAATCTGTCCACTTTGCCCCAGCCTGAAGCAAACTTAAAGGTGAATCCAAGCTGTTTACCCGCATGTTCAGACAACGCCGTGGCTTCAAGTGTGAAGTCCTGCGATTCGCTGTAAGATGATATCACTGTCGCTGTAGAACCATCCCAGGCAATAACGTCACCGGTATAACCATAACCAGATCCAGTCCTGATGAGATCTGTCCACAGAGAGATAGAATCCCCATAGTTAAGAACGTAGTCTGAAATATACCTAATGGTAGTACCATTGGCCCCTGTCAGCGTTCCGGTCGTGCCATCGCTCATGTACAAACTGACTAGATCTACTATTTCCCATCCATCAGCGTCTCTGAATTCTTGGAAATTATCAGTATAAGAACCAGCATAATAAAGATCGTCGTCCAAAACGGAGGTTACTACGTCAAGCGTGAAACTATCCACTTTGCCCCAGCCTTCAGCAAACTTAAAAGTGAATCCAAGCTTTTGACCCGCATATTCAGAGGATGCCGTGACTTTATGCGTGAAATCCTGTGATTCGCTGAACGATGATATCACTGTCGCCGTAGAACCGTCCCAGGCAATGATGTCACCAGTATAACCGTAGCCAGATCCAGTCCTGATGAGATCTGCAGTTAAAGAAACACTATCTCCCTCTTTGATGCTGTAATCGGTAATATATCTAATAGTGGTACCGCTGCCCGTTATCACTCCAGTCGAGCCATCGCTCATGTACAAACTGACTTGATTTACTATTTCCCAACCAGCGTCTGTGAATTCTTGAAAATTATCATCATAAGAACCAGCATAATAAAGATCATCGTCTAGAACTGTCACTGAGAACGCTGACCCGGCGAAAGCCAACAAAATACAAGTCAAAAATGTGATTCTAGTAAACATCATAAGCCCTCCAAAAATAAAAAGTAAAAAAACATAGATAACCAGCTACTTTTACTGGTAATCAAAAAAACCTTCAACTGTCATAACCATACATTATACATAAATACGACCTTCCCTTTCAGTCTTCTAAGATTAATATGTATATTTTGCTAGTCGCGGTCGCTCTGATGTGACGTTAGTTCTGTATTCTAGCTGTGCCCTTAAAAAGGCCCAGGAGCGCTCGCAGATTGTAACCATTCTGGTTTGGCAGATTAGATTTGTCGTCACCAAGGTCACCCCAGAAATCATCGGCATTAATGGCCTCCTTATCGTTGTTGAAGACGACATGGCCGTCTCCGTGAAGCACATTGATACCTGCAGGCGCATTCCCCCCCGCGCGGTGCATTATGTGCTCCTGTGAATTGATAAGGTCAGCGGCCAGACTTGTACTTGAGGTCATATTTGAAACCTTATAGCCTATCATGTGTACACTTACGTCCCTGCCGCTGCTTCCACAACGGATAACTTCCTTGGCACGTACTTGAGGAATGTAGTTGTAACTAACTCTAATCGTCGACGCCGTACCGTTGCCGCCAATAGCAGCTGGCCAGGAAAGGCGATAATGATCGTAGGACCAAGCCTTGTTAAAGGCACCTGCTGACGAGCAGTAAAATACTTCCGGGTCCTTCAGATAGCCTGCATCGAAGAGCCACCCCATATTACGTGGTATCATCTTGTCTTGTTCCGAGGTCGCATTCGTGTTGACGGAGTAGGCCCAATATGCCGCCCAGCCCGCATAACCTGCTGTGCCTCGCCAGCGTTCTTCCATCCAGCTTGGAGGCACATTATTCTTATTATCAGTTGCATAAGTGAGCATGCTGATGCCGACCTGTTTTAGATTGGAACCGCATGTCACACGGCGAGCTCGCTCTTTGACCATGCCCAACGCGGGCATCATAATGGCTAAAAGCAATGCAATGATGGAAATTACTACCAGCAATTCTATTAGTGTAAAGCCAGATTTCTTCATGAAGGAAATTCCTTGTCAACACATTTCTGCAGCTACTTACCTGTCAATAGTTATTGCTATTTCCGAGTATTTTATGTTAGCATAAATTCTGAATGCAATAAATATCAAATCGCGTATTTTTCTTTTGATTTTGCGCAAAGACTGAAACGCAAAACCGAACGGAATTCTTTACATGGCAATGTTCTCCGGAACTCTTTTGCATGCAATTCTTTAGCCATTTCATGATACTGTTCTACACGGGCACCGGTTACTAAGGTAAAAAATTACAATTTTTGCAAAAAGGGGAAATGGTGGATACTCTTAGCAAACCTGTTCCTACTCGCAAGTTCATTTCTTTGTCTTGCGACTTAGTATACCCGAAAACAATTCCACCTTAAACACCTGTCCAGTTTTGGGGACACGCTCAAACAATCTCCAGATGTATGAGCTTCGCATTTGACCTCCGGATAACTTGGTCAGTAAGATAAAAAAAACCGACCAGCGATTATTCGCTGGTCGGTAAAAATCTGGTCACTGCATGCAGTTTTTTTCAATGGGCTTGTCTGGATATGAAAGGGCCTTATGCTGTTGCTTTGAGGTGGAAGATTCCCCAGCTCAGGTAACCCTGTTTTCCGCCGTCAACCCAGTGCTGCAGACCCTTTTTCATATTCTTGATGTATTCGTCACTGATGCCTAGTTTTTTGGGCCTGTCACTGTTCTCGATCTTCTTGAGAACGCTGTGATAATGGTGCGGCAGGTGGTCCGTCAGTTCGTCGAACTCCTCGACCTCCAAACCCGCATCTTTGGCCATCTTCTTGTACTTGCTGGGTGAACCGAGCGACTCAAGGTGAATGCGGTCATAGATCGGCTGAAGTACATTCTCAGGGCAGTCATCACTCTGCATCGGATCTGTAAATACCATCTCGCCGCCGGGCTTGAGAACTCGTGCCGCCTCTTTAATGACCGCATCACGCTGGTCGCTGTGCAGTATCGCGTCCTGCGACCAGATCACATCAAAGCTGCCATCTTCAAAGGGCAGCGATTCGAATGCACCGTCGACAACGTCGATCAGATGATCGAGTCCCTGTTCCTTGTTCATCTGTCTGTCACGCTCGTTCTCAACCTCGCTTAGGTTCAGAGCCGTGACATGGCAGCCGTAGGTCTTAGCGAGATAACGGGCGGCCCCGCCGAACCCCGCGCCCAGATCGAGCACACGGCTGTTCTCGTTGAGATTCTCGCATTTGGCGGCCATGCGTTTAACCGTCTTACGGCTGGCTTGCGAGATCGAATCGTCGGGCGTTTCGTAAAACCCGATATGGATATCCTCGCCGCCCCAGAAATTAAAATAAAACTTGTCAGCATCACTGCTGTTATAATAATCACGGGCCGTGGAAACAGTTTTCGAATAAGAACTGCTCATAAAGCCTCCTTTCTAATCTTTGTATTCCTTATGCGCAACATGAATGAAGAAGTCCGGCTGGTCGTCCACTTTATGAGTTTCCTGGAAATCACTATATGTGTCGATCTGCTGAAAACCTACTTCCTGCATTAACTGACGCAGGTAGTTTTTTCGCAAAGGAAACATGTTCAGGTGGTACTGGCTTTTGTCAGGAAACTTGTAGACAAAGCGTGCAAGCCCTTCGTCGACGTGATCCGGTTCAGCAGCTACCTGGTCGCCGCAATAATAAAAAGTATGTTTAGACGAATAGCCGTCCTGGTCCAGGATCGCATCATAGTTCCGCTGGTCAATGATCAGCACGCCGTCATGCTTGAGCGCTGCGTAGTATTCAGCCAGCGTTTTACGCCTGTCACGCTCGTTGAATAGATGCGTGAACGAATTTCCCAGACATATTACGGCGTCATATTCCCCGTGAACATCGCGGTTGAGCCATCTCCAGTCCGCACAAATGGTCCGCAGCACATGTCCGCGCTGCTTGCCGTTCTCGAATGCTTTGGCGAGCATTTCCGGACTGCCGTCCGCACTGGTCACCTCGAATCCAGCTTCTATGAGCTGGACCGAGTGAAAACCTGTGCCGGTGGCGGCATCGAGGACGTATTTAGCACCGTTTTCTTTGAGCTTCTCTACGAAGAAATTGCCCTCGCTTTCGGCTCTTCTGTCCCAACTGATCAGTTGATCCCATTTCTCCACAAGCGTGGAAGCGTACTCCTTCACGTAGTGGTCGGTGTCCCGAACCTTGAGAGGATCTTCACCGAATTGCTGTTTTTCTATAAAAGGCATAATTACCTCGGATTTTAATTAGCGTTTCAGTTCTTTCCTCTGCACGCGAGGTCTAGTAACGATAATGGTCCGACTTGTACGGTCCTTCAACGGGGAAACCAATGTAGTCTGCCTGTTCCTCAGACATGACGGTCATTTTCGCCCCGAGCTTATCAAGGTGCAGACGTGCTACTTCTTCATCAAGTTTCTTGCTCAGACGATAAACATCGATCGGCTTTTCGTTTGTCCAGTGATCGATCGTTGCAAGAACCTGGTTGGTGAAGCTGTTGGACATTACAAAGCTCGGATGACCGGTCGCACAGCCGAGGTTAACCAGCCGGCCTTCAGCGAGCAGATAGATCGAGTGACCGTCTTCAAAGGTGTACTGATCGACGCCGAACTTGATGTTCGTCTTTTTAACACCAGGCCAGTTGTTCAGCTCGTCGACCTGGATCTCGTTATCGAAATGGCCAATATTGCACACGATCGCCTGATCCTTCATCTTGCTCATGTGCTCGGCAGTAATGATGTCCTTGTTGCCTGTGGTGGTTACATAGATGTCCGCATACGGCAGGGCGTCTTCGACGGTCATTACCGAATAGCCTCTCATGTATGCCTGCAGTGCACAGATCGGGTCGATCTCGCTCACTGCAACGCGTGCCTTATGCGAGGCCAGCGTCTCAGCAGAACCCTTACCAACATCGCCGAAACCGCAAACCATTGCCATCTTACCAGCGACCATGACGTCAGTCGCACGCTTGATAGCATCGACCAGCGATTCACGACAGCCGTAAACATTGTCAAACTTGGACTTGGTCACAGAGTCGTTCACATTGATGGCCGGGAACAGCAGCTCACCGCTTTCCTTCATCTGATAGAGACGATGAACGCCAGTTGTCGTTTCTTCCGAAACGCCCTGACAGCGTTTTGCCGCTTTGTGCCAGAAATCCGGTGTTTCTTTGAGCATGCCCTTGAGCAGCTCGTTCTGAAGCTTCATCTCTTTGTTGTCGGTAGGCTCATCCAATGTCGAAGGATCCTCTTCGGCATAGTAGCCGCGGTGCATCAGAAGGCTCGCATCGCCGCCGTCATCAATAATCAGGTCAGGACCTTCACCGTCAGGCCAGGTCAGTGCACGACGTGTATAGTCCCAGTATTCTTCCAGCGATTCGCCTTTGTATGCGAAAACGGGAATACCGCGGGCCGCGATAGCTGCCGCTGCATGGTCCTGCGTCGAGAAAACATTACAGGATGCCCAGCGAACGTCCGCCCCGAGCTCAACCAGCGTCTCGATAAGAACAGCCGTCTGAATCGTCATGTGCAGGCTGCCCATCACACGTGCGCCCTTGAGCGGTTTCTGCTTGCCGTACTTTTCGCGGGTAGCGATAAGGCCGGGCATCTCCTTTTCCGCGATCTCGATCTCCTTGCGGCCGAAATCAGCGAGTTCAATGTCCTTTACTACGTAATCAAAAGTACTTTCTACTTGTTGTGTCATTCTTATTCTCCATGTTAATATTACAACAGTTGCGATTAGTTTTTAAGGCTGTCTAAGCCATATTCAAACTGTATGCGCGCAAAAGCCCGCAGATCGCTTTAAAACGACCTGGGCCATGCGGCACAGTAAAATAGCTAAGTGTGAATATTGTTGAATTGTTCGGCGACTGCGGACCAGCGATCGTCGGGCAGTTCCGCCCCGAGCTGCTGAACCACTTCGGCTCCCAGAATGGAGCCCATCTCGCCGCAAACGTTCATGGGATA
Source organism: Anaerohalosphaera lusitana (assembly GCF_002007645.1). Lineage (GTDB taxonomy): Bacteria > Planctomycetota > Phycisphaerae > Sedimentisphaerales > Anaerohalosphaeraceae > Anaerohalosphaera > Anaerohalosphaera lusitana. The sequence goes on from NZ_CP019791.1 coordinate 2,360,570, forward strand.
CCCTCGAAGATATCCGCATAAAAAACCGGCGGCCCAGTAGTCGCCCGCTCCGGTAGTATCCACTACGCTTTCAACCGGATTCGCGACAACTTTTACCTTGCCTTCGGTATTTTGAATGAATGAGCCTTCCGCGCCGAGCTTGACCACTGCAATGTCGCAGTATTTGCCCAGCAGCTTGAGCGATTCCTCGGGATCCTTGGATCCGCTGAACGCCTCCGCCTCGTCTTCGTTCGCAAAGACGATATCGACGTACTTGTCAAGGAGCTCGGTCACCAGGTCCTTGAAGGACTCCACGATCTGAAAAGAACCCAGATCCAGACTGACCGTACAGCCGGCGTCTTTGGCGTGTTTAAGTATCGCTTTGATAAGGTCCTGATTGAACAGCAGATAGCCTTCGAGATGCACGTGTGAATAGCCTTCGAAATCCGAGATGCTTATCTCATCAGGAGCCAGATTTGCAGCAGCGCCGAGGCAAGTACACATAGTGCGTTCATAGTCCGGCGTCACAAGACTCAAACAGCGTGCAGTTGCGTCCTTGGTGCAGAACTTAAAGCCCGAAGTATCGCCTCCGAACTTCTCGAAATGCTGCAGATATTCCTTCGCCTGCGCATCGTCGCCGAGTTTACCGACGAACCCGCAGGGCGTCTCCAGCCGGGCCAGCGCAAATATAGTGTTTGCTGCCGAACCGCCGGCCGCCAGTTTCGGAAATTCATCCAGCCGGCTGAGCAAAGCTTCCATGGCATCGTGATCGACCAATGCCATCCCGCCTTTCTCGCCTGCATGGGTGCTGACAAATTCGTCAGGGACATGAGAAAGTAAATCCATGATCGGCGAGCCGACACCTGTGATTTTCTTCTCTATCCGACTCATACGTTCACCATTTCCTTAACTGCGTTCTTCAAATCCTCTGCTTTGTCAGTCTTCTCCCAGGGGAAGATGTCGCGTCCGAAGTGACCGTACTTGGCAGACTGAGCATAGGACCAACCGTCGGGCTTGAGCAGGTTCAGTTCCTGAACGATAGCAGCAGGGCGGAAATCAAATATCGAGCCTGACTCGAGAACACTCTGCAACTGCGAATCCTCGACCTTGCCCGTACCGTAAGTGTCAACATTGATGCTCAACGGCCTTGCAACACCGATCGCATAAGCTACCTGGATCTCGCACTTTTCAGCAAGACCAGCAGCCACGATGTTCTTTGCAGCGTAACGTGAATAGTAAGCCGCCGAACGGTCAACCTTTGACGGGTCCTTACCCGAGAAAGCACCGCCGCCGTGGCTGCCTACACCGCCGTAAGTATCAACGATGATCTTTCGGCCTGTCAAACCTGCATCAGCGTATGGACCGCCAAGGCAGAACTTACCGGTCGGATTTACAAAGTATTCAGTTTCGTTGCGCAAAAGGCCGGTCGGTTCGAGTACTTCTTTTGCGATCTCAACCAGATCCCTGCGAACCTTGTCCAGCGGCACATCGTCCGTCTGATGCGAGATAACCACGCATGTGATGTAATCAGGCTTGCCGTCTGTGTACTTGACGGAAACCTGCGACTTCGAGTCGGGCCTGAGATAGTCGAGCTTTTTGTTCTTGCGGATCGATTCGAGCTCGAGCAGCAGACGGTGACTCAATGCGATAGGTGTGGGCATCAGCTCGGGATTTTCATTGGCAGCATAACCGAACATCATGCCCTGATCTCCCGCCCCCTGATCCTTGAACAGCCCTTCGCCTTCACTGACACCCTGAGAGATGTCCGGGCTCTGGCCGTGCAGGCGGGAGATATATTCAAACGAATCGTGCCAGAACTTCAGATCCTCGTGGTCGTAGCCGATCTTTTTAACGACTTCGCGAGCGATCTTTTCGGTATCGATATCTTCCCAGCCGCTGCAGGTGATCTCGCCGCTGTTCGCTACGAGATCGTGTGCAACCATCGTCTCACAGGCAACTCTGCTGGCCGGGTCCTTTGCAAGGCAGGCATCCAGTACCGCATCGGATATCTGGTCGCACACCTTATCGGGGTGACCTTCACTGACTGATTCGGAAGTAAAAACATGGTCGACATTAATTTTACTCATACACTTCTCCTGAGTTAAATTATCAAAAAATCTACGAATCACGCGTTGTCAGCGGTTAGAATGCATTTTTGAAACAGCAGATGATCTGATCGACCTGCTCTTATACCATTCTAACATAACTTCCGCACATGGAAATGCTTACGCTTCGTGCCCTTAACACCACTAAGGGCCAGAAGGATATATTGCAAGGATATATTGCAAGTTTTTTCGAGGTTTTACAATAGTGTCCAGCATACAAAAAAACATGGTCCGGCTTAATGCTTGCTATCACTGACCTTAGAGGATGCTTGGTAGGGTTGCAATAAGCTATGCTTTTTTGAAGAAATACCCCTGAAGTGAATACGCAACGCCATTAGATGCGTTTTGTGCGATGTTGAAATTGAACAACTATTCCTGGAAACTGCTTCAAAACTGCTTCCAGGTCTCTGTGAATATAGCTTCTTGAAATCGCAACATGAGTAAAACTGAGGCCGGAGCGTACCCGGCCTCAACAGAACCTTCAAAACAAGAGACCTAAGTCCATCAATACATATTTTCCGCGAGCCACGGGTATTCTGGGAACGAGTCCTGTGTTTTGTCTTTCCACTGAAGGTACTCGGCCCAGAGGTCGTCTTTGACCGTCTGCACGGAAGTCTCATTTATTATATTGGTCATTTCATACGGATCCGTACTGAGGTTGTACATCCTCGTTGCAACCTCGTTGCCGTCGATTTGTTCTACGATCAGTTTGTGGTCGCCTTTAACAACTGCACGCCATCTGTCCTGTACACCTCCGTAGACGGAAGCGTCCGGCATGTGGCCTCCGTTGAGCGCTTGCGTTTTGTCGATGCCGGTACAAGTAGTAGGGTCATCCAGACCTGCAAGTGACATCACAGTCGGCATAAGGTCGGCAGTACTTATCAGGGTGTCAGTTATTTGTCCTGAATCGATCTTTCCGGGCAGCCGCATCAGTAACGGAATATGCCACGATTCCTCTTCCGGCTTGCCTTTATACGAAAGACCATGTGAATATATCATATCGCCATGGTCGGCGGTGAATACGACGAGTGTATCGTCTTCCAGATCAAGGTCCTTGAGCGACTTCATAAGACGGCCGAACTCATGATCGAGAGCCGTTATCGAGCCGAAATAGCCCTCCTGTCTGGTGTTTCCGACCTTGTCATCAGGAACGTTCGGCCTGTATGTCATCTCACTGGCATTGTAAATATCATATTCAGCAGGAGGTGTGTAAGGTCCGTGAGGCGGTCCCCACGATACAAAACAGAAGAAAGGATTTTTTTGGTTGTTCCTCATGAAGTCGATCGCAAGATCGGCCTGTAAAGTTGGTTCATAATCACCCGACTCGTAAAGTCCAATGTCACGCATCATATCGCCGTCATTAGTGAATGTGGGCGAGTTGAAGTAGAAATGCCCTCGGTTAAATCCTTCAAATGTAGTGAACCCGCGTCGCCGCCATCCCTGCGGAACGAAACCGGGCTTTGCATTTCCGTCCATGTGCCATTTGCCGATGTAGTGAGATTTATAACCTGCTTCTGTAAAGTGTTGTGCTATGCAGCGTTCTTCCGGAGGAAGCATGAGATCATTCTGATTCATACCCGTCTGCCACGGCCATCTGCCTGTTATAACCGCCGATCTGTTTGGCGTGCAGACCGGATGTGTAGCGTAGCATCTGGACCAGTGGGCCCCTTGCTTTGCAAGTTTGTCGAGATTTGGCGTAATGACATCCGGATCATGGTTTGGCCCATGTCCCAGCGAGCAGAAACGCCACTGGTCAACGAATACGAATAACACATTGTACCGGCGCTTCCCCAGCCTGAGATTGAAAGTCTTGTTGCCAAGCTGGGCACCTGCGCCTGAGGCAGCGGACGATATCGAACCTGCGATTCCAGTTACAGCACACTGTTTGAGAAAATCTCTTCTATTCATTTCTATCTCCTGAGAGTATGTCAGTCATCAAAGGATTATTCTTTCTTGCTATTCTTCCAGCCAGGTCGAAGCGAACATCGCTAAATCTGTCAGATTCACTATATTGTCCGCATTAAGATCCGCTCCGCCGCAGATTCCGCAATCGCCGGTGTTATAGTATTTCTTGAGCTCGGCGAACTGCCAGAGACCTTCGCCCGTGATCAGTTTTGCGATCTCGACGTTGTCTGCGAAACTGCGCCCATATCCTCCGCCTTGCTGGACACACAGCCAGAGCGGCTGTACGATATCCAGATCCTGACGTGCGGACAGGGTTACATACAACTGTTCACTCTGATTGCCTGAAAGCGGGGGCATCAGCAGGCCGCTCGTATCAAGCTGGACGGCTCCGATGTCACTGAGGAATATGCCGTCCGCTGCCGCTTCGGGCTCTCCTCCTGCCCAAAGGCTGACTACGAGCCCCTTGAAATTTGCCGAGGTCTTTTTGCCTGCCATTAGTCCGATCCTGTAATCCGATGCGGACTTGATATCGCCTGTTCTTTGATAGGCCCACTTGGAATTGCCCATTTCGAGCCAGTTTGAGCCCTCGGTGCCCTGTGGATATTCGTCCGTGTCATAGCCTGACCATACAGTGTTAACATATGATCCGCTGTCATACCAGTCCATGACTTCTTTGACAGATGCATCGGGTTCGACTATCTGATTCTCGAAATCGCCGTTAGTAACATTCACACTGTAATCGTCAAAACCTTTCTGAAGCGTTTTAAATGTCCAGACATTTCCTGGGACAACAGTATCATCCGCGACCTCGTCAACACGCCAGAAATAGGTTTTGCCTCTGCGGACCGTAACGGCATGTGAGTTTTCCTGCTTTCTTCCCATATACTGGGATGAGGATGTCGTTGCGGCAGCTACAGCGTCATGGTCCGTGCCGAAATATATGTCGAATTCATACCCGGAAGGCTTGCCGGGAACCCATGTAAGGGTCGTATCACTGAAGGCGCAGGTTCCGTGGTTGGCTGGTTCAGGTGCGCCGGCGGGTATCTCATAATCTGCGGCATAAAGTTCAGCTACTTCGGCAGCACTGAGTACTTTGTTGTAGATCCGGACCTCATCCATTACGCAAGGCAGGGATGCGTTATCATTTGAGCAGTTGAACAGGGTGAGCGGATAATAGTTTTCGATCATCCCATCAGGGATCGTGGTTCCTGCTAGCGTATTCGTGACTTCGGTATTATTGACCCATGCGCGGAGCTTATGATTGTCTCTGTCCATGGTCATTACGAGGTGATACCACTGCCCGGTCTGCACGTTTGCGCTGGTCCGCAGGTCAGCAAGGTGTCCCTTGTATTGCGAATCGGTCTGCAGCTTGCACGCGAAGTAGAACTTGCCGTTGTCGACGCTGATGGCCCATCCGCCGCGGATGTTGTCAACTCGGCCTCTGATGACCGCGGCGCCCTTGGTGAGGATCGGGTAGTCATTATCGGGCAGTGTGTTGAATTTAACCCACAGGGATGCACTGAGGCTGTCTGTGAGCGGGTCCCCGGTGTCGCAGCGGATCCGTGCAGTTTTCGACGAATCAGTCAAGTTCTCAAGTGCGTTGCCGATGATGCCGGTGGTTGAGCCCGTTTCGAAGGGCGTCGTGCCTGAATCGAGAGATCCGTGTGTTTGATACGGACCGAGATCATGTGCTATTGAGCCGGTGGTTTCGTCGAGAGTCAGGTGAGTGGCCAGACCTGTGTTTCGCACGTATACCTTTACGAGGCCTGTACGGTTGGTCAGGCCGGTGCTGTCGCTGACGTGGTATCGAAACCTGTCAACGCCGAGATAGCCCTCTGGCGGGGTGTATCTGACAGTTCTGTCGGAAAGGATGGTAATAGTGCCGTTCCGGTCGGAGACAGAATCAACGTACGAAAGGCTGATCGTGTCACCGTTGCCGTCGTAATCATTTTCAAGCAGATTTATCTCGACGGACTCATCCTGCATCGTGTTCGCTGCATCCCACATCGCGTAGGGAGCAAGCGGGCCGCCGTATATGATCGATGGAGCAGACGTGCCGGATGCGAGGTGGAGTTCTTCGATGGGCTTCTGGACGGTTCCTACGCCCAGCGCCGAATTTGAACCGCTCATCGTGTCGTTGACATCCGAATAGTGTCCGACACCGAGTCCGTGCGCAACTTCATGGCCAAGTGATCGCGAATAGGGTGACAATGAACCCACGGTCGCTGAGTGCCCATTGGGAAAGTCAGCGGTCGCAGAAAAGATACGGCCTGCCGAACCGCCGCCGCCCGGGGCCTTGAATCTCACTTTGGTATTGAAATTATATGGAGTAATTCCGTCATTGCCCGCCCAGAAAGATTTCCATCTGTCCGGGTCGCCGCCTACTCGCACTACGACTTCGCTGATCTCCCAGGCAAGTCCCATATCACGAGCATAAAAATGGTCTGAGTCGTTGATCCGCTGCTCGCAGAAGCCGACAGCCGCAGAAATACTGCCCATGGCGACATACACGTCATTGCAGATATCTACGCCGACACGCATTTTGCGCATGTTATATTTGGGAATGATGTAGCCTGTGGGTGTTGGAGAAGTGCGGTCAGCAGTGTGTGGGATTTCGATGTTCCCCGTAGGGGGAAAGGGTGTACCATCCGGGCCGGCAAGATCTATGTCGATGTTTGTCAGTCGCAGGGTATGGTGTCTGCCTTCATTGAAATTGATGTCCAGGCAGTTGTTCTCGTCGACCCAGCCGTTTACCTGCAAATCCGGGTCCGCATCAACATATCCGCGATATGTTCGTACCTCTGGCTGGGATACCTGGGTATAGTTAGAGCCGTCATAGGCCCATACCCTGTACCCGGGGGCACGCAGGGAACGCTTGGTCAGTATCGCATTGTCATTCTGGCCGTCACCGTTGACATCGCCGACGTTGACAGTCAGCTCGTCTGGCAAGACCCCAAAAGCAGTACCGGCAGTGTATGTGGTAATCGCCGATAACCCAAACCATGCACATAAAGCAAGAATCAACACTTTGCATTTAAACATATAGCACCCTTAAAAAACATATCATTTGGTTTGTCAGCGCGCACTGCTGACTATTTTTGCCAGATCGGCCAAGTCAACTACTCCGTTCAGGTTGAAATCGCATTCGGTAAACAAAGGTGAGATCGGCTGAACGACTGAGCCGGTTCCGTCTGTAGCAAGATATGCAATTTCACTCTGTCCCAGAGCGTAGCTGTAAACTTTAAGCTCATCAATCAGAGTTGTGCCATCAAATGTGTCGGCGGACAAGACGGTTTGGCCGGCACTGGCGGGATCAAGATCGAATGTGGTGTCCTGGGCTTTTGCGATGAGGATCCCGTCGCGGTATATTGCTGCGGTGCCTGCGTCATTGTCAATTACGAATGCGTAATGTGTCCAAACCTGGCTGTCGGATTCCGTTTGAGTCGAAACCCATTGCCACTGCTCGGTCAAATGCGGATCCGGTCCCCAAGCGACGTCCGCCTGGCCTTCTTCAACAGCGATGTCACCTTTGACCCACATGGAGACGCTGATTTGTGACGTGACGGAAGCGAACAGGTCCGCTGGAAGCATGACCTGCAGGTCCTTAGAAACAGCCAGACTGCCGGAGCCCTTATAGCTGTCGGTCGACCAGTATGAGCTTGCCTGTCCCGGTTCTATGACACCGTCATTGCTGTTTGTCGAACTGTCAGCCGCAGAGGTGCCTGTCAGCTCATCGAACTGGTAGTAGCCGGCCAGTTGGGAGCCATTCGGCATGTCGGGGTTTATTGCGTAATCGTGGACAAGCCAGTCCTTTGCGAGCTCCGCGATGTCGAGCAGGTTCGTGGTGCAGTCGTCATTCAAATCGTAAGCAGGGCGGATATCCTCGCCGCAGATGCGAGCTGCGAATGAAATGTCGTCGATCAAGATGGAGCCTGCCAGGCCTTCATCCGGTTCTGCTGTGAGGCCCACCTTTGCAAGCGTAATGTTTTGCATATCGATGCCGGCATTCGTGAACTGCTCTATTGGGATGTTGATCTCATGCCAACCGCCGGTCCGGACAGGGTCGCTTGCTGTGTAGGAAGCTGTGAAGTCGTTCACGCCGTCCGACAGCGTTATGAATATCTGTGCGGGGGGATTCTGATCCGAGCCTTTGATTGACATAGTGAGCATGTGCATGTATTCCGGCCATGCGTCGAGGGGATCGTCAAGGGTTCTTTCGACCTCAACGACCACCGGCTGGTCGCTGCTTTGCCAGTTGAGCTGCATTGCGGCCCAGTCCGTGTTAAGTTCGTGTGTGCCCTGGGAACCTGCCGTCTGCTGCCAGGCAGAAAGGAATTCGGCGTTGTCTGCATAGCTCTGGAAGTCATCGAGCTCTATCGAGTCAGGGATGATCAGTTCTTCCGTAGTGAAAGGGCAGATGTACCCCTGAATGAGTTCGTTCTGGTCATTCACCGCGTCGACCCGCCAGTAGTAGGTTGTGAGATAGTCCAGCTCGCCCGGATCGTACGGTGAAACGGCGTCGTCCACGGTGACGGTGGTTGCGGGGTCAGTAAGATTCGGGTCCGTGCCGAAGGTGAGGATGTACTTCTGCACCGTGCCTGTCATGGGCGGGGCCCATTCCAGATCAGCGTCGACATTTACCCCCTCAAGATTATATGTGGGAAACAGCATGACAGGTTCTACGGGATAACCGATGACAACGTTGTCAATGAGTGCTCTGCCGTTGCCCGAAACCTTATTGAACTGCAGCCAGAGCGGAGCGCCTTCAACATATCCTGTGCCTGTCGAAAGTGTTACAGATTGCTGTGACGAAGCTTTTACCGCTGTTGTGGCGAACGGATTGATCACGCCTGAGTTTGCGATCTCCGTGGCTCCTACAACGGTCTGCAGGGGATTGCCGTCAGAGTAATACTGAGCATCGGTATCAATTGCCAATGCGGGATCACCGCCTACGAGCAGGCTTACATGAATGCCGGTGAAATCCTTGCCGTCCTTTTGCCCCAGCAGGAAGTTGACCGGTATTTCCAGGTTCTCCTCATATCTTCCGATCTGCTGGTAAATCCATCTTTCATTGCCGAGTTCCGCCCAGTTGTCGCCGTAAGGCGTGTCCGGGGCAGTAGTATCAGCCTCATCTGAGATCATAGTGTAACTGCCGGAATCGTACCAGTCCAGCACGTCAGCACTTGTTGCTGCAGGCGTAAGAACAGGATTTTCAAAGCTCGAATTTACCAGCGGAGGATCAAACAGTCCGGTGGGCACATCCGCGGCGGTTGTGAATGACCAGACATCTCCCTCGATTGCTTGCCCCTGGCCGTCTACGGTGTCTACTCGCCAGTAATAAGTTGTACTATAAGGCATAGTTCCCATGTCGTACGGCGAGACTGCAGGGTCTATCACGGTATTGCCGGGTTGAGTAAAGTCGGGATCATTGCGGTAGGTGAGGATATATTTCTGTATAGAGCCGCTTTCGGGCGGTTGCCAACGAAGATCGGCATCTCTCGCCACAAATTCGGCCCCATTTTCAGGACTCGTCAGTATGGCTTTGGGTTGATAGTTTACCTGTATATTGTCTACCAGAACCTTCTTCCTGCCTGCAGACTGCACAAGCAGCCAGAGAGGTTCCCCAGCAGTTCCGTTAGAACCGGTACTCATAGAGAAACTGATATCAAAGCTTCCCATGTCATCCCCGTTGGGATAGTCATATTGCTGGGACTGGTCGATCATGACCGCTCCCAGATTGACCAGCGTATCCGGCGGTACGTTGTTGTCGCTCGCATTGGCTGCAAGCGATGGATCGCCGCCGGCCCACAGGCTTATGACCAGACCGCCGTAATCCTGGCCGGCGCGTTTGCCGCTGATGAGTGAAATATCAAGAGAGATGTCCGAGTCCCACGTGCCGATCTGCTGATACATCCAGCTCTGATTGCCGAATTGCACCCAGTATTCGCCGTAGGGCGTGTCCGGCAGCTCAGGATCGGTGTCCGATTCAAGAGTGAAATAGCTTGTCCGATGGAACCACCCGTCTGCGGTCGCATCTTCAAAGCTGGTGTTGACAAGCGGCGGGCTGTAAAGGCCGGCTTGTGTTGAAGAAATAACAAGAATGGCTGCAGCCAGCATAACACACATAAACGCATTTCTACGCATGACAAGCTCCCAAGCAATATATAGTGTATAACCGCTCATGCGGATTGGCCGTATCACCCAGTCCGACCAGGTTTTTAGTGAGAAAATTCCCGGAAAGACTATTGCGCCTTTCCGGGAATCGATTCACAATTTAAAAAACGTCTTAGTTAATACAATCAGGAACGATCCTGCAATTGAGCCACTGATCAACAAAAATAGCGACATCCGCGAGATCTATTTCGCAGTCATCATTGAAGTCGTATTCAAGTCCTTCATCGTCAATACACAGCGAACCGCCCATTACGTCAGTGTATTCAACGGCGATATCAACTGGATCGAGCCGATAGCTGTAAACCTTCAGGTCGTCAACCGCGGTATCCTCGAGTGCTCGGTCGATACCAAGCTCTTCAGTGATGTAACGTCCGCCGACACGCAGAATAGCTTGTGACTCAAGATTGGCGGGCGTTGCGGCACCGTCAGTTGTAGCTGCCAGCAAACCGTCTACATATACAGCAGTCTGCTGAGCATCAGGGTCATAAACACCTGTGAACAGGTGCCACTGACCGTCACGCAGGTCCACTTCCAGATCGCTGGTACTTGTTGCAAGACCAGTGGTTCTCCAGCGTGCGTTGCCGTAGTAGCGGTTCAGGAACCAGTTGTAGCCCAGCTCTTCGTCCCGGCATGTCACTATGGTGCCCATGTAAGAGGTTTCGGGGCTATTGAACTTGACCCACGCGCTTACTGTTACACCAAGGTCGTAGAAGTTGAGCTTACCAGCACTGGCGGGCATCTCAACTACGCCCGGATCATAGCCCGGATCTTCACTGCTGTTGAACAGGAGGGCGCTGCTTCCGACAACACCAGTCGTATAGCTGATGTCCGGAACATTGGGATCCGCGGTGTTTGGATCGACGATCACGCCGTCGCCAAGATTGCCCTGCGAATCAGCGAGGTTGTTCTCGAAATCGTACTCAGCTACAAGACGCTTTGTCATCAGCAGTGCGGGCTCGGACTCGAGCGAGTCGCCCTGACCGTTGTCAACCAGACAGGTGTAAGTGCCTTCGTCGGCCAGTGCTGCACCGCTTACAGTCAGTGTGTCAGTGTTTACGCCCGAAGCGTTAGCCGCAGTAATAGCTGCGCCGTCTTTGAGCCACTGATAATTTGTGATGTTCAATCCGCCAACTGTAAAAGTAGCGTCTTCCGTACCGTCGTCTGCAACGAGCTGTCCCTGCGGCTGCTGGTCGAATACGGGTATCTCGGGAACTGTTTCGAAGTCCCATACATAACCCTGAATGGTTTCACCAAGATTGTTCACGACGTCTACACGCCAGTAGTACGGCGTATCATAAGGCATTGTGCCCATATCATATGGCGGTGTTACGGGGTCAACTACCGTATTGCCGGGCTCGGTGAAGTTTGGATCATTGCGGTAGGTCAGTACATACTTCTGCACTGTGCCGACAGGGGGTGCGGACCAGTCCAGATCTGCGTCGATGGGTGCACGCTGCTCACCGCTGGCAGGGTAGGGCTGGATGGCTGCTTCAGGCAGTTTGACCGATACATTGTCTACCAGTGTTTTCTGCGAGCTTGCTGACTGAACAAGCAGCCACAGAGGGTCACCCACTGTTCCTTCGGTGCCGGTGTTGAGTGTGACAGCCACATCAAAGGTGCCCATATCATCGCCGTTGGGATAATCGAACTGCTGTGATTCTGCGACAAGAGTAGCTCCGACGACATTGACCAGGTTGTCCGGCGGTACATCATTGTCGCCCGCATCAGCCGCGACTGATGGGTCGCCGCCTGCGAACAGACTTATCTTCAGCCCGCCGTAGTTCATGCCGGCTTCTTTACCGCTGATCATTGAAATGTCCAGATACATGTCTGGTTCCCAGGTACCGATCTGCTGGAATATCCAGCTTGAATTACCGAACTTTACCCAGTATTCGCCATAGGGTGTGTCAGGTATGGTCTCCTGGGTGTCGGAATCAATAGAAAAATACCTGGTGCGATTGAACCAACTGCCATCCCACGTATCGTTCTCAAAGCTCGGATCCGAGATGGCCGGGTCATCGAGCGTCGCCCAACACGGTGCGGCCATAAATACTGCCGCTGTCAGGATACAAAAACATAATCTTTTCATGTGTTTCTCCTTAAAAAACGTTTTTTTACGCTATTACTCGTGGTAGGCTACGCTTTACGTCTGCGGCGAGTGATGCCGAACAGACCTGCCGCCAGTAGTGAAATGGTTGCAGGCTCAGGTGTTACTGCTACGTTATCCACCAGCACTTTCTGCCTGCCTTGTGACTGAACAAGCAACCACAGCGGATCGCCTTCTGTGCCGGTTGATCCTGTGTTCAGAGAGACATTAACCTCGAAGGTCCCCATGTCATCGCCGTTTGGATAGTCGAACTGCTGAGACTCTGCGATCATGGTGGCACCAACGACGTTTACCAGATTGTCCGGTGGTACGTCATTGTCGCCCGCATCAGAAGCAAGCGAGGCGTCGCCGCCTGCGAACAGGCTTATCTTCAACCCGCCGTAGCTTTTTCCTGCTACCTTGCCGCTTAGCATGCGGATATCTAGGGACATGTCTGCTTCCCAGGTGCCTATCTGCTGGAACATCCAGCTCTGATTACCGAACTGCATCCACATTTCTCCATAAGGTGTTTCCGGGTATGCAGGGTCGGTGTCAGATTGCAAGCCAGTGTAAGGACCTCTCTCAAACCAGCCGTCATCCCAGGTATCGCTCTCGAAGCTGGGGTCCGAAACACCCGTCAGTGCGGCACCGGCCGATGTGTTCATGCCCAAAATGAGCAATGCCAACGTGACACAAAATACTAACCTTTTCATCATCTTCCCTCTCAAACAAAACAAAAAAATCAAACAACAGGGTAAAACATTATCCCTGTAACTTTACTAAAAATCTAATTCATGCTTTCGATTCCGGCCTTATACAGCTTGCTTATCTCGACAGGTGAAAGGATGCGATCATATTCGGTGATCTCCGAGATCGCTCCATCGAACGACTGAAGCTGCGGCATCTCGTCGCTAAGTCTGGGGTTAAAGCCGAGCTGCCAGTTGCCATAGAATTTGGCAGCAAAATACTGCGCATCGAGCCTTTTTAACTGTGATTGAAGTTCGCCGTTAATATACAGTTGCCCATAACCCTTGCCATCTACAGTGATAACCGTATGATACCATTTGGTCGGCTTCAATGGCTCTTTACTGCTTATCGAAGCAAGTTCAGGGTCTTTGCGTGTTTTGTACCAGACGTAAGCAATTTTGCCGTCTTCGTCTATTGTGATCAGTCGATATCTAACTTTTGCACGGTTTGTGCTGGATAGGATCAGTTGGGGAGCCAGCTTGTCAGCCCGGATCCACAGCGAATATGAATACGATGTCTGGGTCAATCGCTCGTCTGGCCCGGAACGAATGCCTGCTGCCGGTACTGATATTAAGCTTTCGTCGCCATGCAGCTTTGCTGCAGCACATTCCGGGACCTCTGGTCCGAATGGACCGCTAACGAGATCAATCGTCCCCTTGTATTTGATATTGACCCTGGATCTGTCAAGAAGATCGGTAAGGCTCTGTGCCGCTCCCGGTTCGAACCGCCAATAGACTGCCGGCTTCAGACTTCTGGCATAGCGTTCATATTCTGAAGGAACAAAGGTCTTGAAATGCTCCCGCTTCAACGATACAGTCTGCAACCTTCCTTTAGATACTTTTCCTGCTTGTCCGCCCATTAGCGAGAGCATCTTTGAACTGGTGGCATTTTTGTCAGCAAAAAGGTCAACACGGCCTTTGTAAACGTGCGTTTCAGTGGTCGCCGTTTCCGGATTAACATTTACGCCGAACTCCGTGCCTCTGTCCACGACAAGACCATCAGGGGTTTCAACGACAAATTCACTTATCGAGCCGTCAACGCGGGCGTACATCTTACCAGCCGAAAGCTTCATACGGCTCGTCGTTGACAATTCAAAACTGGCCGGGCCCTCGACCACTACTTCAGCACCATTCAGAAAATCCATTTCCAAGAGCCCATCACCGAGAGAATAGGAACCTTCACGCATGGCATCCATGTTGTTTTGGTCCGGATGTCCTATCTGCCAACTAGTATCGACCGAGTCACCGACATATGCCACTATCTCCGGCGTACCAGGCACAAACAGAATTATCACGGCAAGCATCAGCATCGCTGCAGCAGAGACCGCAAAAGTCACAATGGGCCATTTTGCATATTCTCTTTCATGAGGATAATCATGAACGGTTGCTATGACATGTTGCTCCTGTTCATCTTTGACCGCCAGATCTTCGTAAACCTCTGCGTTCTTTTCTTCAGCAGCAAGAGCCCTCAGTATATAGTTGAATTCTTTCGGATCACAAAACTCACAAGGTTCTTCACTCGTACAATTCTGATCGAGGTATTCAAAATGCCTGAGATCAGAACACATGTTCATGTACTTCACATACAGCCTGCACGAGAATTCGTCAGTGGCGACCAGGTGATCGAGTCGCGCGAATTCCTTCTCTGTAAGCCTCTCTTCGCGAGCTCCTTCGAACAGATCAAAAAGTTCTTTCAATTGTTCGTGACGGGTGTTCATTTATGATCTTCCTGTGCGAGTGATCTTTCTATGCAATTAAAAAGTGCAATATGTAAGCGGCGAAACGTTTTGTATAGCGTATGTACACTTCGGTCGAGCTGGTCCGCAATGCCGCGTATCGTAGCGGAACCTGAGTAGCGAAGACGTAGTAAACGTCGATCGTCATCTCCCATTTTACCCAGGCATCCGCGAAGAGCGTCTCTCCTGCATTGTTCGTAGCTGCTGCATTCCGCAGAGGCGGCAGCTATCGAATCCAGGGCGTCTTCACTGAACATATTTTTCTCCTTTTTGTCCTTGCGAACATGTTCCAGTATCCTGTAACGAGCGATCGTTATGGCCCATCCGGCAAAATTGCTGCCCCGTTCAAAACTGTCAAAATGAGCCCACATATGCGACAACGTGTCCTGCACGACATCGTCCACTCCATCCCAGCCGCTCAGAGAGGCAGTCACATACCCATAAAGAGTTCTCTGGATCGGCAAATACAGCCTCATGAACTCATCGTGCCTGTCCATTTGCTGCTTATTGACATCATTAATATACTCTTGTGACATTTTATTCCCTCTCAAAGTCGGGCTTTCTGTTACCAATAGGAGCAACAGTTGCCTCAATTAGTATGATAAAACGGGGTTTACAAAAAAAAATTGACCAATGACTGTATAATAAAAGGTCAAGTTGTATATGTAGACCAATTATGATCTCTCAATAGCGGGTACGGCCCCCAAAGTGTCGATCATATAAACATCTATCCGGTTCGCGCAGCCCGCTGCTTACGCATTCGAAATTTCAACGTTTTCAAAGGATAAGGCTCAGACGGAACATCTGGGATGCAAGCAGGTCATGAAGGCCCCTTCTTAAATACATCGAAAGGATTTCAATTATGCCTGTGAGAATATTCCTCATTTCAACTATTTTACTAACTCACGCTGCCCGAATCAAGTTTTAAGCGATATCTGGCGGTTGTGCCCTTACTAGCCGTCTAAAGCGGATTTAACAGTGACAGACTGTTTGTTTATGCTTGCATTTGTCCGGAACTGTGTTATATCTTTTTCTATGACATATATAACGATACCAATAGCGGCAAAGACGGCGGATTCGGCAGGTCAGCAGATAACCAAGGCGGCACACGCCGGAGCCGAAATCCTGGAACTCAGACTCGACAGCCTCCCGCAGCTCAACGCGGAAAATGTCTCTCGGCTCGTGGCCTTCGCCAAAGCAACCGAGCTCGGCGTCATAGCGACCTGCAGGGACAACGCCGAGGGCGGCACAGGCGACTGGCCGCAGGATGTCCGCACCCGAATGCTTTGCGAAGCGATCCAGGCCGGCGCCGATTATGTCGACTGCGAACTGGCCAACTACTACGATCCCGCTGTAAGAGAACCAATCGACAAATCTCTGGCAGGCAAACCAAGCTGCCGCCTGATATTATCATGCCACAACTTCGAGGGCACCTTCACAGATCTCACGGCCCTGTATAAGGAAATGGCCGACCAGGGCGGGCGAGTCATACCCAAGCTCGCATACACCGCCAAACATATAAACGACTGCTTCCCTGCTATCGACCTGCTGCGCACCAAGGACCGTGACGCCATCGTCATCTGCATGGGCGAGGCAGGATACATCACCCGAGTGCTCGCCAAACGCTTCGGCTCATACCTGACATTTGCATGCCTTGACGAACAGTGCTCCACCGCCCCCGGCCAGGTTAGCATCGACGAACTCAAAAACCTTTACAGATGGGACAGCATCGGACCCAATACCAGGCTCTTCGGCGTGATCGGTTCCCCGATCGCACACTCGATGAGCCCACCCATGTTCAACGCCATCTTCGAACACAAAAACCTGGACTGCCTGTACCTCCTGCTAAGAGTCGACGGCGAAATGCCCGAATTCGCAGAGTTCATGGATAATATTACCGACCGCGAAAGGGTCGGACTCATCGATTTCGGCGGATTCAGCGTCACTCTCCCCCACAAGGCCCACGCTGTAGACTACGCCGAAGAAAAGGGCGAATACCTCGAACCTCTCGCAGCTACCATCGGCGCAGTCAACACGCTCAAGGTCGGCGTCAACGGCCGAGTAAGCGGCTTCAACACCGATTACGCGGGCGCATTGGACGCCATAACAAGCACACTCGGCATCGAACGCCACGGGCTCCACGGCAAGAAGGTCGCAGTAGTCGGTGCCGGCGGCGTCGGCAGGGCGGTAGTCGCAGGCCTTGCGGATGTCGGTGCAAAGATCGTGATCTACAACCGCACAATTCAAAAGGCCAAAGACCTCGCAGGCGAGTTCCACTGTAAATACGCAGGCCTGGACGAGCTTACAGACATGGACGCCGAGATCATCGTCAACTGCACCAGCATCGGCATGCACCCCGACGTCGACAGCTCCCCTGTCCCTCGCGAATGCATCAAACAAGGCATGGTTGTTTTCGATACGATATACAATCCGCTCGAAACCAAAATTCTGCAATACGCCCGCGAAGCCGGCGCAAAAACTGTCAGCGGAGCCGAAATGTTCGTGCGGCAGGCCATGAAGCAGTTCAAAATATACTTCGGCGAAGAGCCCCCCGAGCAAATAATGCGCAAAGCCGTAAGCGAACGCCTAGGCGGGGAGTTTTAAAAGCATCGCAGCAATAGCAAAGGATGGATGGCAGAACTTTTACATTAACTAATTCAGGGAAAGGGTCATTTGTGAAAAGATCATGCGGGTTCCGATTTTGTTTTCTGTCAACTATTCTGTTTCTATGCGTAAATACTGTACACGCCAAAACGCCTGCCGAAGAACTGGCTCAAAAAGTCGTCGGCGATGATACTCTGGGCTTCGTCGCCACAAGCGGCACCGACCATATCGGCCAGGCATTCCGAGAATCCACTCTAGGCATGCTCTGGAACGACCAGCAGCTCCAGCAGTTCGTTGAATCACTTGAGAGTGCGATCGTTCAGAATGTGCAGATGGAAATCGGAGAGGGACAGGAGGGGGTCAATGAGTTCAAGGACTTTGCCGGCAGTGCATTAAGCTGCCCAACAGTTCTGGTCGTTTCAGGCGATCCTGTAAGGACAGCTTTTGTTATCGATGCCAGTCGCAACAAGGTGGAACTGGAAAAGGCATACAAGGCCTTGCTCGCAGTTGATCCAAATGCTGTAACGGATAAGATAACGTTCGAGGGCTATGAACTCAACTCCAGCATTGATGAAATGATGCACGGCTATCACGGATTCGTTGATGATTATTTCGTCGCCGCCTTCGATGATAAGCAAGGCAAGACGGTGAAAAGGCTTTTGCGTTCACAAACATCGCACCTCGATCGCTTTGGTGAATTACAGGCAAACGGCGACGCCTTGGCAATCTATGTCGACTTTCCGCGGATCATGAAGAAGGTGGAATCCCTGGCGGAGAAGGAAAACAACCCCGGTGATGTTGAGGATGTCAAGATCGTTCTGAACAAGCTCGGTTTTCTCAACACCGGCGTCATTGCTGAGCGTTTAGGCTTTGCAGGCAAGGATCTGGCTTGTGACACCCTCATTGAAATCCAGGGCCAACCGACCGGGCTCTGGACCACCCTCAAACCAGTCGATTACAGCATTCTGCAGGTGATAGATGATCGCGTTATGAATGTAACGCTGCTCAACTGCGATTTCGGCAAGGCTGTGGATATCGTAGTAGACGCCGTCAAAGCAGTCGCACCGGCACATGATTTTGCAGAAATGAAACAGCAGTACACAGCATGGGAAGAAAAGATCGGCGTTTCCGTGCGAAAAGATATAATCGATGCAATGGCTGGCCCAATGGCGTTTTACGCCGTCCCCTCAGGCGCGGTCATGGACGCTCCGCGCGGAGCATTCGCAGCCGTGATAAAGATGTCCAATGAACAGAAGATGGATAATCTTATCAGCAAGGTCGCCCAGATAGCAAAGACACTGCAAAGCCAGGAGATCCAGTTCAGCGTCGTCGAAAAGGGCGGCAGGACCTATTACTACCTTTCGTCAACTGCCCTGTCCTTCATGGGTATACTGCCCAGTTGGACGGTCGACGGTGATTACCTGATCCTTGCATCCAGCGCGGCCCTCTGCGAGCAGACCGCCAACGAGCTCAGCCGGGGTAAAACCGCCGGCAACTCGATTGTGACCAGCGAGCGTTACAAAGCCGCCGTTCCCAACCAGCTTCCAAAGGACGCGGTATTCTTCCGCTATGTGGATTCTCAGGCCCAGTTAAGGCATACCATCATGAGTGCTCAGCAGTTCTGGCCCATGATGACTATGGGTCTTTCACAGCAGGGTATCAAGTTACCCGTTATGCTGCCCAACTTCGCATCTGTCATCGACAAGGTTCAGGGTTCGTACACCTATGCCCAATTTACCGACAATGGTTTTGAATCTGAATATCGCGGCACAGGCCTCGAGCCCGCAGTTGCAGGCGCCATAGGCGGGATCAGTGCAGCAGTCGCTATCCCTGCCGTCCATCAGACTCGAATTATTGCCAGAGAAGTGGCCGCAGGAAGTCAACTAAGGCAAATTGGTCATGCTGCCTATTCATATGCAACTGAAAATAACGATCAATTTCCGCCCAATTTAGAGGTTCTTATACAAAAAGGCTACTTGGACGTGTTGCCGGAATCACCACGCAAACCCGACAGCTTTTCTGGCCCAAGCTATATATACGTGTCCGGCAGAAGTGTTGCGTCGGAACCGGACGAAGTACTGGCGTTTGAAAATCCTGATTTCCTTGCAGAAGGCGATGAGATTAATGTGCTGTTTATAGATTCTCATGTGGAACGAATGCCGATCAGCGAGTTTAGAAAGATAGCTGCTGAGGATGATAATATTAAGTAAATCAGATAGTTCATTACGCTTGTTTTTTGACTGCAAACCTGTATAATTCGTCCTTTCGAACGTATTTTAGAATTAGCTTGGCGTTGCGACTGCGGTCGCACCCAATCTCCAAAATTTTAGCAAAGGTAAGGAAATTATGGCTAAGAAGGAAAAGATCGTACTCGCATACAGCGGCGGACTAGACACCAGTGTTATCCTCCCGTGGCTCAAAGAAACTTACGGCTATGAGGTTATCGCATACGCAGCCGACGTAGGTCAGGGCGCAGAACTCAAGGGTATCAAGCAGAAGGCACGCAAGACAGGCGCAAAGAAGACATACGTCGAGGACCTGCGCAAAGAGTTCGTAGAGGATTACGTCTGGCCGACCCTCAAAAGCGGTGCCATCTACGAAAACGAGTACCTGCTCGGCACAAGCATCGCCCGCCCGCTCATCGCAAAGCGGCAGGTAGAGATCGCCCAGGCCGAAGGCGCGACCGCAGTAGCACACGGCGCGACCGGCAAGGGCAACGACCAGGTCCGCTTCGAGCTCACCTTCATGGCCCTCGATCCCTCGCTCAAGATCGTCGCCCCGTGGAAGGATTCGAACTTCACCATGCGAAGCCGTGAAGCTGCCATCGACTACGCCAAAGAACGTAATATCCCCATCGACCAGTCGAAGAAGAAGATCTACTCGCGCGACCGCAACCTCTGGCACATCTCCCACGAAGGCGCAGACCTCGAGGACCCGTGGAACGAGCCGAAGGACGATCTCTTCGTCATGTCCAACCCCATCAGCAAGACGCCGAACAAGGCTGATTACGTAGAGATCGGCTTTGAGCAGGGCATCCCCGTCAAGCTCAACGGCAGGGCGATCAACGGCGTCACCATGATCGAACGCCTCAATGATATCGGCGGCAAGCACGGCGTCGGTCAGGCCGACCTGGTCGAAAACCGCCTGGTAGGTATCAAATCCCGAGGTGTATACGAAACACCTGGCGGAACGATCCTCGTGCAGGCTCACAAGTTCCTCGAAATGCTCACGCTCGACCGCGAAACAACCCATTACAAGCAGCAGATCGCACTGAAATACGCTGATCTAGTATACGATGGACAATGGTTCAGCCCGCTGCGCGAAGCTCTGGACGCATTCGTCGATCAGACGCAGAAGAACGTCACAGGCACCGTCAAGCTCAAGCTGTTCAAGGGCCGCTGCACACTGGCGGGCATGAAGAGCCCCAAGAGTCTCTACAGCAGTGACCTGGCAAGCTTCACAATGGGCGCAGAATACGACAGCACCGACGCTACCGGCTTCATCAAGCTGTTCGGCCTGCCAATGAAGGTCTCAGGAGTGGTTGACCGTCAGACTTCAGGCAAAACCTCCGGCCGCAGGACCCGCAAGACAGCAAAGAAAAAGACTGCCCGCAGGAAGACGACCAAACGCACAACGCGCAAAAAGTAACTTGAAGCGGCACTAAACGAAGGGATTCGCCGTGGAACTTGAAACGATCATTATGATTTTTCTGTTCGCTTTCGGAAGTTGTATAGGCAGCTTCCTGAACGTGGTCATTTACCGTCTGCCTCGTGATAAGTCGCTGGTCTTTCCACCGTCCGCATGCCCGGGCTGTGACAAGAGAATAGCTTTCTATGACAATATACCGATCCTGTCCTGGCTCCTTCTCGGCGGCAAGTGCCGTGCATGCAAACAGAAGATCTCGCCGCGGTACATCGTCGTAGAGCTGATTACCGGCCTGCTTTTTCTGGCTCTATATGTGGCCTACTTCAAGTCCGGCATGCGCCGCATCGAAATTGCAGGCGACACCGGTTTTCAGGCCTTCGTTCACGGTGGGTGGTTCTTCTATCTCATAAGCATAACGCTCATCGCGGCGTTCCTTGCAGGTTCAGCCATCGACCTGGATCTATGGGTCATACCGCTATCGCTTTGCTGGTTCGTGACCGCTGCAGGGTTCATCGGCAGCACAGCCGCCCCTTATATCATAGAAGCCAACGTCGTAAGGGACTTTCACCTCTTTCCCACCGCAGGCGCTAAAACCGGCGCCTTAGCGATCGGAAGCTCCATCGGCCTGATGATCTCGCTGATCGGTCTAAAACTCGGCCTGCTCCCTCAAAGCTACGCATTCGAGCAGGACCAGGATGCGGATACGGAAATAGACGAAGAATCCATCAATCACAGGCTCGAAGCATGGCGGGAGATCGTTTTTCTGATGCCCGTTATCGTATTGACGGCTGTTGCGTGGATTGTTTACCGCAGTGTCCCCGCATTCCAGAGCTGGTGCATTGATATCACCACCATACCGCCGATCAGCGGCTTATTAGGCAGTATCTGGGGCTATATCATTGGCGCAGCCGTCGTCTGGGCCACCCGCATTTTCGGTACGCTGGGCTTCGGTAAAGAGGCTATGGGACTCGGAGACGTCCATCTGATGGGAGCCGCCGGCGCGGTAATAGGCCCTGTTTTCGCCACCGTCGCCTTCTTCGTCGCACCATTTTTCGGCATCGCATGGGCCATTTATCAGGCATTTTTCCAAAAAACCCGGCAAATTCCCTACGGTCCCTTCTTGTCTTTAGGTGTGTTTGCAGTTATGATTCTCCATGACTGGATGGTTGCGTACTGGTCCAGCAGGTATTTCGCAGGTTAGCTTTATCTCACTTCGCATTTAACGAAAGGGATGTCATTATGATCAAGACGTTTGGCAAGGTCGCTGTTTTACTGATTCTGGTTGTGCTCGTTTCAGGCCTGACAGGCTGTACCGACTGGAAAAAGAAATACAATTCTTTGAACGTGGAGCATCAGAACCTCCAGGGCCTCTATGAAGGCTGTGTCACTTCACTCGATGCTGCATCTGCGGACAAGGCCCGTCTCAGCTCACAACTGAACCAGAGCCAGAAGACTATCGATCAGCTCCAGCAGGAGATCGAAGAAATGAACGTCAGCCCAGGCGAAGCTACCGGCTTCGGCGAAGGCATGGACGTCGCCGTTGATGCCGAAAAGGGCACCATCACAGTTACTCTGCCCAACGCGATACTCTTCGCACCCGGCAAGGCTAGCCTCAAAAAGGCAACCAGCTCCGAACTCGATCACATCCTCAACGTCCTGAACGAGCGTTACGCGGGCAAGGACGTCGACGTTGTGGGCCACACCGACAGCGATCCGATCCGCAAGTCCAACTGGGACGATAACTGGCAGCTTTCAGCCGAACGCGCACTGAGCGTACTCAGATACCTCAACAAACGCGATCTGGACAGCGAAAACCTTCGTGCGGTAGCATGCGGAGCGAGCCGCCCAGTGGCTTCCAACTCAACCGTAGCAGGCAAGGCCAAAAACCGCCGCGTCGAGATCGTGGTACACGCTCGCTAGACACGAGACCATACAAGAATAATCTAAGCGGGACGGCGATCAAAAAGCTGTCCTGCTTTTTTATTGCGCCAAACTCACTCTCCCGGCCGCAGATGCCCGCATGCACTAACGTCCCCATCAACCCCAATCTCCACGGTTACCGCCCCATGCGAAGCGGTAGCATAATGATCCCCATCAAAGTCCGGCCTATAAACGCTATTCAATCGCCCCCGTGAACAGCTCGCTATCACAACCTCCGGCTCCAGCGACTGCACAAAGCTCTCCACCAGATGCGTCGTCGACCCATGGTGCGGCAATATCAGCACATCCGCTCCCAAATCCGGATACCGCTCCATGATCCCGCCCTGAGCGTACTCTTCGATGTCGCTCGATATAAGTATCGACCTCCCCGCAAATCGCACAAGGAACACGCTCGACGAATCGTTGTCCGACAGGGCAATATCACCCGCCGCCGATTCGACCGGCCATATCACATCGATTTTCACTGACCCGCCATCCAACAAGCCCCCATCCAGCAGCGTCAGCGAACCTCCCCGCTCGGCAACAGCATCCCGCAGAAAACTCGCCGTCGCCGAATCACTCTCAATAACGCCCCGATTACCAAGTATCCGCTCCACATCGCACTGCTCCACGATCTCCGGCAAGCCGTTCAGATGATCGATATCCTCGTGACTGATACACACAGCATCCAGCCGGTCGATGCCGCGGTGCTGCAGAAACGGCACAACCACCCGCGACCCAATATCGTTCCGCGTCAGCGAACCAGCATCAAACAGCATATTCTCCCCGCTTGGCGTTTCGAGCAACACCGCCTGCCCATGCCCCACATTCAGCACCGTCAACCGCAAGCCGTCCTCCCCCCTCGCAAGCAAATTAACACCGAACGGCAGCAAAACCCCCACGCAAGCAGCCGACACGCCCATACGCCTCAAAACCCGCCGCCGATACTGCCCAAACCTCATAAACAGCACGCCCGCATAATAAACCACCACCATCCAAATCGCCACTTCACCGACCCGCAAAGCAGTAACATCGATCTCCGCCAGAAACCGCACCAGCCAGATCAGGCATTCAGCCATCGAATCCACGAACACACTCAACGCAACCCCCACAGTCGGAAACACCATCCCCGCCAATATCTGCACCATCGAACCCGCTATGATCGCCAGCACCAGCGGATACGCAAAAACCGTCCACACCGCCGACGCCCCCGACACCGAGCCAAAGTGATACAATATAATCGCGGCCCCGCCGATCCATGCCGCCGCCCCGACCGTCAATAGCTCCAGCATGTGTCTCCCCACCCAGATAGCGAATTTTGCCGCCCCAACACTGCTCGCCGCATACAGCTCACCAAGCCTATCACCAACCACCCGATTAGCAAAACTGTGCAACCGTGGCTGCAGCAGTATTATCCCCAGCACCGTCGCAAATGACAACTGAAACCCCGCATTGAACAACTGAGTCGGCCGATACAGCAGCAAACATATCCCAGCCAGCCCCAAAGTATTAAGAGCGTTCGGCTTGCGGTTCACAATCACCGACAGCGCGAAGAAAAAGCACAGTATCGCCGCCCGCGTTGTAGGCGGGCGAGACGGCACAGCCAGAACATAAACACCAACCACCCCCATCAATATCATAGCTCTCGCCGTCTTCAAAAATCCCGCATGCCTGCACAGCACCCACACAAAATACGCGAACATCCCGATATGCATGCCTGACAGACTGATAAAATGCGCCAGCCCCGTCTTGCGAAACGCCGCATGCGTCTCTGCATCTATATTCGACCGATTCCCGAGCAGCAGCGCCTCTATCAGCCCCCGCGTCTGCATGCCCGCACAACCGTCCTCGATCAACTGCTCACGAAACAAATCCGCCAGTCTAACCCGCACGCCTGGCAAACTCGCCCATCCGTTACTTTCCACAACCCGTATCGACCCCGCACCATTCACGGACGCACCAACATGAATATTGCGCCTTGCAAGATACGCCTGAAAATCAAACTCACCCGGATTCGTAGGTGGACTGAACCTGTCCAGCCAGCAGTGAAGCTCCACCAAATCCCCGCATTGCACCGACCGAACCTTGCTGTTTACCTGCACCCGCACTTTTCCGCTAACGGCCGCAAAGCCTCCCCGCGTCTTGACGCTCTCGCATTCCAGATAAAAGCTCGACCCCGGCTTGTTAAACCCCCACCCCGAGAACGCCCACGCATCCCGTCCCGGCGTAAAAACCTTCGAACACACTCGACCCCGCAACGTCGCCAGCGTACGCTCTTCGCCCGCGACCCTTGTTATATGATTCCCAGGCAGAGTCTCATACGACGCCACACGCACAGCACCGATCCCCATGAATAAGGCAATCGCAATGAACGCAACAGACCTACCGCCACCAGCATCCCACCGCGAAACCAGCACCGCCGCCCCCGCAAGCACAACAATCGCAATGAACCAGAATACAGCATTCAGTCCGCACAAATGCTGAACAGCAATACCAGCGGTCAGTCCGACCGCCAGCAGAAACAAAGGCGAACGCGACATGAAAAAGTCGAACAAACTCCGCCGTTCCGCCAGTTGTTCGTCAAGCAGTTTAAGCTGCTGACGAATCTGATCCATACTCCTTCTCCTAACTCGCTGCGTTCTCGAACCGCCCTGAACGAGATTCGATCAAAGCGAACCATTACTTCTTCTCGATCTTCTCCTTGCCGCCCATGTACGGCCTCAACGCCTCCGGTATCGTAATCGAACCATCCGCATTCTGATAAAGCTCCATCACAGGTATAAGTATCCGCGGCGAAGCGATCACCGTGTTGTTCAGCGTATGACAGAACACGTTCTTCTTACCGTCAGCCTTATACCTCAGATTCATCCTGCGTGCCTGGAAATCGTAAAACCGGCTCGCGGAATGCGTCTCACCGAAACTCTCCCGCGACGGCATCCACGCCTCGATATCATACTTCTGCACCTGTCCCTTACCCAGATCACCCGTGCACACGTTCACAACGCGATAGGGCAGATTCAGCGCCTGCATCACCGCTTCACTGTTGCCCAAAATCTCCTCATGGAACTTCTTGCTCTGCTCTACATCGTTGACCCCGATGATCACCTGCTCAACCTTGTCGAACTGATGAATGCGATACAGTCCCCGAGTGTCCTTGCCCGCAGCACCAGCCTCTCGGCGGAAACACGTACTCTGCGCCACAAACTTCAACGGCAGATCCTCTTCACTCAGTATCTCACCCGAATGATACGCGGTCAAAGGCACCTCCGCCGTACCCGCCAGGTTCAGCTCATCCTTTTCCATGCGGTAAGTCTGCTCTTCCGCGCCCGGATAATACCCCGTGCTCATCATCGCTTCGTCCCGCATCAGCAGCGGCACGGACATAGGCCTGTAACCCTTGCTGATCATATGATCAAACGAAAACCGCAGTATCGCCCAATGCAGAAGGGCACCGTCGCCGGTCAGAAAATAATTCCGCGTCCCAGCCAGCTTCACCCCTCGCTCGATATCGATCATCCCAAGCTCCATACCGAGCTCGACATGGTCCTTCGGCTCGAAATCGAATTCGCGGATCTCGCCCCACTTGCGCATCTCGACATTTTCCGTATCGTCCTGTCCCAGCGGCACACCCACATCCGCAGGCTGAGGCACTTCCAGCATGATCCTGTCATATACCGGCTGCAGTTCCTTGGTCTTATCATTCAGACCGGCCTCTTCCTTCTTCAGCTCGCTCAATCTGTCGATGGCCTGTTTCTTCTCATCAGGACCCAGCTTCGGGATCGACTTGCCCACCGCGTTCTTTTCCGTAGCGATATCCTGCAACTGCTTTTTGACATTCAGCAGCTCCTCATCAACCGTCAGCAGCTTATCGATGTCCGCCGCGATGTTTTTATTTTCGCAAGCTTGTTTGAATTTCTGAGGCTCTTGCCTGATCTGTTTGATATCTATCATAATAAGTAAACTATTTTAACAACCTGGTTACGCCTGCGAGCGGCCGCCCGCGGAACAATTAATGTCCGGTTATTCTAATTGCAGCCATAAACAACGTCCAGCAAAAAAGTTATGGCATGACTGTAATCAACGAAAAACGGCCCCTGAGCATTAGTCAGCGGCCGTTGCATTCATGATCTATTATCGGGTGAACCCCTTCACCTATTCAGCGAACTTCTTCAGAACTATAACGTTGTTCTGCCCGCCGAATCCGAAAGACTCGTTTATAACCGTTTCCAGCTTCGCTTTTCTCGGCTCGTTTGGTACATAATCCAGATCGAGCTCAGGATCAGGATCGTTCAGATTGGCAGTCGGAGGAATTGTCTGATCCCTCATAGCCTGCACGCAGACGATCAGCTCGGCACATCCCGTAGCACCGATCAGATGCCCCATCATACTCTTTGGACTGCTCAACGGAACATTGTACGCCTGCTCGCCGAACGCCTTCTTGACCGCCTTCGTCTCAACAGCGTCATTTTCGGAAGTGCTCGTGCCGTGCGTACAGATGTAGTCTATATCCTCCGGACCCACTCCGGCATCAGCCATCGCCGCCTTCAAGGCCTGCACTGCACCGCGGGCCTCATCATGCATGTCCGTCACACGGAACGCGTCCGCCGATGAGCCGAAACCGGTTATCTCTGCCAGTATTTTCGCACCGCGTTTTTTCGCGGATGAAAGCGATTCAAGTATGACGATCGCACCGCCTTCACCCAGCACGAAACCATCCCGGCTTGCACTGAAAGGTCTCGACGCCGTCTCCGGACTGTCATTTCGTGTCGAAAGGGCGGTAAGACGCGAAAATCCTGAAACGCCCAGCGGATGTATCATCGAATGTGCACCGCCCGCGATCATGATATCTGCCTGTCCCGAGCGAACCATAACTGCCGCCTCACCCACTGCCTGCGTACTCGCCGCACACGCGGTCAGACAGCTTCGTACAGGACCTCTAGCACCCGTCAGTACCGCCAGATGACCTGCGGGCATATTCGGTTCCTGTTCGAGCTCACGCATCGCCGTCATCCCGCCGAACGCGGTCTGTGCCCATTTCTCCCAGTCCATCTCACGGCCTTCATCGTTCCACGCATCCGCGATCGCCTTGAAAAACGGACCACTGTCAATGGCGCCTTCGCCGGCACCAAGATAGATGCCCATGTTCTCGCGATCCACACCGTCGCTCGCTGCATCCGTCTCGGTCTCGATCCCCGCCTGCTTGCATGCCTCCGCACACGCGCCCAGAACGAACGCCGACCCGCGAAGTGCATCCTTGTGCAGTTCAGGTTTCTTGAGGACCTTAGCCAGATCGAAATCCTTCACCTCCGCTCCGAATTTCGTCGGGAACGTCGAAGCGTCAAAAAGCGTCGTCTCGTTCATGCCGTTCTTGCCCGTCAGCAAACCCTGCCAGACCGTCTCGACATCATGTCCCATCGGGCTCACAAGGCCCATACCTGTTATAACAACTCTTTCAGCCATTAGACTTCACCATTTGTATTTTTAAGTATCAAAGCAGCGGTCTGCCCCCCGAAAGTATATCCGCAGCAAAGTGCATAACGGACATTCACTTCCTGAACCTGCTTCGAGATATTCAGTTCACAGCCGTCAAAGGGCTGTTCGAAATTCTTTGCAGCACCGATCTTGCCCTCGCTTATCGCCATCGCAGTCGCGATCACATCCAGCGAACCTGCACCCGCGCCGGCATTGGAAGTCATGCTCTTTATCGGCCAGACAGGCACCTCAGCCGTTCTTTCACCCAGAACCCTGCTGATCGCTTTGGCTTCCGCCGCATCGTCTGCAGGAATTCCCGTGCCATGCGGAACGACCAGATCGATCTGGCCCGCGTCGATCCCCGCTTCTTTGGTCGCTTTCCGAATCGCGATCTCGATACCCTTGCCGTCAGTCTCGCTGTGCTCATAAGAAGACGCAAGGCTGTTGCTCGCGCCCGCTCCGGCGATCTCGGCATATATCTTTGCGCCCCGTGACTTCGCTCCTTCGAGCTCTTCTAGAACCACAAGCCCCGCTGCCTCGCCGAATACAGAGCCCTTAGCCTCAGCATCGAAAGGCCTGCAGGCCTCATCGGGTGTGCCATTATGATCGCTGGTCGCACGCTTGAGCAAACACTGACGCAGCAGAACGATCGGATTGACCTTGGCTTCGCACCCGCCCGCCATCGCGGCATCAGCATCGCCGCGTGCGATCACCTGGGCAGCTTCTGTTATCGCTACATGGCTCGAAACCTCGCCGCAGGTGATTGTATTGCTAGGCCCCTGCATGTCATGTATGATCCCCACATGGCAGGGCAGCATGTTCGGCAGGTACTTGAGAAGCCACAAAGGCGTCATGTAGTTAAGCCCTTCGGTACCCCATTTCTTCAGATCGAACTCGCCGTCCGTCAGACTCGCCGCCACACACGGCGCCAGTTCCTCCAGATCACAGCTTATAAGCCCCGCACCCATATTTATCGCGAATCTCTCGGGATCGATAGTCGGTTCCCCTTCACCCGCTGCCTTGGTCACAAGACCGCTGGTTTCTATCGCATCATTCGCCGCCAGGATCGAAAGCTCGATATCCCGGCTCATCAGCTTGGTCGCCTTGCGGTATGTCTTGGGCACGTGCTTGCGTACCTTAAATGCAGGCGTCTCTCCCGCGATCCTGCACGGAAAACCTGCCGGGTCGAAAGACTGGATTTTGTCGATGCCGGACCTGCCCTCCAGCAGACCCTCCCACATCTCGCCTGCAGTGAGCCCCAGTGGGGTTGTCGCACCAACACCTGTTATAGCTATTCGCCGTTTGCTCATCCGGATTTCTCCGTTACATTATGTTCCGTAAATCCTGTGATCAGCGACTCGAACATATCCGTGAAAACGAAGTTTTCTTCAGGAAACTCCAGTCCGCCCAGGTTCTGATCGATATGGCTGAACATCAAGTTCACTTCCGCGATCGTCTCCTCGCCTCTCATGATCTTGCCCACCGTACTCGCCGCCTCGTCCGCCAGACTCTCGATCTGAGCATGCAGCGTGATCGTATCACCCGGCACGACACAGTCGTAAAACTTTGCCTTCTTGACCTTCGCCAAAATCACTTTCTCAGCGAACTTCCTCGCTTCGCCAACCAGGATACCCGCCGTCTGCGCCATCGCCTCGATCATCAAACACTCGGGCATCGTCGGATAACCCGGGAAATGATCGTGTATATGCTCCTCAGCGAGCGTGACATTCTTCAAAGCGACAGCACTTTCGCCGCTCTTGAACTCCAGAAACTTATCTATCCATATCCAACGCATATTACATCCTGACCGTCGAGGGTCGTCAGCAAACCATTAACTGAAAAAAAGCTTATCAACTGTCGGACAACCCAAACACGCTGATAAGCTTTGTTGTTTAATTACTGCATTGTCAGGATCAGGCTGCTTTTTGCTTGAGCTCGACAAAATTGACAATGCTGTCGACTGTGAAAAGATCCGCGATCTTGTTTACATCAGGATCATTCTCAAAATCGGACAGATCTGTGTGAGGCATCTTATCTTTGAGCTCTGCAAGGCCCTTGTCAGTCAGCTTGCCGTTGCTGACATATTCCGGGTTGCTCATAAGGCTCTCTGCCGGGAACAGCTCCTCACGCGGGATCTTGATCCCGAAAGCCTTTTCCAGTCTGAAAACGATATCCAGAAAATCAATGCTCTCAGCACCCAGATCGCCCATCAGGGTCGCCTCGGGTGTCACTTCGTCGTCATCAAGCCCGAGCGCGTCAACGAGCACTTCCTGGACTTCGTCAAAAATTTCGTCGCGGGTCATTGCCATTTTAGAATGCCTCCGGTTATCTAATCTTATCTTTTATATCGGAACGGAAAACCGCCTTTTTACACAAATAAAACCTCGCTGGCAAGCATAATATCAAGAATTACTGCTTGCACAGGAGCTGCCATCTCTTTTTAAGGTTCTCGACCACCTGGCTGTCGATTTTGGCCTTGCCCGGATCCTTGTCAGCAAGGTTGAAATGCCGCAGTGAAAAGCGGGCCTTTACGATCAGTTTGTCGCCGCATTTGCCCTCAGCCATGAACGTGCTGCTGTCCTCGTCCATCTTCTTGACCTTGGCATGATATTCGATCGTAGTACCCGGATCAGCGAAACTCTTGTAATTGACGTTCTTCGCCTCTTCCAGTATTACCATGCTGTGCGCGAAATCTTCACTCGCCCGCACAAGCCAGCTTGCAGTTTCCACCATGCCCTGCAGCAAAAGTACACCGGGCAGTACCGGAAATGTTGGAAAATGGTCGCCGAGATATTCTTCAGCAAGCGAAACGCTCTTTGTGGCCGTTATTTCCTTGCCTGCCTCAAAATTTTTGATCTTGTCTATAAGTATGTATTTCATGGCAAGGATTTTAGCCATCCCGCCGTTCTTTGCCAGTACTTTTTCAGCTTTTTTGCAGAACGACCCAACTGGTGAATCTGGTTACGTCGGCAAAAAATAACAAGACAACCCTTAACCGAAACAGGCCGCAAATTCAAACAAGATTTGTAATGTTACTGGGTCCGGGGAGTAAATAGCTCTGAATAAGCCTCACTAAGATCGAGCGGATCTTGCATACTTTTCTGCAGTTTTGCCATACTTTTGCTTAGTTTTGCCACAGTTTTGCCATACTTTTCCATGTCCGCCAGATTGGTTGTTTCGAGCGGATCTGACTCCAGATCAAATAGTAAAACCTTGCTGATCTTAGGATAAAGTATCATCTTGAACCCATCCTTGGTGATCATCCTCTGCAGGTTCATGTATCCGCCGTAAACTGCATCGTAACTGCTTTTCTTTTCACCACTTACAAGCGGCAGCAGACTGTTGAATGCGACCTGCTCAGGCTTTTCAACGCCCGCCAGTTCCAGCGTCGTCGGCATGATATCCTGCAGATAAACCGGCGTTTCCAGTTTTTTACTCGCCGGTATCCCCGGCCCGACCACCATCAAAGGCACCCGAACACTGTGATCATACATATTCTGCTTGCCCATCAACCCATGATGCCCGCACGACAGTCCGTGGTCCGCAGTGAAGAATATATAGGTATTGTCCTTCTGCCCCGTCTCTTCGAGTTTGTCCAGAATTCGCCCCACCTGCGCATCCATATGGTCGATTATCGCGTAATATTCCTGTCTGTGCACCTTTACAGAGTATTCTGTACGCGGGAACGGCGCCAGTTTTTCGTCTCTGAGCCACTTTCCGCAGCCCATTGCATCCTTATGCGGGTACTCGGGCAGGAAGTTTTCCGGCAGCTTCACATCCAGCAATGGATATTTGTCTACATATTCTTTCGGTGACTGTCTCGGATCATGAGGCGCGTTGAACGCCAGGTACATGAAGAACGGATCCTCTTTTTCGGCTGCCTTATCAAGGAATTTGACGCCGTCATCGCCCAGAACCTCCGACCAGTGCTTGCCGCCTTGCCAGTATCCGCCGAATTTCTTGTCCCACGGCTTCCATTTGTCCTCTTCGCCCTCAACAGGTCTGTTGTAAGCCTGGTTTACCGATCGGGGCATACCTGGTCTAACGTGGCTGACAGTGTCGAAAAGCTGGTTTACGTCCGTCTTTACGTGCCATTTTCCGCTGAAGTATGTATCGTAGCCTGCCCTTTGCATGTACTGTGACCAGAAGTGTCCCTTTTCAGCTTCACTGTTCAGGCTCTTTTCCTTTTCGCGTGCATCCCATAGGTGTCTGCCTGTGTTCAGCATGGTTCTGCTGGCCACGCAGACCGCGCCGTGCCAGGCTCCCATGTTGTAGGCGTGGGTAAAGGTTGTGCCCTCATTCACAAGCCGGTCCAGATTCGGCGTTTTGATTTCGTCATTACCTAACGCGCGGACGCATTCGTATGTCTGGTCGTCGGCGAAAATGAACAGAACGTTTGGTTTGGTATTCTTTTTCGGCTCTTCACCAAGTGCTCTCGCTGCCGTTCCAGTGAGTGTGCATGCTGCCAGACTCATGCCTACGTTCTTCAGGAAATTACGCCTTGAAATACCCATACCTGCCCCTTCGAAATAGTTGAAAACTGCTTATTTGTTTATGCAAGGAGTATAATTGGTAAATCAATAGAGGTCAAAACATATGTTTGACGCTGTCCGGCCTTTCGGATTTTTCTGAAGGGTACAGGGGGTATACGGTCGATGGTTTGTGGGCATTTTCCATTATCGCGACCATCTCTTTTACCAGTTCGGGGCGTTCTTTGGAGATGTCGTTCTGCTCGGTAAGATCTTCAGTGAGGTTATAAAGTTCGACTGTATCTTTGGATCTGTCTTTTTTGATCCTTCTGATAGCTTTGAGGTCGCCTTTTCGTATTGCCTGTCGCCTGCCGAGTTCCCAGTAGAGATACTTGTGCTCTTTCTGCTTATCCTTTTTGCCCAGCAGTGTTGGTGCGAATGATACGCCGTCAATGTCGTCGGGGCATTTTGTGCCGGCCAGTTCCGCGCAGGTGGGCAGGAAATCCCAGAAAGCCGAGATGTGGTCGGTTGTTGTGTTCGGCTCGATCATTCCGGGCCATTGTGCGACCATTGGTACGCGGATGCCGCCTTCGTAAAGTCTGCCTTTGCGGCTACGCAGTCCTCCGTCGGATTTGAATTTGTCGATAGTTCCGGCTGCGCCGTGCGGCCCGTTGTCGCTGGTGAATATGACGAGCGTGTCGTCCTCTATGCCGTGCTTTTGCAGAAGATCGACGATCTTTCCGACGTCAGCGTCCATTCGCGATATCATTGCGGCCTGTATTTTGTGCTTCTGTTTCCAGTCCTTTTCGGCATATTGGCCGAGGTCGGGGACCTGGAACTTTGTGTGCGGTATCGTGTATGGCAGATACAGGAAGAAGGGTTTGTCTTTGCTGGTTTCGATGAACTGCAGTGATTCTTGTGTGAGGAGATCGTGGGAGTATTGTTCCTGTTTGGGGCCCTTGTTGCCTTCGAGCATGACTTTCTGCTGGTTTCGCCAGAGGTGGTCGGGGTAATAATTGTGTGCCTGGCGCTGGCAGTTGTAGCCGAACCAGTGATCGAAGCCCTGGTTGTTGGGGTCGCCTTCGGAGTGCGGGAAGCCCAGGCCCCATTTGCCTATGCATGCGGTTTTGTAGCCTGCCTTTTTCATGATTTCGGCAACGGTAACTTCGCCGGCTGGGATGGGGATGTTGCCTTCCTGGGGGAGTCTGTAGTTGTTGCGGACATAGCAGTGTCCGGTGTGTTTGCCTGTCATGAGTGTGCAGCGGGAAGGGGCGCAGAGTGCGCTGCCTGAGTAGTGCTGGGTGAATTTGATGCCTTTTTGAGCGATGCGGTCGATGTTGGGTGTTTTGATGAGTTTTTGGCCGAAACAGCCGAGCTCGCCGTAGCCGAGGTCGTCGGCGAGGATGTAGATTATGTTCGGCTTTCTTCTTTGGGGTGCTGCGAAAGATCGCGATGCTGTGAGACTGAGTGCTGTTACACCTGCGGCTTTGATGAATGATCTTCTGTCCAAAATCTACTCCTTGATTATAACCCGCTTATTAAGAATATAGGCGATTGGGGGACTGTTTTTGGCAGCATATTTTTGGAATTTGGCAGGATTTGACGGCTGTTTGTTGTTTTTTGCGGTTCTAATCGTGTTTGCGATATGTTATAGTCAGCTTATGCAGATACGAAAAGCAAGATCAAGTGATGCGCGGGCCATCAACGAGCTCATCGCCAGCCATGCGGAGCTGGAGCGGATGTTGTTTCGGTCGATGGCGGATATTTATGACCATTTGCAGACATTCTCCGTGGCGGAAGAGGACGGCAGGGTGGTGGGCTGCTGTGCGCTTTCGGTGGTATGGGAGGGGCTTTGCGAGGTGAAGAGCCTTGCGGTGGATAATTCCTGCATGGGCAAGGGGTTAGGTCGCAAGCTGGTCGAGGCACAGATCGAAAAGGCCAGTGAACTCGGATTGGAGAAGATATTCACGCTGACGCTTGAGCCGGGATTTTTTGAAAAGCTCGGTTTTGAACGAGTTGATCGCATGTCGCTTCCAATGAAGGTCTGGAGCGACTGCGCAAAATGCTCCAAGCAGGACCACTGCGACGAGACCGCACTGGCACGGGCTGTGAATTAGGAGTAACTGTTTTTTATACATATTTCTAGTATAATATTAGTGCTATGGGCTTGTAAACTAAGGCAAAAGCGTGTATCAAGAGTGTATTAAATGTCTGTACTAGTGCCGTTTCAATTATCTAAGTTTAACTTTTGCTGATTTTTTTTATTGCGATATGCTACGTATCTATTCAGAGCGATTTTAAGCTCATTGTGGTTTTGATAATTAGTTCCGCGTATGACGAATTCCTTAACATGGGTAAACTGACATTCGATAGGATTTAGCCATGATGCGTTGGTCGGCGTCCAGATCAGATGAATATTGTTCTCGCGACAGTACCGCAGAACCTTGTCCTTGCGGTGCGGCGAGAAATTGTCCAGTATCAGATGGATCCGCTGGTTCGCAGGATACTTTTTCCTGGTCAGTTTCAAAACTTCCAAGAACTCCTGATGCCGCTTGCGTGGCCGAACATATCCCCAGAGCTTTTTCTGATGGACATCGTAAAACGCCAGCCAGTGCTGAACGCCGTGTTTGCGGGTATAGGTCGCAGGCAGCCTCTTGGGATGGTCGGTATGACAGTAATTCCGGCCTGGCTGAGGACGAATCTCCAGCGGTCCGAACTCGTCGAATGATATGGTCGGCCCGTTTGAGGCCGGCTGGTTCACATATCTGCGAATTAGTTTTTTTTAGACTTGAGATTGGGGTCGTTGCACTCTTTCCACGTCTTTGTCCGCCGGAGCTTGACCTTCTTTTCACGCAGGATGGTCCTGAGTGTTTCAATGCTGATCGTAGGAACGATCTTTTCCTGGACAAGATATTCACGCAGTTTTTCCAGGGACCACCGCTTAAAAGGGCAGTCCAGAAGATCGGGCGGACATTTTGCAGTCTCGGCAATAATGGCCTTGTCGTCCTCGGTAAACTCCGGCGGTCTTCCCGGCCGGGGCTTGGGCTCCAACGCCTTAAGGCCGCGTTGGTTAAAGTCTTTGATGATGGCCCTGACATGGTGCGGCGAATAGTGAACCAGCTCGGCGATAGCAGGAACTTTATAGCCCTGGTTAGAGGCAAGAATGACTTGGCCGCGACGAATCTTGATTCGGCTTTTGCTGCTGCGGAGTATCCGCTGAATTTGCTGGCCTTCACTGGTACTGAGGTCTCTGGCGTACAGACACATAAGAAATCCCTTTCTCTGCTTGTAAGCGTGAAATTATTTCTTCGTGTCATTCTATATAATACCAGATTATGCATGGCGCAAGTCTTAAATCATGGAAAAGTTAAAATTATATTTTTGAAACGGCACTAGAATTAAGTCTCTAGTTTTATTAGGCCCATAAAAGTTATTATTGTGTTAGTCGACAAACCCTAAGACATGTCTAAGCTCGAGGAGGTGTTGTTTGTACGCTGATTTAGAAAATGCACTTAAAAGGTACGGTCGAGAAGCTGATTTAAGAAAGGCGATCAGAAACGCCAGAATATGTATTATCGACGATCAGATAGATCATCTCAAAAGTTTTGTAAGAGGACTAAACGATGAGGGCTTTACCAATCTAGTACAGAAAACCCATATCGAGTCCATCAACGAACTACTCGAGAATGATTATGATTTGATAGTTTTAGACTTACAAGGCGTTGCTGACGGTATATCTGCGGACGATGGTATAGGAGTCATTGCAAGTTTAAAGGAATCTGACCCAGCCATGCCCATTCTGGTTGTAAGCGGGACTAATACTTCGCCCGATAAATCAAAAATAATTAATCAAGCCGATTTGATTCGCATAAAACCTGTATTGCCGGGTGATTTAGCAAGCGATATAGAGGATATACTTAAAAATCGGAAGAGTCAGTACTGGGGTGCGCTTGCAGTTCTTAAAGAATTACATAAGATAAAGCCAGAAGTGACCTGCCCCCGAATTATGTACCAGCTACTGTTAGAGAGTTGTCCTTCTCATCTGTCGTGTATTGCTGTAGCTGAGCCGTAGGCGAAGCGGAAGCAATACACGAGGCGGCGAACTCGGCCGGGGTTGCGTAGTCCAGCCCGCTGTGCGGTCGATGGTTATTATATTCCATCCGCCACTGTTCGACAATCACTTTCGCTTCCTTAACCGAATAAAACAGCTCACGATTGAGCACCTCATCTCTGAACTTGCCGTTGAACGATTCTATAAAGCCATTTTCCCACGGCTGACCCTTCTCGATATAAAGCGTTTCGACGTTCTTTTTGCCGAGCTTCTTCTTGATCGCACTAGCCACAAATTCCGGCCCGTTGTCGCTGCGTATAAATCCAGGCACGCCTCGGACCGCAAACAGGTATTCCAGCGTTTCAACCACATCGCCCGACTTGATCGACCTGCCTACTTCTATCGTAAGCGACTCACGCGTGAACTCATCGAGCACCGTGAGAAACTTCAGACTGCGACCGTCCTCGCTCTGGTCGCTGACGAAATCATACGTCCAGACATGATCCTTGTAGTCGGCTTTTTGCACGCTGCAGCTGTTGTCGCTGTTGCCTTTCGTTTTTCGTCCTTTGCGTCTGTGAGGCACCTGTAATGCTTCCTTTCGCCATATTCGTTGAACTCGTTTGTGATTCACACGCCAGCCATGCTGACGAAGCTTGGCCGTTATAAACCTGTAGCCGTAGCTTTGGTGTTCCTTTGCCAGCTCGATTATCTTGCTGGTCAGTGCCGTGTTCGTTGGCTGCTGCTGAGATTTATACCGCTGGCTCGCTCGCGGCTGACCTATCACCTTGCATGCCCGACGCTCGGATACGGCCAGACTCTTTTGAAGATGCCTGGCCGCCTTGCGTCTCCGGGCCGGGCTCAGTAATTTCCCGAAAGCGCCTCCTTGAGGATGGCGTTGTCCAGTGCCTGGTCGGCAACGAGCTTTTTGAGCTGGGCGTTCTCTTTTTGCAGGGCCTTGAGCTGCTTGACCTGGTCGAGCTTCATGCGGCCGTATTGCTTGCGCCAGTTGTAGTAGGTCGCCTCGCTGATGCCCAGCTCACGGCAGGCCTGCTGGACCGTACCGCCGGAGCCGATTACAGCATCCGCCTGGCGGAGCATCTTGACAATCTGTTCGGGACTGTGATTCTTGCGTTTCATAAGAGCATCCTTTCCATAAAAACTAACAAATTATAACGGATACTCTCTAATCAGCAACGGTACAGTTTTTCGGGGTCAAGCCAGAAGTTGATCAGCGTTTGACTATGGTGGATAGAGCAAAACTTCACTGGTTGCAATTTCGAATTAAGAGAAATATAAGTAAGCATAAGGGGGATGTCACAGCCAGAGTTTGTAATTTGGCTTCCATAGTCGGCAAGTGTGGTAGCACAACGGTAAGGCTGGTAGGAATAGCTAATGCTTTGAGGAAACTATGATTTCTTTAAAACAGGCCGAAAATACGTTATTAGCTTATTCGCAGAGTATGTTTCCTAAAATGTTGCTTGGCGTACTATCCCCTGGCGGAAAAATACCTAAGTACATAAAAAACGGATCTTTACCCATCTGTGTTATGTGCAAACAACTTGTGCGAGACC
This sequence comes from Anaerohalosphaera lusitana, assembly GCF_002007645.1. GTDB lineage: Bacteria > Planctomycetota > Phycisphaerae > Sedimentisphaerales > Anaerohalosphaeraceae > Anaerohalosphaera > Anaerohalosphaera lusitana. Next base: position 2,399,033 of record NZ_CP019791.1, read on the forward strand.
CAAACTATTGTCAGCAGTTCTATAATTCCTGCGATTTTAACCGGCATGGCACAGTTAGATGCCCATTTGGTGTGCACCTTGAGTATGTGGCTTCAGAGCATACTAAACAGCCTTTAGCGTTCTTTGTCCAAAAGAGTTTTACCGAAACATCGCTACTAAGGGAGTTCGAGAAAAACCTACCGCGTAAAAAGAAGAAAATCTTTAAGCGTGCTAAGGTTGAATCTAGAGATAAGAAATGTGAATTTCGTGAGCATGCCCTGTTTAGGTTATTACAAGTTGGTGAGACGCTTCTCGCTGGGCGGGTCGCTGCACCAATGCGAGCTTTGTCTCATCAATTGCTTACTCCAGTTCAGGCTGTGATGAGTGATCTGAAATTTTTTCGTTATCAACGAAAAAGCGATGAAAATGAGGAAGCGGAAGAGATTCTGCAGTTGATGAATGATAATGTTGCTGAAATCAACTCAATAACAAAGCAAATACATATTTTACTTTCAGAGGAACTATCTCCATCTCCGCAATCTATTAGACGTGTTACTGACCTGCCCCCGAATTATGTACCAGCTTCTGTTAGAGAGTTATCCTTCTCATCTGTCGTGTATTGCTGTAGCTGAGCCGTAGGCGAAGCGGAAGCAATGCACGAGGCGGCGAACTCGGCCGGGGTCGCGTAGTCCAGCCCGCTGTGCGGCCGATGGTTATTATATTCCATCCGCCACTGTTCGACAATCACTTTCGCTTCCTTAACCGAGTAAAACAATTCACGATTGAGCACCTCATCTCTGAACTTGCCGTTGAACGATTCTATAAAGCCGTTTTCCCACGGCTGACCCTTCTCGATATAAAGCGTTTCGACGTTCTTTTTGCCGAGCGTCTTCTTGATCGCATGGGCCACAAATTCCGGCCCATTGTCGCTGCGTATAAATCCAGGCACGCCTCGGACCGCAAACAAGTATTCCAGCGTTTCAACCACATCGCCCGACTTGATCGACCTGCCTACTTCTATCGTAAGCGACTCACGCGTGAACTCATCGAGCACCGTGAGAAACTTCAGGCTGCGCCCGTCCTCGCTCTGGTCGCTGACGAAATCATACGTCCAGACATGGTCCTTGTACTCGGCCTTTTGCACGCTGCAGCTGTTGTCGCTGTTGCCTTTCGATTTTCGCCCTTTGCGTCTGTGATGCACTTGTAACGCTTCCTTTCGCCATATTCGTTGAACTCGTTTGTGATTCACACGCCAGCCATGCTGACGAAGCTTGGCCGTTATAAACCTGTAGCCGTAGCACTGGTGTTCCTTTGCCAGCTCGATTATCTTGCTAGTCAGTGCCGTGTTCGTTGGCTGTTGCTGAGGTTTATACCGCTGGCTCGCTCGCGGCTGACCTATCACCTTGCATGCCCGACGCTCGGATACGGCCAGACTCTTTTGAACATGCCTGGCCGATTTGCGTCTCCGGGCCGGGCTCAGTAATTTCCCGAAAGCGCCTCCTTGAGGATGGCGTTGTCCAGTGCCTGGTCGGCAACGAGCTTTTTGAGCTGAGCGTTCTCTTTTTGCAGGGCCTTGAGCTGCTTGACCTGGTCGAGCTTCATGCGGCCGTACTGCTTGCGCCAGTTGTAGTAGGTCGCCTCGCTGATGCCCAGCTCACGGCAGGCCTGCTGGACCGTACCGCCGGAGCCGATTACAGCATCCGCCTGACGGAGCATCTTTACGATCTGTTCGGGACTGTGATTCTTGCGTTTCATAAGAGCATCCTTTCCATAAAAACTAACAAATTATAACGGATACTCTCTAATCAGCAACGGTACAGTTTTTCGGGGTCAAGCCATTACGGTTCATAGTATGCTCAAGAGCATTTGCTCTCGGCTCGAATCTATGGCCCAAAAAAAGAATCTGGAGTTTAAAATTAACTACAATAGCGGATATCGGGAAGTTGAGGCTGTGCCTGACCAGATTGGAATTGTACTGCGATGTTTGCTGGAAAATGCTGCTAAGTACTCATTCAATGGAAAACCAAACGATAAACGAAAAATTAGTGTGAGATTCAATAATGTTTATCTTGGTGAGAAAAGAGCATTAGAGATTTCAATTCAGAACTATGGATGCCCAATCAGTTTGGAAGAGGCAAGCTCGCGTCGTATTTTCCAGTTGGGCTATAGAGGAGAATACAGTGGTGAGGGTGGAAGGCAGGGCACGGGCACTGGTCTATATTTGGTTGACCGAATTACAACCGCACACAAAGGTAGAATAGATGTACATTCCAAACCTGATGGTCCAGCAGAGAACAATCAAGCCGTTAATACATTCGTTTTAACCTGGCCTAGGTACTTCCAGGAATAGCAAATATAGTTTTATTCTAGCTAATGCAGGTGATATTACCCGACCTGGCGTTTTTGGAACAGGGCTATTGCGAAGGCTAGGATTCCGGAGGTGTAGAGGGTTGCGTATAGTGCGGTCATGCCGAGGTAGTTTGCTGGTACTGAGCTGTCTTCGTAGATTGCGTCGCTGATCCAGAATGCCTGCAGGTCGGGGAAGACCATCCTGCCGATCTGTGCCCACCAGTGCTGGTCGACGAATCGGCCGAAGGCCCAGCCGTTGATCAGGCCCACGAGAAAAATTACGATACAGAATATCAGTGTAAGTACGATGTTGAAGCGGGTTGAGAACATCACCGCAAGGGCGATGAGGATCATAACGGCGAGGAAAAGCAGGACTGATGCGTTGAGATCGAACAGGGTGAAGCCGTTGTGGGAGGGGTTAAATTCCCAGTGGCGGTCGATAAAAAACAGAAATGCCATGCCTATGGTGCTGAAAAGGGCGGTGAGAAGTATGGCGGTGGAGGTGAATGACCAGTCGTAACTGTAGTTGAAGAAAGCACTTAGGAGCAGTGCCAGAACCGCGACGGAGGCGGCGACGGTGATGACGGTCCAGTCGTGGGTGTCGGAGGCGGTTTCGAGTACGCCGTGCCTTATGGAGAGGAACATCGCGATGGTGCCGATATAATGGGCGAGCCCAACGGCCGATAATACCCCCAGGAACTTGCCAATAATAAAGGATGGGCGGCGTACGGGCTTGGATAGGACGGTGGTGATGGTCTTGGAATCTATCTCTTCTGCGACCGCACCGGAAGCTGAAAAAATGGCGATGAACAAACCCGTCAAAAACAGCGTAGAAAGGCCAATCTCGCGGAGGAGCTTTATATCCTCGTCCAGCGTATACATCGCAATTGACGGACTTAGTACGAACAAAAACAGCGCGAATGCGAGTATAACGGCATACACTGGTTGTCGAATGGTTTCAACGAACGTGTTTTTGGCTATGATAGAGACTTTTTTGATCACGGGATTTTTCCTGAAATTAGTTCTACACTTAAAGGCGTCCTATTGTTATATTACGCCCTAATTAATTTGTAAAGAACCGCTGACGCTTAAAGTAGTATTTGTTACAGCTTTTCGCAAAAGATTGTTCACAGTAGTTGGGAATTGAGATATGAAGGTATCGTCCAAACGGGCAGAACATGTATCGATCGCTGGTCTGGTACTCAGCGTGGTCTTCTTCGTCACTTCGATCCTGGTCGGTGCGATAAATCAATCGTTCGCGGCGCATGCTTTGAGCTGGCAGATACTCGGAGGAGGTCTGATCTGGCTTGTGCTGATCATTCTGTTCCATCAGCGGAGCCTGGCTGAGCAGGAAAAGCTGGACATGGCTCAGATGGAAGCGGATTCGGATTCGGGGACCATATTCCAGGGGGGCAGCGGCAGGGTCGAGCTGATGGCTGTACACCAGAAGCGGCTCGCTGTGCTGGAGAAATGGTTTTTGCCCGCATTTTCGGTTGTGATCGCACTGTATCATATTGGTATAGGGATATATCTGGCGACGAATGTGCCTGCTCAGCAGGACATCGATCTGATCAATCCGCAGCTTGCGGCAGTCTTTATGGCGCTGGTTGCGTTTTTGAGCTTTTTGATCTCGCGTTTTGCGACCGGGATGAGCGTGGAGAACGAATGGCGTCCTATCCGTGCGGGCGGGAGCAGTTTTCTCGCGACGGCGGTTCTGGCGTTTGGTCTGGCGGTTTGTTTCGGTTTTGCGAATTTCCGCATTATCGGACCTGTATTTGTTTTCGGCTGGGTTATCCCGGTTCTGATCATTGTGCTTGGTGTTGAGACGGCGATAGCGAGTGTTCTTGATTTTTACCGTCCGAGGCGCAAGGGCGAAGTGCTGGGGATGTCTTTTGACAGCCGGCTGCTGGCGATCTTTAATGAGCCTGGCGGTTTTCTGCATACGTTTACGAGTGCACTGGACTATCAATTCGGGTTTAAGGTTTCGCAGACATGGTTCTATCGTCTGCTGGAGAAGGCGATCATTCCTCTGTTCCTGTTCTTTGTGCTCACTCTTTATGCGTTGAGCAGCATTGTGATAGTGAATCCTGGTGAGCAGGCGATCATCGAGCATTTCGGGTCTTTCGAGAACGGCGGTCGGCTTGTCGGGCCTGGTATGACTTTGAAGCTGCCGTGGCCTTTTGATCAGGCATACGTTCATCCCACTTCCAAAATTCAGCAGATCAGTGTCGGGTTCGTTCCGCTGGACGATGATGCAGGGCCTAAGCCGCTGCTGTGGGGGATGGAGCATTATGAGGAAGAGTTCAATCTTCTCACGGCTGCTCAGCAGTACGGCGGCAGCGGGAATGAAGGAGATGACGGCGCGCCGCCGATCGGGCTGGTGCGGGCCGCGGTGCCTATTCAGTACCGGGTTAATGATCTGAAATCATTCATGTACAATCATAAGGATGCTAAGAAGACGCTTGAGGCCATCTGCTACCGTGAAGTAGTGAAGTATGCGGCTCAGTCGACGATCGAAACCGATGTTTCTTCTGTGGAAGGTGATCGGGAGAGTCTGCTTGGTGCGGGTCGTTCAGGTGCTGTTTCGTATCTCACGGATGCGATACAAAAAGCGGCGAATGAGGCTGAGCTCGGTGTTGAGATCGTGTTTGTCGGGCTGCAGGGCGTTCATCCGCCGCCTGAGCTTGCGAAGGATTATGAGGCGGAGGTGGGCGCGGTTCAGGATCAGCAGACGAATATTCTGTTGGCGCAGGCAGGGCGCAACAGGGCCCTGACCAGTCTGGCCGGTTCGATCGCCGAGGCGGAAGAGCTGTATGACTTTGCACGTAAATACGCTGTGGCTAAAGAAGAGGACGACCGGGAGGCTGTGCTGGAGTATGGTGAGAAGCTGAAGGAACTGTTCCTGACATCGGAAGGTGAGATATTCAAGAAGCTCAGAGAGGCGAAGAGCTATGCGTTTGAGAAGGCGACGCTTGCTGAGGCGACTGGTACGAGGTTCGAGGGACAGCTAAAGGCTTATCAGGCTTCGCCGGAGATCTACAGGAAGCTGCAGAGGCTTATAGTGCTTGAGGAAGCCCTGCAGAAGATAAGGAAGTATGTGATTGCGGCAGATCAACAGGACTCGGAGGTGTTTGTGCTGGATCTCAAGGAAGCGCTGACACCGGGGCTGATGGATATGTCGGTTGATGAGATGTTAGCGGAAGATCAGTAACGGCTGGTAAAGTAAGCTGGTAAACATAGTTTGTGGTGATATACATTAGGAATTTCATAAAATGAAGAATCTTTGGATTATCGTTCTGGTATTTTTGATCGTGGGTGTGCTGGGTCTTTACTGGTTCAGTTTTCAGGTACGTGAGACAGAGACCGTGGTCGTTACCCGTTTTGGTGAGCCTGTGCGTACGATCTCCGAGCCGGACTGGTATATGAAATGGCCGGTGCCGATCAATAAGGTGCACAGGTTTGACAGCCGGAACCATTTCTTTGAGCTGGACCTGGAGCAGACGAATACGAGGAACGGCGAGCCGATCCTTGTGACGAGTTATGTTGTCTGGAGGATCAGCGATCCGCAGAAATTTCTTGAGTCCGTCGAGAACGAAAGGGAAGCTGAGACGCAGCTTGAGAGCCTGGTTCGCGATGCGCAGAATAAGGTAGTCGGTCAGTATTCGTTCAGTGAATTCGTGAACTCGGATCCCGAGAAGATCAAGTTCAACGAGATCGAGCAGGAAATGCTTGCAAGGCTCGATCAGGCAGAGACTGATTACGGTATAGACATTACGAAGGCCGGCATCAAGCGGCTGGGTGTGCCTGAGTCGGTTACGCAGAAGGTCTTTGACCGTATTCGTGCGGATCGTGAGAGGCGCATTGCCAAGATCATCGCTGACGGTGAAGCTGCGGCGGGCAAGATCCGTGCTGATGCTGAATCGAAGCGGACCGAGCTTCTGGCGATCGTGGAAGCGGAAGCTAAGGCGATCAAGGGTCGCGGTGATGCGGAAGCGGCGAAGTATTATAAGATGCTCGAAGAGGACCCGCAGCTTGCTATGTTTTTACGTGATCTGGAAGCGCTGAAGAAGATCCTGAAGCAGAAATCCACGATCGTTCTTGGTGCCGACAGTGATCCGCTGAAGCTGCTCAAGGGTCTGCCTGAGCTCGACCTGCCCGAGGCGGAAGAGCAGAGCGAGGATGCTGTGGCTGCAGACGGACAGAGCAGCTAGAGAACTGTGTCTGTTGAAGAATAGCTGGGAAATGCAAACGGAATAAGCTGAGAGCTTTTATATGAGTGACAAAGATATTAAACAGAATGAGGCCCAGATCGAGGCTGAAGAGGCGCGTCCGGTAGAGAACGATCCGGGTATGGAATCGTTGAAGAATGCGCTGGCGAAGACGTTCGTGGTTCTCAAGGTGATCATGGCGTTTGTGATCGTTGCGTTTATCGCTTCGGGTGTGTTCAGCGTTGAGCAGAACGAGCGGGCGATAAGACTTCGTTTCGGTGCGGTCACGGGTGATATACTCGAGCCGGGGCTTCACTGGGCGTTTCCGGAGCCTATCGATGAGATCGTTGTTCTGCCGGTGACGAAGAGCCAGACGCTCGAGATAGACAAGCTGTGGTACAATGAGACTGAACGTGAAAAGCTGACCGGTAACAAGCGAAGGCCGGGTCCGACGCTCAATCCGCTGGAAGATGGATACTGTCTTACGCGGAACGAGAACGTGGTTGGGTCGACCGGCGGCGATTATAACATCGTGCACTCGAAATGGATGCTGACGTACACTATTGATTATCCTGAGAAGTTTTTCAGGAACGTCTATGTTGCTGAGGCAAAGCCGGGGCAGGATGTTCTTGCGGTCATGCAGGACAGTATCGAGCCGATGCTCGAAGCGCTTACGATGGACGCGATCACGGCGACACTGCTGCAGTATACCATTGATGATGCTATCGTGAGTAAGAGCAGTATTTCCGAGGATGCGGCGATGCTGCTGCAGGAGAAGCTGAATGACATCGACACGGGTATTGACGTGGAGAGCCTTCGTGTGGCGGGTCAGATCACGTGGCCGAGGCAGGTGGATCAGGCGTTCCAGCGATCGAATCAGGCTAAGCAGGAAAGCGATGCTATGATCAGCCAGGCTCGCGGTTATGCAAGGCGTATTCTGAGCGAGACGGGCGGGGCCGGTGCAGAGACGATCCTTGCGGATTTGCAGGGAGATGAGCTCGACGGCGAACAACGGGCGGAGCTTCTAACGCAGTTGGCTGGTAAGAGCCAGGAAGTTATTGCGGATGCAAGGGCGCACAAGACGAATATCGTCGAGGCCGCAAAGGCCAACGCAAACTATCTAACTCAGTTGCTTCCTGAGTACAGGAAACGTCCCGAGCTGGTACTGCAGCGGATCTATCAGGATGCCGTTGAGGAAGTGCTCGATAACGCTCAGGAGAAGATCATCGTTCAGCCCGGCAAAGAGGGCACGGACAGGCAGTTGCGTATTCTCATAAATCGGGACCCGGCGAGAGTCCGCAACAATGATGATGAGCAGGGGCAAGGCAGGTAACGTGGAAATGAGCGGGCGGTTCAAGCCCTGTTTCAAATACAGTTTTCAAAAGAGAACGGAAAAAGATGGCGCATAAACACATAGGAATCAAAGAGCACGAACTGACTCACGAGCACCAGCACAGCACACAATTTGGTGTCAGTGTCGCATTATTCGGCACGCTTGCTGGTGGAATTCTTTTGCTCAATGCCGTGATCGCTCCATTGTTTTACGGTCAGGACAGTGCGGTCGCTGACCTCTGTGCGATGATCGGTGCGATCCTGCTGGGGCTGCCGGTAGTATGGCATGCCTTGAAATGTATGCTGCACGGGCATATGCATATGGACGAGCTTGCGGCGCTTGCGATCGTGGCGGCTTTCGCGATGGGCGAGTACGTCGAGGCCGGTGCGGTGGCGTTTATCATGCTGCTTGGTGAGCTGATGGAAACGAGGACGGCTCTGGGTGCCCGTGCGGCGATCGAATCGCTGATCAAGCTTACTCCTACCGTTGCGAATCGCGTCAAAGAGGACGGTTCGGAAGAAGAGGTAAAAGTTAGCAAGCTAAAGCCGGGCGACATTGTGCGTGTGCGTCCTGGTGACAATGTGCCGGTTGACGGTGAGATCAAAAAGGGCATCAGCTCGCTGAACGAAGCGACGATCACGGGTGAGTCGCTGCCTGTGGATAAGGTGCCGGGCATGGGTGTGTTTGCAGGTACGACGAATTTGACCGGTGCTCTGGATATTACCGTTACCAAGGCGGGCAAGGATACGACGCTTGGTAAGGTGCAGGAACTGATCATGGCTGCGGAGAAGACGCAGAACCCGATCATGCGTATCATCGACAAGAACGTCAAGTGGTACATTCCGACCATTCTGATGATCGCGGGTATTATCTGGTTCTTCACGAAGGACATGAACCGTTCGATCGCGGCACTGGTTATCAGTTGTCCGTGTGCGTTGATACTGGCGACGCCTACCGCGATGGTGGCGGCGCTGAGTTCCGCGGCACGTCTGGGTATTCTGATCAAGAACGTTTCGATCCTGGAGATCGCGGGCAATATTACAGCTATTATTTTCGATAAGACGGGTACGCTGACGACGGGTCAGCTTTTCGTGACGCGTCTGGAGCCTGCAGATGGTGTTGAGCCATCGGAACTGCTCGAATTGGCTGCCAGTGCGGAACAGCTCAGTAAGCACCCGGCTGCAAGGGCGCTGCTCAAGCTGGCAAAAGAGGCGAATATCAAGCTCGATGGGCCGGAGGACTTCAAGGAAGTGCTCGGTAAGGGTGTGCAGGCCAAGGTTGGTGAGGCGAACGTAATAGTCGGTCGTGATACGTTCCTGAAGGACGAAGCTATAGATATCAGCGGTCTGCCCGATCCGATGATGCACGAGGAGCAGGGCTTCAGTACGCTGTATGTGGCCCGCAACGGTCAGTGCATTGGCTGGATAGGTATGCAGGATAAGGCTCGTCCGGAAGCACAGAAGGCAGTGGAAGAACTGTTCAGCACGGGTCTCAAACGGATCACGATGCTTACTGGTGACCGCAAAGAGGTTGCCAACCGCGTATCTGCTGAGCTCGGGTGCACGGACTACAAGGCGCATTGTCTGCCGCAGGATAAGCTGGCGGTTGTGGAACGTGTCCGCAAGGACGGTCATACGGTAGCGGTAGTTGGTGACGGTATTAACGATGCACCGGCTCTTGCGGCAGGTGATCTGGGTATCGCGATGGGTGCTGCGGGCAGTGACGTTGCGATCAATTCGGCTTCGATCGCGCTGATGAGTGACGATCTGCGGAGGCTGCCGTTCCTGGTACAGTTGTCGCGTAAGACTCGTACGGTGATCAATCAGAACCTGCTGTTCGGCATTATCTTCATCATTCTCGGTGTAAGTGCCTCGGCGGCGGGTCTGCTGCATGTAGTACTGGCGGCAGTGCTTCACTTTGTAGGTTCACTGGTCGTCATCTTCAACAGTGCACGGCTGGTCAGGTACGGTGAGCATCTGGATGCACATATAGAAGAGACGAACGAAATCCACAAGGCTGCGTAGTGATTGCGGCAGTCGATTTTAGCTTGCGGTTTTTTTGATTTTCATATTTGAGGTGTTGCGTGTCTGATAAGAATGGTCAATACGCAGTTGAGACAGTGTCGCTGACGAAGATCTTCCCGGACTGGTGGGGAAGGGCGAAGGTTATCGCGGTTGATGACCTGAATCTGCAGATCAAGCATAACGAGGTTTACGGCCTGCTCGGTCCGAACGGTTCGGGTAAGACCACGACTCTGAAGATGCTTTTGTCGCTGCTGCATCCCTCAAAGGGCATGGCGTTTCTGCTTGGCGGAAGCAGCCGGGATACCAATATCAGCTCGCGGGTTGGTTATCTGCCGGAAGAGTCATATCTTTACAAGTATCTCAGCGCGAAAGAGACGCTCGAATTTTACGGCAAGATATTTGGTCTGCCGAGGAGTGTGCGAAAGTCGCGAATCGAGTCGCTGCTGGAGATGGTGGGTCTTGCGGGTATGGCAAACCGACCGGTCGGTACGTTTTCGAAGGGTATGGCAAGGCGTATAGGGCTTGCGCAGGCGCTTATAAATGATCCCGATCTGCTGATTCTCGATGAGCCAACCAGCGGTATGGACCCGATCGGTACGCGTCAGATGAAGGATCTGATAATGAAACTCGCCCAGCGGGGCAAGACGATACTGCTTTGCAGCCATCTGCTGGCGGATGTTGAAGATGTTTGTGACCGTATCGGAATCATGTACGGCGGGAAGATGCATGTCGAAGGTGAGGTCAATTCTCTGCTGCAGCACCGCGATGAGGTGCAGATCAAGACCGGCCAGCTCAGCGAAAATGCTATGAGCAGGATAAGGGAAATCGTTCAGCAGGACCAGGGTGAGTGCGAGATTGAAAAGCCCATGGACAAGCTGGAAGAATTCTTCGTGAGGACGGTTGCAGAGGCTCAGAAGGCCAAGCAGCCGACCAGTGGTGCGGTCAATTCTGAAAGTGCTACAGGCTTTTTGACCGAAGAAGAAAAGACAGAAGAGGAGAAGGAGTCTGTTCTGGATGGCCTGGTTGGTTCCAAAAAGCCCGATCAGCCCAAACAGCAGTCTGAGGCAGAGACGACTTCGGCGGGCAGCGAGACCGAACAGGTGTCGCGTGAAAAGGATAAGAGTGACAAGCCGGCACAGAAAGATGCTATCCTCAAGGATCTGACCGGGGGCAAATCTGAGCAGGCCGAGACAGAAAAAGTCAGCAAATCGAAGCCCGAAGAGGTCAAGCCGGAATCGACAGAGGATATTAAGGACGATCTGCTGCGGGGCCTGATGGATCGTGGTGACGGTGCTACGGACAAGCCTAAGAAGGACGAGCAGGGGGGCTCAAGCGATGCGTAAAGTCTGGGCGGTCGCAAGGAATACCATTTCGCAGATATTGCGCATGAAGGTTGCTCTGTTGGTGATAGTGGGCCTGCTGATCATACTGCCTTTGATGGGCATGATCGTTACAGGTGACGGGACGCTGAAGGGTAAGCTGCAGACGTTCATCAGTTACGGGCTGAGTCTGACCGGTATGCTTCTGTCGATCCTTACGATCATCGTTGCGACATATACGCTGACGAGCGATCTGAAATACAAGCAGATATACCTGATACTTTCCAAGCCCGTGCATCGGTTCCAGATAGTATGCGGCAAGCTGCTGGGCATTGTTATACTTGACGCGTTTCTGCTGGCTGTGTTTGCGGCGATCATTTACGGGTTGACGATGTTCATGCCAAAGCTGGCGGATGCGGATGAGACCGAGATGGCCCAGGCGCAGCGGGAATTTTTCACCGCGCGTGCATCAGTGGAGGATCCGATCGATCTGCAGGACGTGGTGAAGGAAGTGCGGGAACGGTATCAGCGGCTCAAGCGTCAGGGGCAGATACCTGAGGGCATGGGCGAGCAAGAGGCCTTGAACGAGCTTTTCAATCAGGAACGTATAAGGCGTAATGCGGTTGCTGTTGGCAAATCACGAGAGTGGGAATTCGAAGATGTGAAACTGCTCGGCGATGATGAGCATTTTTCGATTGAATACAAATACAATGTAGCGGTCAATCCGCCGGACAGTAAGGTTTATGGAACCTGGTTTGTTGGCGATCTGCGGCAGGAAACCGAGGCTGATGTGGGGGAATGGGAAACGCCGATCTACCGTCTGGACCCGGCCGATGTAATCCGGACAGTGCAGGAGATACAGGTGCCTGCAGATGCGATCGCGGCAGACGGCTATGTCGCTGCGAGATTCGTGAATACTTACCAGAACAACACAACGGTCATTCCGAAGGATGTCAAGCTTCTGTATGAGTCGGGGACGTTTGAAGGGAACTTCGTTAGGGCTGTATTGATGATAATGACCAAGTTAACATTCCTTGCGGCCTTAGGCGTATTCGTTTCTACGTGGCTGTCGTTTCCGGTGGGTGTACTTGTGTCGGTAGCAGTTTTCTTCATTGGGACATTCAACGGATTCATGCTGGATTCGTTTACAACATTGAGCCATGACATAACGGCAGTGTATTACAGTATTTTCAAGGGGTTTCTGTGGCTGCTGCCTCAATTCGACGGCAGGTTCAACCCGACGGAGTACATGATCGGTGCGGAGGCTATCAGCATGTCGGTGCTGAGTCAGGCGATGTTCTACACTGTTATTATCAAGGCGGGCATATTGACCCTGCTGGGCATAGTTTTCTTCAGACTTCGAGAAGTCGCTAAGGTTATTGTTTAAGAGCGTGAATATATGCGATGGCGTGATAGATTAATCTGGTTTTCATGTCTGCTCGTGGGTGCGGCTTTGCTGTTTGGCGCATCGACCAGGCTGGACAATATAAATAATGCTCGCGAAGAGATGAATCTTGTGAGCAACGAGGCGCTGGAGAATGCGCCTCCTTCGCTGGCGTTTACCACGGTTGCGATGGGTGCGTTCCGCGGGCTTGTCGTTGACATTTTGTGGATGCGGGCGGACAAGTTGAAGGAAGAGGGCCAGTTTTTTGATGCGAAGCAGTTGGCGGAGTGGATAACGACGCTGCAGCCGCGTTTCGCATCGGTGTGGGAGTTTCAGGCGTGGAACATGGCATACAATATTTCGGTGGCGTGTCCGGCGAGTGAGTGGGAGGAACGCTGGAAGTGGGTTCGCAACGGTTACGAGCTGCTGAGAGATAAAGGGATAGATTACAATCCGGAAGAGATATCGCTGTACAGGCAGCTTGCGTGGATCTTTCAGCATAAGATAGGCGGCATAGCTGATGACTGTAACAAGCATTACAAACGCGAGCTGGCGCTGGCGATGAGGCCTTTGCTTGGGGATATGTCGCGAGATTATTTTGCGATGCTGGCTGCTGCGCCGGAGGATGTCGAAAGCATTCTTAAAGATGAGGAGGTCGCTCAGTTTGTTGAGTTCCTTCGGAAGGCTGACCCGGCGTTTGCGGACGTCGAAAAGCTTGTAGACAACTATCGTACGCTGCGGGAAATGCCTTCGAGATTCACTGAAGATGCGGCTCTTGTGCTGGAGGATTACGATGATAGTGAGGCATTGGCGAAGTTTGATGTTTTCGTGAATGCATATACGCTGAGGAACGAGTGGAAGATGGACCCGGCGAGAATGGATCGGCTTAACGAAAAATATGGGCCGGTGGAGATCGGGTCGGAAGACGGTGAGCGGCTGAGTCTGAACTGGGAGCACCCGGATGCGCACGCGATCTACTGGGCGGAGCTTGGGCTTGAAAAGGCAGGTACTCCTGGTGAGCTTTCGATAGATGAAAAGAATACGGACCGTATTGTATTTCACAGTCTGCAGAATCTTTTCCGTAACGGCAAGATATTCATGTATTCCGTTCCGGAGGGGCCTGCGAGTATTTTTACGCGGCCGGATATGAGGATGTTTGACACGTGTAATCGTGTCTGGCAGGAAAAGATACTGAAGTACGAAGAGCTCGAGGGTAAGCCTCGCGGTCTCGATACGGGACATAAGAACTTTTTGGTGAACGCTGTAGTTTCCTTCTATCATATGGGACACAAGGCGAAGGCATTGAAGATCCATCGTGAGCTGAACAGGCTTTATCCGCGGGAAGAGCATCGTCAGCCGCTGGATATTTTCGTCAGGAAACAGCTCGTCGAGACAGTCAAGAGCTACAGTATCAAGGACATACATGAGATGCTCATGGGGTCGCTGCGTGAGGCGTATTTCCGATACGCGGTCGGTGATGATGACGAAGCTTACAAGAACGAAAAGTGGGCGAAAGATATTTACGGCATATTCGCGAAAGAATTCCATACTGAGGAAGTGGATCGGGTAACGCTTCCGCCGTTCGAGAAGATACGTTATCTGGCGTTTCTGGATTTCCTCAATGATCCCGGGTATCCGGAGTATATGCGTGAGAGTTTGCTGAATCGCGTGAAACTGGAGCGGCCGGAACTGTTTGAAAAGCTGAGTGATCAGCATGAGGACTTCATCAAGGAGCTTCAGCAGCAGGAGGAGGCCGGCGCTGCTAGTTAGCTGCCGCGCTTTTTGGCTTAGCGGCAGCAGTTTTTGCGAAATTTTACTTGTTCGCAAGAAGCCTTTGACATTATCGGCCCGTTCATTTCTAATGTGCAGTCCACGAAGATGCCGTTCACGGATTCGTAACGGCTGAATGTTTCACAGGTTTTTGAATGGATTGCATGAATGACCCGACAAGCTTTCACTACCGATCAATTAACGGAATCTCAGAGAAGAGCGGTATTTCACAAGGACGGCCCGTTGCTGGTAATTGCGGGGCCTGGCAGCGGCAAGACTCGCGTGATCACAAGCCGGATCGCTGCACTTATCGATGCGGGTGTACGGCCGTGGAATATCTGTGCGATAACATTTACCAATAAAGCCGCTGAGGAAATGCGAGAGCGTCTCGCGGCAGGGGGCGGGGGTGAGGGTGTGCATACCAGCACGTTCCACTCGCTGTGTGTTCGTCTGCTTAGAATGTACGCTGATGCGGCAGGTATCAGCAATAACTTCAGCATTTACGATACCGACGATCAGCGGCGGTGCGTTAAAGAAGCGATCAAGAACAGCAACATAGACAGCAAAACATTCACTCCTGCGAAGGTTCTCTCTGCGATCTCCAATTTTAAGAACGATCTCGAAACGCCCGAGCAGATACTGGAACGAGCGGACGAGTTTTACCTCAAGACTGCTGGGAGGGTGTATGAGCAGTATCAGAAGCTGCTGAAAAAGAACAATGCGCTGGATTTTGACGATCTGCTGATCAATACCGCATTTCTGCTTCGCGACAATCCTGATATTCGGCAGGCGCTGGGCAATCGCTATCAGTATCTGCTGGTTGACGAGTACCAGGATACCAACCACGCACAGTATCAGATCGCGAAGGGGCTTGCGCTGGAGCACCGCAATATCTGCGTTACGGGTGATCCGGATCAGTCCATCTATAAGTGGCGCGGGGCCGACATTCAGAACATTCTGATGTTCGAGAAGGACTGGCCCGATGCGGTAGTGGTCAAGCTCGAAGAGAACTTCCGCAGCACGCCAAACATTCTGGAGATGGCGGACGTTCTCATTGCGAACAATACCCAGCGTAAGGAGAAACGGCTGGTTGCGACGCATGACCGGGGTGCGGATGCGGAGATTGAATGTTACGGCGACGGTCTTGAAGAATCCGTTGAAGTTGCGGGTAAGATCCAGGCTCTTATCGAGGAGGGGGCGGACCCCAACGAGATAGCTGTGTTCTATCGTGTCAATTCTATGAGCCGAACGGTTGAAGAAGCGTTCGTTCGTCAGCAGATACCGTACCAGGTTGTCAGGGGTGTGGAGTTTTATGCCCGCAAAGAGATCCGCGATATGCTGAGCTATATGAAGGTGATCGCGAATCCTTCTGATGACATGGCGTTGCTGAGGGCGGTAGGTACGCATTCACGTGGTATCGGCAAGATGACGCTTTCGCGGGTTCAGCATTATGCGAGCCAGTACGGCATCACGATGTTCAACGCGATGAATCAGGCGGATGCGATCGATACTATCACGCCTCGGACGCAGACCAAGGTGAAGGCCTTTGCTGCGATGATCGAAAAGTGGCGGGCCGATGCGGATGGGCCGGTCGCGCCTTTGATGGAGCGTGTTTTTGACGAGAGCGGTTTGCTGGACAGTCTGCGAGCCGGCGGTGAGGATGAAGAAAGCGCGATCGAGAACATCGATGAGCTTATCAATTCCGCCTCACGTTATGATGAGATGACCGAGGAGCCGTCTCTTATCGATTATCTTCAGTCGATAGCACTTTACAGCGATACCGATGCTTACGATGCAGAGGCGGGGCGTGTGTCATTGATGACGCTGCACGCAGCCAAGGGGCTGGAGTTCGACAACGTGTTTATCATAGGGCTTGAAGAGGGTTTGCTGCCTCACGAACGCAGCCTGGTTGGCGGTGAAGAGGAACTTGAAGAAGAGAGGCGTCTTTTCTTCGTGGGTATTACGCGGGCCAGGAAGGTTCTGCATATAAGCCATGCCCGCTACCGGACGATGCGGGGACAGCATTTGAGGACCACTCCTTCGAAATTCCTGTACGAGATAGGCTATACACCCAAGGAAGAGCAGTTCGAGAGCTATACCTATGACACGGAATTCTCGCAGGTGGCTCCTTCGGGGTTCGGTTCCAAGATCGAGAAGAAGGAAGCTCCGTTCAGAACGGGTGAGCTGGTGGAGCACAGGAAATTCGGAACGGGGCGGGTGAAAGAATTTCAGGACATGGGTGACAACAGTATTATTGTGGTTCGCTTTCAGTCGGGGCAGGTGAAGACGTTGATGCTCAAATATGCGAACCTGACCAAGCTGAGCGGCTGATTTCATACAAAACAGCAAGTTCATAACGATGCGGCACTTTTTGAGGAGCAAGGTATGAGGAAATTGTATTGGTTGCATACGTTCGTCGTTCTGGTGGTCCTGTTCAGTGTTTCGAATGCGTTTGCTGTGGAGCCGTCTGAAAGCAGTGGCTGGCCCAATCTTGCTGAGGTCCGATCCAACAGAGCTGAACGGATGGAATGGTGGCGTGATGCTCGTTTCGGCATGTTCATTCATTTCGGCCTTTACTCTGTGCCCGCAGGTGAGTGGAACGGTCAGCAGTACGGCGGTTACAGTGAATGGCTGCCTCAGGGTATACCGACTGCGCAGTGGGAGAAGCTGACCGATCGGTTCAATCCAACTGATTTCGACGCTGATGAGTGGGTGCTGCTTGCAAAACAGGCGGGCATGAAGTATATCGTGATTACCACAAAGCATCACGAGGGCTTTGCGCTGTGGGATTCTAAAGCGAGCGATTATGATGTGCAGGCGACGCCGTTTAAGCGTGATATTATGAAAGAACTGGCCGAGGCATGTCGGCGTCATGATATGAAGCTGGGGTGGTATCATTCTGTGCTTGACTGGCATCATCCTGACTATCTGCCCCGCCGGGCCGTTGACAAGCGTTCAACGGATGATGCGGATTATGATCGATATATTAGCTATATGAAGGCGCAATTGCGCGAGCTTTTGACGAACTATGGAGACATAGCGGTTCTGTGGTTTGACGGGGGATGGGATCATGGGCCACGTCAGCACCGGGCGTGGGAGATTTGTGACATGGCCTACGAGCTGCAGCCTGATATTATAATCAATGATCGCATAGGTCTGCCGATGGATTACGATACTCCCGAGCAGAGGATCCCACGCGGTGCTTCTGACAGGCCCTGGGAAACGTGCATGACGATTACAAGCTCCTGGGGATATAACAAGGGCGCCAGGGACTGGAAAGACGCGAAGGCGTTGATCCGAAACCTGGTGGATATTGCGTCAAAAGGCGGGAACTATCTGCTTAATGTAGGGCCGACGGGTGAAGGCGTTATACCGCCGCAAAGTGCGGACAGGCTGCGGGAAATAGGTGAATGGCTGGAGATCAATGGTCGATCGATCTATGGTACGAAGGGCAGCATCTTCAGATCAACGGATTCGACCAGGTGGGGCAGATGCACTACGAGGATGACCGGGGACGGAACGACACTGGTTTACCTGCATGTATTCGATTGGCCGTCGGGTTCGAGCCTGTCGATTCCTGAGCTGGGCAACCTGCCGGACGAGGCATACCTGCTGGCGGACCGTGATGCGAAGCTTACTGCCAGGAAAGCCGGTAAAGGTATAAGCATTGACTTGGCGGAAGTGGAGTCGGCAGTTAATTCTGTGGATACAGTGGTAGTGCTTGAATATGCCGAACAAAAGCCCGTAACATTCCATCCTCCGCGGATCGAGTCGGTTTCGGAAATGTTCATTGACGATCTTACTCTGAAGCTGAGCAGCGAGCCGGGACTGCAGATCAGATACACGCTTGACGGCAGCGATGTCACATCCCAAAGCAAGTTGTATGTGGAGCCTTTTGCAATAAGCACTTCAATAACTGTCAAGGCGGCATCCTTCTATGGTGACCACCTCGTTTGCGAGCAGGTGGAAAAAGAATTCGAGAAGGTCAAGCCCGCAGAGGCCGTTAAGCTGGAACAAGCTCGACCTGGCCTTGAATACAAGTATTACGAGTATGACGGCGAGGTTAAAACTTTGTCGGATATTGACAGGGACAATACGACTGGGTTTGGGGTTACAACTCAGGTAGACCTCGAGAGGAGAAAGCGTCAGGAAGAATTCGCAATGATTTTTGAAGGATACATATCCGTGCCAGCGACTGATGTGTATGATTTCGAACTTATCAGTGACGACGGCAGCAGACTGACCGTTGCGGGCCGGGAGGTTGTAGACAACGACGGTTTGCACTCCAGAGAGGCCAAACACGGCAGCATAGCTCTTGAGAAGGGCCTGCAGAGGGTCAGAGTTGAATATTTCAACGGATTGGGAGGGGCCGAACTAGAGCTGCGAAGTGGTTCGGCCGGCAAGAAGGCTGATAAGGTGTCCGGCGATCGGTTGTTCCATTAAAATTTACTTGGCGAGAATTCGGTTCGTATCGCTGAGGACAAAATCTGCCAGAAAATACTTGCCAAATTGCGGGCTGGTAATACACTGAAATGTTCGGACGGATCGCCTGAAGGCGGATGACAATTGCTAACACAGGTCTAACAAAAGGAGTTTGCTCGTGGGAAAACCCAGAGTTCAGTTATACTATAAGAATGTGACTGCGGATATCATCGGACGCAAACACGGTATCAATGCGGAGCAGTTTCAGGAGCTCGCCAACCAGACCAAGCCGGTCATTTCTGAACTCAATCAGATGCGCGAGTCCGGTCAGGTCGCATACAGGGACCTGCCTTACAATGAAGATTATCCGCGTCAGGTCAAGGAGATCGCGGGGGAGCTGGAAGGCAAGTACGAGAATTTCGTCGTACTCGGTATTGGCGGGTCCGCTCTTGGAAACATAGCGTTGCAGACCGCGTTGAATCCATATATGTATAACCTGGACGAGAAGCAGCGAGCAGGGCGTCCGCGTCTTTTCGTGTTTGACAATGTTGATCCCGCCCAACTGGCGAGTTTTCTGAACTGGGTCGACGATAAGCTCGATAAGACGGTATTCAACGTGATCAGCAAATCCGGCCGAACGGCTGAGACTGCTGCACAATTTTTGACCATACGCAATGTACTGCTGGAAAAGCTCGGTGAAAAGGGCTATCGTGAGCAGGTTGTTGCTACGACTGATTCGAAACAGGGTACGATGCGGACGATCACCGATGACGCTGGCTTTAAGAGCCTTGAGGTGCCGGATGGTGTTGGCGGCAGGTGGAGCGTGCTGAGTCCGGTTGGTCTGCTGAGTGCGGCTGTGTGCGGAATCGATATCGATGAACTGCTCGAAGGGGCACGCTCGATGGACGAGAGGGTCAAGACCGAAGATTTCTTCAAGAATCCAGCAGCGATAAATGCGGCAGTTAACTGGAACTATTACAATTGCGGCAAGCGGATATCGGTTATGATGCCTTATTCGTATAATCTCAAGGACATGTCTGACTGGTACAGACAGCTTTGGGCCGAGAGTCTGGGTAAGAGCAAGGATCTGCGGGGGCATGATATATTCGTGGGTCCGACACCGGTTAAGGCTCTGGGGACGACTGACCAGCACAGCCAGGTTCAGCTATACCGTGAGGGGCCTAACGACAAACTGTTCACATTCCTGCAGGTTAACGAGTTTGAAAACGATATAACTATCGGCGGTAATCCGGACTGTGCTCCGGAGCTGGGTTATCTGGGCGGGGCGAAAATGTCCAAGCTGCTCAACAGTGAGAAGATTGCGACTGAGTATGCTTTGCTCAAGGATAAGCGTCCGTGTATGACGGTAATGTTTGACAAGATCGATGCTCATGCGGTTGGTGAGTTTATTTATCTGTTTGAAGTGACCACGTCGCTTGCTGGTCTGCTTTTTGGTATCGATGCTTACGATCAGCCGGCAGTTGAGCTGGGCAAAGAGGCAACTTTCGCTTTGATGGGTCGTGAAGGCTTTACGGATATGGCGAAGGATATCAGCCCTGTTGCCGAGATCGATGACAGTTTTCTGATATGATGACAATTTCCGGGATGACATGATTTCGCCCGGCGTAATGCTCACATTCTGTTGAAGAGGTCCATGCAATGGATTACGCTGTAATAATGGCAGGAGGTACTGGGAAGCGGTTGTGGCCGTTGAGCCGTAAGTCGCGTCCGAAGCAGGTTCTGAAGCTTATCGAGGGCAATACGCTGCTCCGTCGATGTTACGACAGGCTGATACCTCTTTTCGATCCGCGGAATATCCTTGTGCTGACCAATGCCGGGTATGCGGATATCGTGCGGGAGAATTTGCCGGATCTGCCGTATGGGAACGTACTGGCTGAGCCGGCTGTGCGCGATACCGCCGGCGCGATCGGATTTGCTGCGACGGTCCTGAGCAAATATGATCCGAATGCCAGGATGGCCGTGGTCACTGCCGATCAACTTATAGAACCTACCGACGTTTTTCAGCAGGCTCTCAGTGATGGGCTTGAATACGTCAAAAAGAATCCTGATGCAATGATCACTTTCGGCATCCAGCCGACCTTTCCGAGTACTCAGCTTGGTTATATCAAGGTCGGTGAGCCGCATAAATGCGAATCCTGCACGAATGAAATATTTGACGTGGACAGTTTTAGTGAAAAGCCCGACATCGCAACGAGCCGTGAATATCTGAGCTCGGGCGAGTATCTCTGGAACAGCGGGATGTTCATTTGGCAGGCGAAGACGATCTTAAAGAATATCGAGAAATATCTGCCTGCTTCCAAGGAGCCGCTGAAACGGATTTTTGCGGCGTGGGACGGGCCCCGGCAGGAAGATGTACTCAAAGAGTGGTTCATAAAGATGCCCAAGATCAGCATCGATTATGGTGTTATGGAGCAGGCTGAAAATGTGAAGGCTATTCGGCTCAACTGCAGCTGGCGTGATATGGGGTCTTTCTCAGCTTTGGCGGATATCATCAGTTCTGATGAGAACAATAATATCGTCGTTGCCGGGCAGAGCGAACTGATAGACAGCAAGAATAATATTCTCGTGACGGAGGATGAGGACCATCTTATCGCTGTTATCGGCCTGGAAAATATGGTTGTGGCTCATAGTCCGGATGCTACCCTGGTGTGTCCGATGGATGAGGCGCATCGGCTTAAGGAACTGCTCGAAGTCGTCAAACAGCATGGTGGAGAGAAATACCTTTAGGGATTTTCAATGCGGTTTCTGGCAGTAGATTTCGGGGAAAAACGGACCGGGCTGGCGGTCTGTGATGAGAAGGAGACTATGGCATTTCCACTTACGGTCCTTGAAGGCCAGGGCGGGCTTGCGAATCGAATTGCGAAAATTGCTAAGGAGGAGCAGGCTCAGGGTTTCGTGATGGGGCTTCCTCTCAATATGGACGGCACTGAGGGCGATCGTGCCGCTAGAGTGCGTCATTTCACCGAAAAACTTTCGCAGGTTACTGATCTTCCGGTCTTTTTTCACGATGAAAGACTTAGCAGTTTCGAGGCGGAGAACAAGCTGGCAGGGCATCTTACCCGGAAAAAGAAGAAAAAACATCTGGATGCTGTGGCAGCGGCGGGTATTCTCGAGTCATTTCTGCAGAAACGGCGAGAAATGCCGGAAGATTAGAGGCTACAAGCAGCTTTGCTTCATTTGCTCATTTTATGCCTTTCTTGTGGAGTTTTAAACAAATCAATACGTCTATGCATTTTAAGCTGGCGGTTGGCGAGCTTTTGCGTAATAATAAAAGAGTAGACGCAGAGCGGGAATTGTTGAGTTGAGAGAGGTGTAACAATGGAAAAGACCAGACACGCCAAACTGAATCTCGACCGCGTTGATAATGCAGATCGGCTTGCTGAAAGGGCACTGGATGTCTTTTGTGAGGATGCAAGTCGGGCGATCCAGGAAAAGGGGGTTTTTACAGTCGCGTTATCCGGGGGGCACACACCTGTTCGTTTTTTCGAGCTTCTGGGAAGCAGCGAGCAGGCGAATTCTGTTAAATGGGACAGTGTGCATCTGTTCTGGGTCGATGAGCGTTTTGTTTCTCCCGATTCTGAAGATAGCAATTACGGGTTGGCTGCGAGCACGTTTTTGGATAAGGTCGGTATACCGGAGCAAAATATACACCGTATAAGCGGTGAAGAGACCGAGTACTCCAAAGCTGTCGATCAGTACGAAGACCAGATAAAGAGCGTGTTTGATCTTGCAGCGGGTGAGAAGCCGCAGTTCGACTTACTGGTATTGGGAATGGGTGCAGACGGCCACATAGGGTCGCTTTATCCCAATTCTGTGGTGCTTTTTGATACCGAGGATATAGTCAGCCCGGTATATTTCATGGGGGAAAACATCAATCGCATTACGCTGACTTATCCTGTGATCCGCAAAGCTGAGCATATTCTCATAATGATATCCGGCCGGGGGAAGGCGGAAACATTGCGAGATGTGCTTACGAGTGAGCCGGATGAGGTACGCTATCCGGTGCATACACTCTGGCCTATTCTGGAAAAGGTGACCTGGCTGGTGGATCAAGAGGCGGCTCAATACCTTGAGGATTACTGAGGTATCACCAGCTCCATGCCGGGTCGAACGGCTTTGGGATCATCGATGTCGTTGGATTCCTGGATGAGCTTCCATTTGGACTGATTGCCGTAGTAGTCGCGGGCAATAGAAGATAGCGTTTCGCCTTTGGTGACGACATGCACTTTTTCATTCTTTGGGTTGGCGGATTCTGAATTCCGCTTTGTCGTATCGAGCGAATCAAAGAGGTCGTCCTCAGCGACTGCAGGGTGATCTTCACTCAGACCCCATTTCAGCGAGTTTTCCTGTGACTCTTTATCGTCCACGTCGGCAGGCATCTCATAGGTGCTGTGATCTATAGTGATCTCGTTGTTGCTTTGATTCTTTTCGAATGCCCGCTTCTGACGGCTTGCAAGGTCCTCGGTCGGCCACATGGATACTGTGACAGTAGCCGCAGTGGCGAACAGAAATCCTATGAGTATGCCGATTTTCAGATCACGTGGCATGATAATCAAAAAAGGGCCGCGGATCAGCATGACCCGCAGCCCTTTGCGATAACTCTCTTATTTAGTTTCACTTTCGGATTCAGCCGAACCTGTGAGCAGGATCGGAGCAGCTATTCCGATCGAAGAGTATGTACCCACGATAATACCGATCAGCATTGCAAAGGTGAAGCCTCGCAGACCTTCGCCGCCCCAGATGTACATAACAAGCACAACGACGAATGTTGTGAACGATGTCAAAAGGGTTCGCGAGATAGTCTGGTTGATGCTGTTGGATACTACGTGCGGCGTGAGTTTGCCCTTGCCGCGATTTTCACGGATACGGTCGAAGACAACGATCGTATCATTCAGCGAATAACCGATGATCGTCAGGAAGGCCGCGATCATTTCAAGATTGATCTTGAAGTCCATGATGCCGAGTGCTCTTCCAAGCGATGTTTTCGCGATGAAAGTACAGACCGTTACGGCACCGAGCGTTATGCACACGTCATGGATAAGGGCCGCTATCGCTGCAAATCCGTAGCGTGCTGTTCCGAACCGGATCCAGATGTAGGCTACGATAGCTATGAGCGAGAGCACGATGGCGATGATCGCACGAACCTTGGCCTGCTGTCCGATCGACGGATCGACCTGTGTTACGCGTGAGAGCGATTCTTCCATCGATGCTGCTGTGAGAACCTTGGACTTTTCGCCTTCAATGAAGCTCTGCCATTCATCTTCGCTGAACTCACGGTAACCAGCCTCGGGGTGTACGCTGACGTAGACAAATTCGCTCAGCTCTGTACCCGGCTCAGGTATGGTCATATCTTTCGCGAAGAGCTGCGAATTGTACCACTGCATGTTTGCCATTGTAGGCTTGAACCGAACATCAGCGAATCGGCTCTGGATCTCACCGAACGTGGCGGAATTGTCCAATTCAACAGTGATCATGACCCCGCCGAGGTATTCGCTGAGTTCAGGTGTAGCTTCCGTGATCTGTTCAGCGGCTGTGATCTGGGGTTCAAGATTTTCACGCACATCCAGCAGACCTTCGAAAGTATCACGGACTGCTTCACTGACTACCTCGTTGACTTCGATGCCCTCGATCGTGACGTTGTCACCGAAGGCTTCTTCGATGGTCTGAGAAACCAGAGGCTTGTTCACTGTAGTCGTCTTGACTGTGAACTGAGAATCCTGTTTGTTAACCTGCAGATCGTAGAGCGTGCCGGTATCGGACATCGCTTTTTGCAACTGGGCCTGCACGTTTTCGGTTGTGGCTTCAACGCCTTCGCCGAGTTCTATAGTTGCGACAGCATTGTTGGTTTCGGTGGTGCTGATCTGGAACTGATCGCCGCTTTCGCCGACGGTGTAGACTTTGGCCGTCTGCAGTGCGGGGCTGCCGATCTCTTCGCCTTTTTGGTGAATCATGGCAGCGATGTCATCGGTGGTAAGGCCGTGACCTTCCTTGAGATCGATCTGAACGCTTGTACCACCGGTGAATTCGATGTCGTACTTGCTGTTCGTCTGTTCGTCACGCAGGAAGAATACCGCAAGGCCGCCCACGATCAGGATAGTCGATACGGAGAAGAATACCTTCCGTACACTCATCCAGTTGATCTTTGGTGTGCCTACAAGCTGGAGCATGACCAGGTGGTCCTTGATAACCCGCTTGTCGAGCAGGAAGTTGAAGACGACCCGCGTTACGAACAGAGCCGTGAACATACTCGAGATGATACCGAGCATGAGTACGATCGCAAAGCCCTTGATCTCTTCCGATGCAACCATGTAAAGGATCAGGGCAACGAAGAACGTGGTTATGTTTGCGTCGAGAATGGTTCGGAACGCTCGCTGGTAGCCGTTGGCAATAGCGGAGCGGAGGGACGATCCCTGCTTCTGCTCCTCGCGTATACGTTCGAAGATAAGCACGTTAGCATCCACACTCATGCCGATCGTCAGGATCAGACCCGCGATACCAGGCAGGGTGAATGTCGCGTTGAGCGTTACCATCATAGCAAGGACGAACAGAATGTTCATCAGCAGGGCGATGTCGGCAATAGAACCGGCCAGCAGATAATAGACAAGCATGAAGACGGCGACGATAATGACGCCGTAGATGCCCGCCTTTATACCGCGGTCCCTGTTTTCCGTACCGAGTGTCGGCCCAATGGTCTGTTCGCTCGAAGGTGCCTCACTGAGACTTGCCTGGAACGAACCGGCATTGAGCTTGCTGATCATGTCATCACGTTCGGTGGGTGTGAACTCACCGGTGATGATACCGCTGCTGCGGATAGCGTCGTTGATCTTGGGTGCTGAGATGACCTTGTTGTCCAGCAATATAGCAAGCGGGCGACCGATGTTATTGTTCGTCAGCCTGTAGAACATATTCGCTGCTATCTCGCCGTGCTCGAACCCGATGGCGCGACGGCCGTTTTGATCGACAGTCGGATAGGCCCTCTGGAGCGACCATTCCTCGTCACCAGTGTGAAGCATGGTTTCGCCTGGCTGGTCACTTGCGAGCACATAATGCTTTTCGCCAAAGGTGCCGGTTATGCCGGTACCCTGGCTGTAATTTTCCCAGTCTTCGACCTCGACCCACTTGTATTCATTGGTCGAAGCCAGTTGCGGTCCTCTGGTCTGCAGAGCTTCTACCAGTGCGCGGGCCTTGCTTTCGGCGATGGTGCCGTCTCGCATGGTTGGCAGTATCCTGAACTCGAGCTTACCGCTACCACGAAGCATCCTCTTGAGATCCTCCGGATCATCGAGCCTGCCTGCACCCGGCGCATACTCTGCATAAGCCTCGATAACATTTTCGATCTTTTCTTCGCGGGCCGGGAATCTTTCCTTAAGCTCGTTGAGCATCTCGGTGCGTTTGACAGAGTCCTCGGGCAGGTCAAGTATTTCCTTGAGGCGAGTGATGCTGAGATTCAGTTGGTTGAGACGCTGCTCAGCATCCTTGAAGGCGACTCTGGCACCGTCTTCCGGATCAGCGATCTGGTTAAGCTTATTTGCAAGCTGGCCGTACTTTTCGATGTACTGCTCGACAAAGGGTTTTGCTTCTTCAGTCTCGCCGACGAAGGTGTCGATACGATCCTGAAGTTCTTCGCCTTCGAGTTTGTTCCAGTATACTGCCTGGTTGCTCAGTCTTTCCCCGCTGAGCCCTGCAGCATCGACTTTCTTCTGCAGTGTCTCGAGTTCCTGTTCGAGCTGTTCGGTTTCAGACTGCAGTGCGGTAAGTCTGTCATATGTGCTTGCCAGCTCGGTAAGTATTTCGTTGCGTGTTTCGGAATCACCTGCGAATTCGGCAAAGACTTCCTGGCGTTCTTCTTTGTCTGCAGCAAGAGCACGCTTGACGCGCATGAGATTGAGGTTCTCATCCTCGAGCGAATCGAGAGCTTGCTGATAAGCTTTTCGCTTCTCGATGGTCTCCTTGCTCGCGAGCGGCTGCTGTATCTCGATACGTGTGTCCCCGAGAGGGCGGATGACGAGATTGGCCACGTTCTGAGGGTCAATACGTTTTCTCAGGATCGGTATCTGTGACTCTGCAAGTCCTTCGGTTTCATCCGGAGACATTCCCTGCGTATTGAAGTCATAGATCAGCTTCGTACCGCCGGCAAGGTCCAGGCCCGGCTTGAGCTTGTCCTGTGGCGGATATACCTGGTAGAGTGCGAAAACTACAAGTGCCAGGATTAGAATAATTTTCCAAGTTTGATTTTTACCCATCGCTTATTCCCAAACAAAACGAACTAGATTTTCAAGCAAATTCACGCTGTTATTTATTTTCAGATTTATCCGAAACTACCTCAGCGATAGCACCGGGTGATACCTTGATCTTTGCATTTGTGTTCTCGTCGATCTTGATGGTGAGCTCATTGTCCTTGATGTCGATCACTGTGCCATAGATGCCGCCGATCGTACGGACGCGGTCGTTTTTCTTGAGCGAGCTGACCATCTTGCTGTGCTGCTGCTGGCGTTTCTTTGGTCCGCGGATGATCAGGAAATAGAAAACTACGAAAATAATGATCAGCGGAAGCAATTGACCGAAGCCGAAGCCCGGCGCGTCGCCCTGACCTTCACCGTCTGCGGGGGGTGTTTGCTGACTGCCGTCTTCTGTTGTCATTTCTTCGGTCTGGCCTTCTTCAGCCTGGCCGCCCTGAATTACCTGACCTTCTTCACCCTCTGCTCCGTTAGCCGCCAGTATCCAATAAGTATTCATGTCAAATCCCTTCTTCTTCTAATTTCGTGACGCTGTTGCAATATCAACCGATGCGGGTACATTCCCGCCTGCCGCTTCCGTATGGACGAAGTCGGCAAAATTTGCTATATGTTATCAGAAAATATCTGAGTGTGTCAGAAAAAATTGCAAACTCAGGCTATTTTATACTCCGAAATTGATTCCGATTCCAGTGCGTTTGTGAGCTCGATGGATTCAAGAGCCCAGTAACTGAAAGTTCCAGCCTCGATACGCTCCCTTATTTCGGCCATCAGCCGCTGGTAGAACACTATATTATGGATCGTTACCAGTATCGGACCGAGCATTTCACCGACATTGAAGAAGTGTCGCAGTGTTCCCCGGCCGAAATTTCGGCAGCAGTAACATGGGCAATCGGGGTCAATGGGGCCGGTGTCCTGCGCATGCATTGAATTCCGCATTCTTATCGGACCATTCTTCGTGAACGCGAATGCATTTCGTCCGTTTCGCGTGGGCAGTACACAGTCGAACATATCCACACCGGCATGGACCGCTGCGACAATATCCACGGGCATGCCGACACCCATGAGGTATCGCGGTTTATCGGACGGTAAAAGTGCCGCTGTGTGCTGTGTGGTGCGGATCATATTCTCGTGACCCTCACCCACGCTGAGGCCGCCGATCGCGTATCCGGGGAAATCAAGTTTTATCAGTTCTTCTGCGCACAAGGATCGCATTTCAGGATCGACACCGCCCTGGACGATGCCGAAAAGGAGCTGATCATCACGGCTGTGCGTCTTTTTGCAGATCTCGGCCCAGCGTATGGTCCTGTCCACGGCGACCTGGATCTGCTCGCGTTTTGCGGGGAAGGGGGTGCACTCGTCGAAGCACATGATGATGTCCGCACCGAGCTGATTCTGGACGGTGGTGGCAATCTCGGCGTCCATATATATTTTTCGGCCGTCAATGTGGCTCGCGAATTCCACGCCGTCATCGCCGACGCGGTTCAGTGTGCTGAGCGAGAATACCTGGTATCCGCCGCTGTCTGTTAGTATCGGTCCGTCCCAGCCCATCAGTCCGTGCAGGTCGCCGAGAGCATCGACGATCTCCGCGCCGGGGCGGATCATCATGTGATATGTGTTCGCCAGAACGATGCTCGAGCCGGTATCTTTCAGTTGCAGGGGGGTAAGACCCTTGACGGAGCCGCGGGTGCCCACGGGCATAAACACAGGCGTCTCGATGGTGCCGTGTGCGGTTTGGAGTCGGCCGCGTCTTGCAGAGCTGCCGTTATCATTAGTCAGAACTTCAAAAACACTCATGCTTAGTAAATCTTCACCAGATCAGAATTCGGATAATAATAAGACAGCACTTCTTTGTAGCCGAATCCTTCTCTGGCCATTCCCAGTGCTCCGTATTGACACATTCCCACGCCGTGACCGAAACCACGCCCATTAGAAAATTTGAAACTGCCGTCGGGCTGTTTCGATATATTACACCATGTACTCTTGAGTACCTTTCCGCTGGGGTCGAGCGTCAGTCTCAGATCCTCGCCTCTCAGGATGCCGGTCTTTCCTTTATTGTCCACAACCTTCAGCATCGCGATTCGACCGGTACTGCCGTAATCACTTACGCGTGTCGGTACGATCTTATCTACGGTGGTCAGCCCTTCGAGACTGCTGTATCCCGAGGTGATCTTTGCGGTTACGACCGAAGAGGGTAGTACGACAGGCTTCCAGTTCATGTATTTTTCGCCTGCGGTCTTCTTGCAGTATTGACAGTCTACACCGCTGAGGGGTTTGTATGAATCGCCGAAGACGTTTTTGCTGTCTTCCGTGTGTCCGCCGCAGGTCGAACTGTAATACGTTGGGAATATTCCGCCTGGGCCGTCGCCGTTATCACAAGTCAGAACCTGTCCTGCGGTCGCGTCGAGTGCAGTTCTTACCATGGCGGATTCCGATTCCAGCCCGCCGTACATCTGGTTGGCTTCGGTAGCTTTGACGTCCCATTGCCGGTCGGTGCCGAACCTGTGTTTGATATACAGGCAGTAAGTTCGTGCAGCTACCGCCTGTGCCTTGAGCGCTTCGGGTTCCCAGTAGGCGGGCATCTCTTCACCGACGACACCGGCGAGGTAATTCTCAACATCGAGTTCATTGATGACATCCAGTCCGCCGCGTGCATCGATGATGATACGAACATCGCCGCGGTACTTACGTCCGTCGATCGTGACGAATGTGTCCTTTACCTGCAAATCTACATCGCCCGCGAATGAATGACGGCCCAGCCGTATCATTCCGTTCCAGGGTACGATGTCAACTTCACCGGGTGTGAAGTGGGCGGATGTTCCGTCGGTGCAGGCCACGTCGAAGCCGCCGGCAGTCGACAATTTGGCGGAATCTGCGTTGTTCTTCAAGAGCACACGAATATTGAGATCGCGAGCTTCAGCAGGAACGACCTTTGGTTCGACAGTGGTTCTTTTTTGGCAGCTTCCAAGCACTGCGCATAAAAACGCCAGCGAGCAGACTGCCCATGCAGTGAAACTCTTGCTGGCGAAAATGTTTCTTAGATCCACGCGCA